>JAKABA010000140.1 GCA_021802115.1 bacterium | reverse complement strand
CCATCCAGGATGGCCACAAGTTCGGGGCCGTGCGACTCCCCGGCCGTGAGCAGGCGCAGGCTCACGGCGCCACCCCTTGCCGTTCCAGATGTAGAGTCGCAGCCTCGCGCATGATCTCGATGGGAGGCCTCAGCCCTGACCAGATCTCCAGGGATTGAGCCGCCTGGTGCACCAGCATCTCCACCCCGGGGATGGTGCGGCAGCCTGCCCGGCCCGCCCGGCGGAGCAATTCGGTGGGCTCGCGACCGTAGACCAGGTCGAACACCGTGAGTCCGGGGTGAAGTGGGACCTCCGTTGGGAGCGGGCAGGCCTCGGGATGCGGACTGGATCCGACGGTGGTGGCGTTGACCAGGAGGTCGCACTTCTCCACGGTCTCCGAGATCCAGTGGTGGTCCAGTGAGATCACCGAAATCGCCGCATCGCCGCCGTCGCTCAGCTGGGATGCCGCCGCCTCGGCCCGAGCCCGGTTGCGCGCCGCCAGGGTCACCCGGCAGAAAGCCGCCAGGAGGGCTCCGGCAACAGCTCGAGCGGCGCCACCAGAACCCAGAATGAGGGCCGCGCGCGGCCGCGCGTGACCGGCCTCGGCCAGGGCCCGCATGAACCCGGTGCCGTCGGTGGTGGCTCCGAACACCTCGTCACCGCCGAACACCACCGTGTTCACCGACCGCACCGCCCGGGCCTCAGGGGACGCCTGGTCCACGAGCTGGGCCGCCGCTTCCTTGTGAGGGGTGGTGATATTGGCCCCCAGAAGGCGGGCACGCAACTCGGGCCAGATCGCGGGAAGCCCACCCGCGGCCACCTCGATGGCCGAGTAGTGCCAGTCCAACCCGAGCGCGGAAAAGGCGGCCTGGTGCATGGCCGGCGATGGGCTGTGGTGCACCGGGGCGCCGATGAGCGCCAGCTGCTCGGTCACAGCAGACGCCCCAGGCACTCGTCGAACCCCGGGAAGGAGTCGGGGATGAACTCCCTCCCCAGCACCGTGGTCGGCTCCTTGGAGATCAGGCCGGCCAGGGTGAAGGTCATCGCCAGCCGGTGGTCACCAAGGGAGTCGCAGACCCCGCCCCGGAGATCCGTCCTTCCGATCACGGCGAAGCCATCTTCCATCTCCTCCGCGTTGGCGCCCAGGGCCCGCAGGCCCTCCACCAGCCCCCTGATGCGGTCGCTCTCCTTCACCCTCAGCTCCCCGGCGCCGGTGACCTCGGACACCCCCTCGGCCTGGGTCGCCAGCAGCCCCACCAGGGGGAGTTCGTCGATGAGGTCCGGCACCTCCTCCTCTCCCACCCGCACCGCCCGCAGCGGCCTGTACCGGACCCTGACCGTGCCGCTGGGCTCCAGACTGTCCGGGGATTCCAGCACCTCCTGGTCCACCTCGGACCCCATGCGTGCCAGCACCTCCAGGAACCTTGTTCGGGTCGGATTGAGGCTTACCCCCTCGATGACGACGTCAGACCCTGGAACCAGCGCCGCCGCGGCCGCGATCACGGCCGCCGACGACGCGTCCCCGGGGATGCGAAGTCTGAGCGGATGCAGCGGCCCCGCCATGACCCGGATGAGAGCCGAACCGGCTGTGGACTCTCGGTCCAGGCGGGCACCCATCATGGTGAGCAGGCGCTCGGTGTGATCCCTGGTCGCGATGCGTTCCTCAACCACGGTCTCGCCCTGCGCCTGCAACCCCGCCAGGAGAACCGCGGACTTGACCTGGGCGCTGGCCACATCGGGGCGGTGGGTGATCCCATGGAGGTCTCCGCCGCGGATGAGGATCGGCGCGGTGCCCGCGACCGACAGCTCCACCTGCGCCCCCATGGACCTCAGGGGCTCGGCCACCCGCGCCATCGGACGCCGCATCAGCTGGGGGTCGCCTTCCAACCGGAACAGCTGCGAGCTCCCCGCCAGAAGGCCGGTCAGGAGTCGCATGGTGGTGCCCGACCGCGAGCAGTCGATCCGCTGCGGTGCTGGGCCCGACGTTGCCGACCAGCTCGGAGGGCTCAGCACGAGCTGGTCCGACTCACCCACGACCTCCCCCCCAAGGGCTCGCACAGCCGCCAGGCTGGCGCGACAGTCAGCCGCGTCGGAGTATCCCTTGAGGCGGGTCTCGCCCCGGGCGAGGGTCGAGAGCAGGGCGGCGCGGTGGGAGATCGACTTGTCACCCGGAACCGAGCACCGCCCCCTCAGACCGGAGCTGGAGCCCAGGGTCCTGAGCGCCATCAGCAGTCTCCGAGCAGGGCGGCGCGGCGGCTGGACGCCCTTTCCAGCCGTGCAGCCAGTGACCTCGGGGATGCGACCTCCGCCTCCCACTCGCGCAGAGCCCGCTGAAGCTCGCCCACGGCCTGCCTGAGGGGGCCGGCGTTGGCGGCCAGGAAACTGGCCACCATCTCAGGGTCGCTCGCCGCCAGCCGGGTGGCGCCGCTGAAGCCTGGACCGAGCAACCGACGCCACAGCTCTGTCTCGGGCCCGGCGTCCGGCACCAGTTCGACCAGGGCCGCCGCCACCAGATGGGGCAGATGGCTGGACACCGCCAGGATCTCGTCGTGGCGGGCGGCGTCCAGCACCACGGGCTGAGAGCCCAGCGCATCAACCAGCGCCCGGGCCCGCTCCAGCGCGGTGGCGTCGTCGGCCAGCGGGGTGAGCACGAAGACAGCCCCCTTGAGCATCTCGGGGTCGCCGGCGTCCGGGCCACGACCCTCATTCCCGCACACCGGGTGGCCACCGATCCCGTGCGTCCCTGCCCTCAGGTGGGAGCGCATCGCCGCCACCACGGCCTGCTTGGCGCTGCCGGTGTCGACCACCAGGGTGTCCGGCGAGACCTGGCCACCCCAGGTCTCTACCCATCGCACCACCTCCGACACCGGGATGGCCAGGACGATGACGTCCGCCGCCAACACCTCCTCGGCATCCACCAAGCCCCGGTCCGCCCCTCCGAGGACGAGGCAGCGCGCGCGCCGGGCGGGGTCCACGTCCCAGAGCAGGACCTCATCCGCCACGGCGGCGGCGGATCCCCTCAGCGCCATCCCGATCGAGGTGCCGATCTGACCTGCCCCCACCACGCAGACAACCCCCAATCCGTTCAAGTGTCAGCTCTCCCCACTGCGGCCGCGATCCGGTTCACCTCTCCCACCAGCTTTTGGAAGGCGCCGGGGTCCAGCGATTGCGCTCCGTCAGAAAGCGCCTCGGCGGGCCGCGGGTGAACCTCCACCAGGAGCCCATCGGCCCCCGCCGCCACCGCCGCCCGAGCGATCGCCCCCACGTAGTCGGCGCGGCCGGCGGCGTGGCTGGGGTCCACCACCAAGGGCAGCGAGGTCAGACGCTTCAGCACCGGAACCGCGGTTATGTCGAGAGTGAAACGCACGCTGGGCTCAAACCCGCGAATGCCGCGCTCGCACAGTGCCACCTGCTGGTTTCCCCCGGCCAGGATGTATTCGGCCGCCTGCAGCCACTCGTCGATCGTCGCCGACAGGCCCCGTTTCAGCAGCACGGGCCGGTCCACCGCCCCGCAGGCCTGGAGGAGGCGGTAGTTCTGCATGTTGCGGGCGCCGATCTGGAGGACATCGGCGTAGCGTGCCACCAGCTCCACGTCCTCACTGGCCAGCACCTCGGTGATCACCATCAGCTGGTGACGGTCGGCCACGGAGCGGAGCATCCGCAGCCCCTCCTCGCCCAACCCCTGGAAGGAGTAGGGCGACGTTCTGGGCTTGAACGCGCCTCCCCGCAGCACCCTGACCCCCAGGGCGGCCACGCAGGCCGCCGCCTCCTCCAACTGCTCTCTGCCCTCCACCGCGCATGGCCCCGCCATCATGAGGACTCCCCCTCCCCCCAGAACCGCTCCGTTGGCGAGGGTGATGGTCCTGTCCATGGGGTGGAAGTCGCGGCTGGCGAGGGGGTAGTCGTGAAGCACCCGGACCACCCGCTCCACCCCCTCCAGCGCACCCAGGCTGTCCAGGTCCGTGTCGGTCTCGTGGCCGACCACCCCGACGATGGTCCGCTCCCGACCGTGCGACACATGGGGGGTGAACCCCAGCTGGCGCACTCGCTGGACCACCGCCCGGACCTGGGTCTGGGAGGCATGCGCCTCCATCACGATCACAGCCGTTCTCCCTCCGCCAGGTCCGGGCGCAGCCCGGCTGCGCCACCGAGGTAGGCGTGGCGCACCTGCGCCTGTGAGAGGGTCGAGTTGACCAGCATCAGCGCGCGCAGGCAGCGCCCCACCCTGGTGTCCCCGCCGTGCTCCCTCACCATCAGCAAGGGCACATTCGAGTAGCCCAGAGCGCGCGCGGCGGCGGCGGGGTTGACCGGTCCCAGATCGTCCTGGAGGGTGAAGATCAGGGCAGCCACATCCTCTGGAGCCACCCCGTTGGGACCGCTCATCGCCTCGAGCAGCTCACCGACCACGACCTCCATCCGCTCGGGACCCGCGGCCCGATCCACCGTGGTCGCACCCCGAATGCCCCTGCAGGCGGTCTGCCGCCCGTAGCCTCCGGCAGCATCTGGTCGCATCCTCGTACCTCCTCTTGCACTTGCTGGGAGGTGAAGCGGAGGCTGAGCCTGTGCCCGGCAGAGGCGCGGATCCCGCTCCACGCCTCCCGATCCGGGCCGACCCGGGTTGACTACCCGGGGTTTCGGCCCACAGAGGGCGTGGCGCACCGATACGAATAAAATCGGACGCCTTGCCCGCACAGGCCAGCAGACCCCAGGTTCCAACCTTGCATGTCGCCAGTAAGCCTGACGGCTCGAGGCGATCCCGTCAAGCCCCAGAGCGCTCATCGGGTCCGGACCACATCCAGGAAGGCACGCATGATGCGTGGCCCCACGGGGGTGAGCACCGACTCGGGATGAAATTGCACCCCGTACCTCGGCAGCCGGCGGTGGGCGAGGCCCATCACCAGCCCGTCCTCGGTCTCGGCCACGACCTCCAACTCAGGGGAGACGGTCGACCGGTCCACGACCAGGGAGTGATACCGGCCGACCTCCACCGGAGACGGAAGGCCGGCGAAGAGCCCCACCCCCTGGTGCACCACCGAGCTCACCTTGCCGTGAACCGGTGCAGGGGCCCGCACGGTCCTTCCCCCGTAGGCCTCCGCCAGAGCTTGATGGCCCAGGCACACCCCCAAAATCGGCAGGTCCGGGGGCAGCTCGCGGATCAGCTCGATGAAGCATCCCGCCTCGCCGGGCCGCCCCGGACCCGGTGAGAGGATGACCCCCGCCGGCTCCAGCCCGAGAACGTCGGCGACGGTGGTGCCCAAGGACGGGACCACGGTCACCTCGTGGCCCTCCGCTCCCACGAACTGCACCAGGTTGTAGACGAAGGAGTCCTGGTGGTCGACCACCACGATCATGAGCCGTTCCCCCCGCCACTCACCGCGGCCAGGATGGCCGAAGCCTTGGCCTCCGTCTCCTTCAGCTCCGTCACCGGATCCGAGTCGGCGACGATGCCGGCTCCCGCCTGCACGTGGATCTGCTTGTGGGCCAGCACCGCGGTGCGAATGGTGATGCAGAAGTCGAGGTCCCCGGCGAACGACACGTAGCCGACCGCGCCCGCATAGGGACCCCTGGCGGTGGGCTCTTCGCGGGCGATGATCTCCATCGCCCGCCGTTTGGGAGCGCCCGTGACAGTACCCGCGGGAAAGGTGGCGAACAGCGCGTCCAGGCAGTGCCGCCCCTCCGCGAGCTCACCCTCCACCGTGCTCACTATGTGCATGACCCGAGGAAAGTTCTGCACCGACATCATCTCGGTCACCCTGACCGAGCCGGGGCTGCAGACGCGCCCCAGGTCATTGCGGGCCAGGTCGAGCAGCATCGCGTGCTCCGCCCGCTCCTTGGGATCGGCCAGCAGCTCCGCCGCCAGCCGCCGATCGTCGGCCTCGCTCTCGCCGCGCGGCCTGGTCCCCGCGATCGGACGGGTCATCGCCTGGCGGCCGAAGACCTTGACCAGCGGCTCCGGCGAGGACCCGGCCAGCTCGAGACCCGGCAGGCGCAAGAAGAACATCGCCGGTGAGGGGTTGGTCTGGCGCAGCCGCCGGTACACCTCCAGACCCGACTGAAAGGCCGGCACCGAGAGCCGGCGCGAGAGCACGGCCTGGTAGATGTCGCCCTCCTCGATGTTGCGCTTGGTCCTCCTGACCGACGCCAGGAAGGTGTCGGGGGATATGTTGGGGGCGGCTGCCAGAGCGCCGGAGTAGCCCGCCTCCGACATGGCCGGCCCGGTTTCCAGTCCGTCCATGGCTGCCACCATCTCCTCCAGTGCGCTCGCGCCAGCCTGGTATCCGTCCTCGGGGCGGATGTGGCAGACCAGCACCAGCCGCTGGCCGCGGTGATCGAAGACTGCGGCCCGATCGAGCAGCAGCAACTGGATGGGGGCACCGAAGGTCCGGCCGCGGCCCGACGGGCAACGATGGCCGTCGATCAGGTTCGCGGCCTCGTAGGCCAGCATCCCGGCGAGGCCGCCGGTGAGGGTGGGCAGCCCGGGGACCGCCGGCGCGGCCAGCGCCTTGGCCAGGGCCCGCAGTGAGGTGGTGGGATCGTCCGCCGACCCGGTCCAGCCGTCCAGGAGTGGCAGGAGACGGCGGCGATGCCCGATCTCCAGGCCCGAGTGGTCGACCGTCACCAGGGCGGCGGGATCCCAGCCGAGGATGGTGTGGGGGCCGGGGTCTCCCCAGATGTCGAGGCTCTCCAGGAGGATTCCCGGCCCTTCCTTGGAGATCTGCCCGAAGGCGACCGACGGCACGAAGGGCGGGATCGGGAGCTCCACCCACATGGGCACGATGGGGAATTTCCCGATCTGCTCTGAGATCGCCTCCGGCTCGGGATGGATCCGCGGTTGCGGTGTCAAGTTACCCTCCTGGACAACAAAAAAAGCCCCGGGCTCTGCGGCCCGGGGCTTGGTGCCGGTTCTCTGGGCGGCTGCTTCAGAGGCGCGCGGACACTGAACCCCGGTGGGACCAGCGCCAGATCACAACCCTTGATTGCAGCATCGCCCCAGGATTGTGCTCGCCCGGACCACGCGAAGTCAACTTCAAGCCCGCGGCCGCAGGTATCGGATATGGTCAACCCCATGCGGCGGGCACTCATCCTGGGCGGCACCGGCATGATCGGGGAGGCCGCCGCCCGTCATCTGCTTCAGGCGGGCTGGCAGGTGGACGTCACCGGACGGGATCCCGGCCACCTGCCTGCCGGTCTGGCCGACATGGGGGCCAGGTTCATCGCCGCCGATCGCGGCCGATCCCAAGATCTCCTGGCAGCGATGGGCCAGGGCGCCACGCTCCTCCTGGATGTCATCTGCTACACGGCCGACGACGCCCGCCTCCTGCTGCCGATAGCCGAACGGGCCGACTCCACCGTCATGATCTCCAGCAAGGCGGTCTACGTCGACCGCCTCGGACACCACTCCAACTCGGACCAGGCGCCCGACTTCGAGGGCCCGATCACGGAGGAACAGGCGACCTTGGAGCCCGCCGCCGGCGACTGGAACAGCCGGGAACGATACGGCCGCAACAAGGTGGCCGCGGAGCGGATTCTGCTCGACAGCGGCCTGCCCATCACGGTGATCCGACCGTCCAAGGTTCACGGCAGAGGTGCTCGGCGCCCTCGTGAGTGGGTGTTCGTGCGCCGGGCCCTGGATCGGCGCCGGGCGCTCTTGCTCTGCGACCGGGGGGCGGGGATCGACCACACGACCGCGGCCGCCAACCTGGCCGCGCTGATAGCGCTGGCGGCCGCTCACCCTGGCCGCCGAATCCTCAACTCGGCTGACCCGGACGCACCGTCGGCACTTCGCATATCCAGGGTGGTGGCCGACCTCATGGGCCACCGCTGGCATGAGATCCTCCTGGATGGGAAGTGTGAGGGAGGGCTGGGGATGCATCCCTGGGCTGCTCGCCACCCGATCATCCTCGACACCCGTGCCGCCACCGCCCTGGGCTACCAGCCGGTCGGTGACTTCGCCTCGACGGTGGCCGAGGAGGTTTCCTGGCTGGTCGACCGCTGGCGGCAGTCGGGATTGAGAGAGTCCGCGATGGGCCTCGACCTCGACTTCTTCCACCCGTTCTTCGACTATCCCGGCGAGGACGCCTTTCTCAGGCGCCTTGGCTCTGGATGAGTTCCGGAGGTTGATCCGGCCCGAGCCGTGAGGAGCCGCCGGGCGTCCGGCGACCCGGCCACCTCAGCTTCCATGGGGCGCCGCCGCCCAGAGCAGCTCCTGGCCCTGAGAGGTCTCCAGCGCTACCCCGTCGATCCGGCTCACGGTGAGAAGCGAGGGGGCTTCGACGGCGGTGGCGCCACCGCCGACCGGACGCCAGGACCCGGCCTCCTGCCAGCTGCCGTCCTGCCCCTCGACCCAGATCTGGCAGCGCAGCGCCGCCGGCAGACCGGCCACTCGGATCACCAGCTGGGTCCCCCACGGTCTGGGCTCGTAGGTCACGGTTCCGTGGGCGTGGATCCAACCGGACGTGGACCGGAATGCGACCGTCTCCGCCGACCCGCCGACCAGAACGGTCGCCGCCCCCAGCGCGGCCGCGGTGGCGCCGACTGCGACTCCGGCCGCGAGCCATCGGGAGACCCTGCGCCGCTTGACGGCCCCTCCCGATCCCGCCCCCAGCGCGGCCGCGGCTCCGGCCCGCACCACCATCGGAGCCACAGCTTGCAGCTCCTCCAGCTCTCGGCGGCACTCTGGGCAGCCCCGCAGGTGCTCACCCAGCGCAAGCGCCTCGTCGGCGGGGAGCGCTCCCAGAGCGTAGGCGCCGAGATCGTCGCGGAACTGATCTGGCGGGCTCACGGCTCGTACCCCATCTCGTCGAGGATCAGTCGCAGTGAGCGCAGGGCATAGTAGGTCCGGGACTTGACCGTGCCGGCGGGAATCCCCAGAGCCCGGGCGGCCTCCGCCACCGTGCGCTGGCCCCAGACGCATTGCAACAGCACCTCTCGGTGGTCGGGGCTGAGCCGGGCCATGGCCGCCCGCACCACCTGCGCCTCAAGCGCCCTGTCGAAGGCGGACTCATCGAAGCCGCCACCTTCTGACGCAGCCGCCTCCGCCGCGCGCCGCCGCGCCCGCTGCCGCCACCGGTCAGACAGCACGTGGCGGGCGACGGTCAACAGCCAACCGCGCGGTGAGCTGTCGGGACCCCTGAAGGCCTGGGGATTGCGCCAGGCCCGCAGGAAGGTCTCCTGCACGATCTCCTCGGCCAGGGCGGGGTCACCGGTCGCACGCAGGGCGGCCGCCATCACCGCGCGCCGGTGCTCGCGCACCAGGACCCGCACGCCATCCTCCCCGGATTCCCAAGCGACAACCGGCGATTCGGCCCCTGTGGGCACCATGAGACCATCCTGCGCCAGCAGCCGCGCGCTGGCAAGTCCCCGGCAGAGGCCTTCCCGCTCTCGTCGCCCCCGCCCGAGCGGCTGCCAGGAATCCGAACCACCTATGCTGGAGTGGTGAGGGCGAACCGCATCGAGGACGGTCGGCTGGTCTGGCGGGAAGCTCCCGACCCCACGCCCGGTGACCACGAGGTCCTGGTCAAGGTGGCGGCGGCCGGGGTCAACGGTGCCGACGTGCTTCAGCTGCGCGGGCACTACCCTCCCCCGGAGGGCGCCGCCGCGGACATCCCCGGCCTCGAGCTCGCCGGTCTGGTGGTCGGGATCGGCCCGTCCGTCCGACGGTTCCAGCCCGGAGACCGCGTCATGGCGCTGGTCCCGGGAGGCGCCCACGCCGAGCTCGCCACGGTGGACGAGGGCTCGGTTCTGCCGGCCCCCGAGCGGATGGAGATGGCGCAGGCCGGCGGCTTCCCCGAGGCCTTCGCGACCGCCTGGGACGCGCTCTTCCTGCAGGCTGGCCTGCAGGTTGGAGAGCGCGTCCTGATCACCGGCGCGGCCGGTGGGGTCGGCACCGCCGGGGTCCAGCTGGCGGCGGCGGCCGGAGCCACGGTCGTCGCCTCGTGCCGCAACCCGGAGCGGCTTGAACAGCTGCTCGACCTGGGCGCCTCCGCCGCCGCTCTCCCCGCCGACGCGCTCGCCCAGGGTCCCTTCGACCTCATCCTGGAGCTGGTGGGCGGCCAGGGGGTCGCCGAAGGGCTCTCCGCCCTTCGGACCCAGGGGCGCATGGCCGTGATCGGGCTCGGGGCCGGATCG
>JAKABA010000139.1 GCA_021802115.1 bacterium | reverse complement strand
GGCTACCCCCGCCTGCTGTGGCGCGCCTGGCGTGCGGGCCGGCGCCCGACCCGGGGAGGCTCCAGACCGACCGTGATCCGGCTGCAGAGCATCTGAGTGGAGCTCGCCGTCCTCGGCAGTGGGTCCGCCTTTGCGGACACGGGCCACCAGGCCGGCTACCTGGTGGACCGCAAGTTGCTCCTGGATTGCGGCGCCCCCGCACCCCTGCTGCTGGCGCGGCTGGGGGTCGACCTGGCGGAGATAGAGACGGTGGTCATCTCCCACCTGCACGGTGACCATGTCGGGCAGCTGCCCATGCTGCTGGTGGCGAGGGCCGTGACCAGGCCCGAGGCCGCGCCCCTGCTGGTGCTGGGTCCGCGCGATCTCGCCGACCACCTGCGCCACCTCGGTGAGCTCAGCCTGGGGAAGGAATTCTGGAACTCCTTCTGCTCCCAGCACCCCCCCCTCCTGAGGGAGGTGGCGGATGGTGTCACAGAGCAGCTGAGCTCCCACCGGCTCGAGTTCTTCGAAGTGGAGCACGTGCCCCAGCTGCACTGCCTGGGAATCCGGGTGGAGTCGCCCGACGTCAGCCTGGGCTACTCGGGCGACACCACCCTGTGCCCGGGGATCCGCCGTCTGGCGGGGTCGGTCGACCACCTCCTGTGCGAGTGCACCGGATGGTCCAGGCCGGCACCGATCCACCTCTGGAAGGAGGAGGTGGAGCTGCTGATGCGAGAGTTCCCGAGCACCTCCTTCCTGCTGACCCACCTCAGCGAGCGGCGGCCGGTGCCCGGCGCGCTGCTGGCGTTCGACGGTCTGCGGCTCAACCTGACCCGGCCGCCCGCGGCCTGAAGGCGGCCAGCCCGGGGGGATCCGTCCCCTCGCGGATGGCTCGGCCCAGGAGCTCCGCGGTCGCGGGCGCCAGCAGGATCCCATTGCGGTGATGCCCGGTCGCCAGCCAGACCCTATCCGTGGCCGGGGCCCGGCCGAGGATCGGACCGGCCGCCGAGTGGGGCCGCAGGCCCGCCCAGCTGTGCGAGAACGGCGCCCCGGCCACCGCGGGAACGAGGTCGGCGGCGACCGCGCTGAGGCGCTCGATGCCCGCCAGGGTTGGCCACGGCGCAAAACCGGCCACTTCCTCCGTGGCCCCGACCAGCACCAGTCCGGACCGCTTCTGGAGGACGTAGCCCCCGTCGCCGAAGATGATCCGGGGTAGCGCTCCCGGGGGCAGGCGCACGGCGGCGATCTGGCCCCGAATGGGATCGACCGATGCGTCCACACCCAGCTCCGCCAGGAACTCTCCACTCCAGGAGCCGGCGGCGACCACGGCCAGATCCCCCTCCAGCTCGCGGCCCGGGCCGACGGCGAGCACCCGGTCTCCGGCAACCCGGAGTGAGGTGACCTCCATCCCGGTTTCGATCGTGGCCCCGCGGTGGCGCGCCGCCAGCTCCAGCGCCTGGGTCACCCGGTGGGTGTGGACGTGCGCCTCGTCCGGGTAGAGCAGACCGGCCACCACCGAGGCGGATATCCCGGGCACCTCGGCCCGCAGCTGATCGAAATTGAGCAGCTCGGAGACACGGATCCCCTGGGTGAGCTGCCAGGCCCGGCGGACCTCCAGATCCGACACCGAGTCGGCGCGGCTGGTGACCCGGAGCAAGCCCGAGGTCTCCAGCTCGCAGTCCACCCCGGAGTCGGAGCGCAACTCCTCCGCCCAGGGCCGCCACATCTGCGAGCTCCGGCGGCAGAGGTCCAGGAAGGGCCCCGGGGCGCCGGCCTCCACCCCGGCGGCGAGCATCCCCGCGGCGGCGGCTGAGGCGCCCTGGCCGCACTGTGGCTCGCGCTCCACCACCGTGACCGCCCACCCGTGTTTGGAGAGCTCCCAGGCCAGGGCCAATCCCACCACGCCTCCCCCAACCACCAAGCACCGGACGCGATCCTGGGTGGCTCCGGCGGCGTTCACGAGCTTGAGCATATCCCGACCGGGCTGCGGTGCGCCCTGCTCAGGCGAGCAGGCCGGCCCGCCACTGCGCAGCGACTCGCTTCGGGTCCCGGAATGTGATCGACTCCAGGTGGGCCGCTCGGGCCAAGGACAGCAGCGCCGCGCGGATTGCAGGAGCGATCCCGGCCGGCGTTCGAACCCCGGGCTCCTCATGCACCGAGAGGATCTCCAGGCAGCCATCGGCGAGGTTTCGGCGGCAGTCGAGCCGGCCCACCAGGCGATCCCCGCAGAGGATCGGGAGCACGTAATAGCCGAACTGACGCCGTGCGGGCGGCAGGTAGATCTCCATCCGATACCGGAACTGGAAGACCAGCTCGGTGCGGCGCCGGTCGATGATCAGGTTGTCGAAGGGGGAAAGCAGCACGGTCCTCCCCCGCCAGCTGTCCAGCGCTCCGCTCTCCCAGGATTCGAGAGCGGCCGAGGAGATCAGCCAGGGGCCGGGGATCAGCCCGTCATGACCGCGGACCGCGACCTCGCGCGCCCGCCCCTGCCGCACCAGCTGGGCGGCCAACAGGTCGATCCCAGAGGGGGCGCCGCCATTCAGGTGCCTGGCGATCTGCCGAGCGGTCGCAACCCCCTGGGCCTGCAGCGATCGGTCGGCGAGGTCGAGCATCGCCTGGGTGCGGGTGACCTGCGGCGCGGTCGCCGCCGCCGGCAGCGTGCGCTCGATCAGATCCCACAGCCGGCCACGCCCGTCGCGGCGGGCCACCCCCACCAGGCCCTGGAACCAGAGCACCTCCAGCATCCGCTGCTGGTCAGTCAGAGCTGGCCACCCGGAGCGGTCCCGGGGCCGCTTCGAAGGCAGTCCCATCCCGCCCGCGGGCAGGGGACCCGCCGCCGCCAGGCGCCGCAACAGGTGGCGGCGGAGCTGCTGGTTGGAGGCGATCCACTCCGCCATTCCCGCCCCATAGCTGGGAGGTCGACGTCGGAAGTGACGCATGCGCCAGAGGTGGAGCGGATAGTCCGCGCTGGGGAGGATCGCGGCGGCATGCGCCCAGTACTCGAACAGCTCCCGGTCCTGCCAGAGGCCCACCTCGACCGCGCCCCCCTGCAGCTGACCGAGGCGACTCCACAGCACCAGCTCATGGCTCTGGGCCACCACGCTGAGCGGATCCCGCTGCACGTATCCGAGCCGGCGGATCAGACGGACCACCGAGTCGGGACCGGCGGCAGCAGCCGAGAAAGGCGCCGCGCCCAGCGACTGCGCGTCCAGCGCCAGACGGCGCACCTGGCGGACGGTCAGCTCAGGAAGCTTGGTGCGGGCCACAGGAGGGCTGGATGTTCTGCGGTCCGGCCGTCAGCCCAGACAGGCCTGCCGGGCGGCGTCCCACCAGCCCGATCCGTCGAGCCGGCGCAGCTCCTCCTCGGCAATCTCCCGGGCCGCCTGATGCTCCAGCTCCATCCTGACGGTCAGTCTTCGCAGCGCCGGACGAAGGTCGTGGGGCCCGCGACGGGAGGTCTCGTCCATCCAGGCCACCAGGATCGCTAAGTCGTGAAACCTGCCGAGCATGGACTGGAGCCGGCGCAGCTCCTCCACCACCCGCTGGTGCTCCTCCGCCAGCGCCGGGCCGAAGAGCTCGAGCCGGTAGCGCAGCCGCCTGGTGCGGATGCGACGGCGATGCAGCTCCCGCTCGCTCGCGGATCCCAGGGCGGCCAGCTCGAACAGGCGGGGAAGCTGCTGACCGGCGAGGGCCCGGGCGGCCTGGCGGCCGTGCCGATTGGTCAGGACCTCGAAGCCACCGGCCAGGCGGCCGAGCCGGGGCAGCGTCCGGCCGCCCAGGAGGCTCTCGCGCTCTCCGGCCATCTCGGCGGCCACGGTGTCCGCCAACCAGCCTCGAGCCCTGGCCTCGAGTCCGCGCAGGCCGGCCTCCGGACCGGTCGCCCCCGGCAGGATCGACGATCCATACACGGCGGCGGCGCGGGGATCATCGCGGCGGTCCCAGGAGACCGCGACCGGACCCAGCACCGAGGCGAGGAGCTCGTAACGGGCCTCGGCATCGCGCAGCGGGCCCAGGGCTCTCTCGGCGGCGCGCAGGCGCGGCGCCCGCCTCTTGTCGGTGGGACGAAGGCACGCGGAGAGGGCCGCCACCGCCTCGCGCAGGCGGCGCAGGGCGACGCGGGTGTCGTGGACCGCCTCCTGATCGCCGGGCAGGGGCAGTCGGGCGGTGGCCCAGCGCAGCGCCTGGGATCGGTCGTCCAGGGCGGCGGTGGCGAGCTCCGCGCAGCTTGGGCCATCAGATTCTGGCAAGCTCGGCCTCCGCGGCGGACGCGGTCAGTGGCGCCGGGCTACGCGGACGCCACCAGTCGTCTCCATAGGCCATGACCGCCGCGACCATCCCGTCCCGAAGCCCCCGCTCCGAGCAGCGGATGCGGGCCAGCCCCAGCAGGTCCATGAGGTGGGCGAGGATGAGCGCCCCGCCGCGGCAGAGACGGACCCGCTCCAGGTCCATGGCCGTCCGGGCGGCCACCTCCCAGGCCGGGTGCTCGCGAAAGATCTCGATCACCTCCTCCACATCCCTGAGCCGCAGGGACGAGCCCTTCTCGCGCCCGATCAGGCGGGGTAGGTTGGTGATGGTACCGCCGGTGCCCAGGGCGAGCGTGCGCGGCGGCGGCGGGACGAGGTCGGGGATCAGCTCGCTGACCCTTCGCTGCATCGCCCGCCACTCCTCGGGGCTGGGGGGGTCGCCAGCTGCCAGGGCGGCGATGGAGCCCGACCCCAGAGGCAGGGAGTGGTCGGAGCACGCCCCTCCAGCCCGTCCCAGGGCGACCTGGGTCGAGGCGCCCCCGATGTCCAGGAGCAGGGCCAGGGTGCCCTGGGGGATGCCCATGGTCGCCCCGGAGAACGCCAGCTGCGCCTCCTCGGCGGCGGGCAGCACCACCACCTCGGGGATGCCGGCGCGCTGGGCCAGCAGGCTGGCCACCTCCTGCCCGTTGTCCGCGGCCCGCAGGGCCTGGGTCGCCCCCACGGCCAGGCGCCGCGCGCCCCGCAGCCGCGCCTCCGCCACCTGCCCGGTGAGCGTGCGCGCCGCCAGCTCCAGGCGCTCGGGGCCGATCCGCCCGCTGGCCGCCACGTCGAGCCCCAGCTGGACGAATTCCCGGCGCCGGAACAGCTGGCGGGGGGCGCTGCCCGGTCGGCAGCTGGCGAGCAGCAGGTGGATGGTGTTGCTGCCGACATCGATGGCGGCCAGCCGCTGTGACCTGCTCACGGCGCCGCGGCGACCCAACGGCGAGCGCTCACCGGCACATGGTAGCGTCGCGCTCGGCCGGCACGGGGAGCCGTGCGGGAGCCCGCCGGCCGCCACCTATACTGCGCGGTAGTGCCCACCTTGCACCTCGTGCGCCATGGGGTGGCGCTGGACCGTGAGGCCTGGTCTGGCGACGACCGCAGCCGGCCCCTGACCGAGTTCGGCTGGCGGCAGAGCCTGGCCATAGCCGGGGTCCTGTCGCAGCAGGAGGTCCAGCTGTTCTGGACCAGTCCCACCGTCCGCTGCGCCGACACCCTGCTGCCGGCGGCCCACGGTCGGGGCCTCGAGGTCCAGCCTCTGGCCCTGCTCTTCGAGACCAACGAACCCAGCCATCCCCAGCAGGCGGCGGAGCTGCTCCGGGAGATCGCCGCCACCTGCCTTCCCACCGGGGTGGGGAGGGCGGCGGCGGCCACCCATGGGAACATGCTGGTGCCCCTGCTGAGCCGGGCGGCGGGCCAGAGCCCACCCCGCTGCCCCAAGGGCGGCGTCTGGTGCCTGGACCTCGACAGCCGGATGGCGCCGCGCGGCGTCGAGTACCTGGGGTCCCTGGACCCCAGGACCGGGGAGTGGCGCCGGTGACCGATGCCCGGGAGGATGGTCACGAGCGCCTGCGCACCGAGGTGCTGACCGCCATGGCCCAGTTGGGCACGGATGCGGCGCTCCTGCTCGACAGCAGCCGCCGGCTGCTGTGGTCCAGCCCCAACTCTCAGGAGCTGCTGGGGCGGAGCGACCCCTCCGGAGATCCGGTGGCGCCCCCGCTCGAGCCCGGCACCCCTCTGGCGCTGGTCGTGGACGACCCCAGGGCCGCCGAGCTGGTGGGGCTGGCCCTCGAACAGGGGGAGGTCCAGCGCTCGGAGATCAGCCATGACGGTTGGCGTCGGGTGCTGCGGGCGGTGGCGGCGCCGATGGGATCCAGTCCCACTCCGACCGTGCTCCTGATCCTGAGCGACATCACCCACGAGCGCCGGCTCAGCCGCGCCCATCAGGACCTCCTGGCGAACCTGTCCCACGATCTGCGCACCCCGCTCGCCAGTCTCACCCTGCTCGCCGAGACCCTCAACGGGGAGGCGCGGGGAGACCCCCAGGCAACCCAGGAGTTCGCCTCCCGGATCGCGGCCGAGGCTGCCCACATGCACTCCCTGGTGTCTGGGATCCTGGACCTCGCGCGCCTGGAGGCAGGAGCCGAGCGGGCCAACCTGGAGTCGGTGGACCTCCTGGGACTGGCCCGCGGCGTGTGCGCGGGCCTGACGCCCCAGGCCCGGGAGCGCCGCCAGAGCCTGGAATGCCGCGGCCGGGCGGTGGTGGCCCGGGCCGACCCGGAACGGTTGCAGCGGGCGCTCTCGAACGTGCTCGACAACGCGATCAAGTTCACCGGGGAGGGGGGTCGGATAACCGTCACGGTCGAGCTGGTGGGCGCCTGCCCGACCATCGCGGTGAGGGACACCGGCAGCGGCATCCCCGCCTCGGCGCTGCCGCGGATCTTCGACCGCTTCTTCACCGGCGATCGCTCCCGCTCCGGGTCGGGCAGCGGCCTGGGGCTGGCGATAGCACGTCAGGCCGTGGAGCTCCAGGGCGGCAGGATCGAGGTCAGCAGCCGCCCCGGGGCGGGCACCGAGGTCCGAATCCAGCTTTGTCCTCCGGATCCGGCCCCCTGAGGCGGCTCCTCTAAGATCGCTGGATGACGAACCTGCCGATCCAACCCGATCTGGCCGGAGAGGTGGCCGCCCGCCGCGACGGGGTTCGCCTGCTGGGCGTCCTGGTCGCCGAGGGGGTTGCCGGCGCGATGGGGGGCCTGGAGGACCGCGATGGCGACCGCCTGCGCAGCGTCGTCAGCCGGGACCTGGAGATAAACGAGCGGCACCGCCTGGAGCGAGAGCGCGGAATCCAGGTCCTGGAGGAGCTCCACCCCACCGGGCAGGACCTCCATGCGATCTTCGGGCTTCTCCTCATCGCCTCTGAGCTGGAGCGGATGGGAGACCACGCCAAGAGCTGTGCCCGGTACGCCCTGCCCCTGATCGAGCTGTCCTCGCGGCCGCGCATGGAGGCGGTGATCCGGCTGGGCAGGTACGTCGAGGAGCAGGTGCGCGACATCATGGAGACCATCACCGCCACGGACGTGCGGCGGGCCCAGGACATCGCCGCCCGGGACGATCGGATCGACCGCATCTACCACCGCGTGTTCGACGACATGGTGGAGACCATGCGTGAGCATCCCGACTGGGCCTACCCCGCCACCAACCTGCTGTTCATCGCTCACAATCTGGAGCGGATCGCCGACCGGGTCACCAACATCGCGGAGGATGTGGTCTTCTTGGAGACCGGTCGGCTGGTGGAGCTGGGCTGAGCTTGGCCTCCCCCACTCCCGGCCAGGGGCGCCGCGTGCTGCTGGTGGAGGATGAGGAGGCGGTGCGCATGACCCTGCGCTACAACCTGGCGGCGCAGGGCTACGTGGTCTCGGAGGCCAGCTCCGGCACCGAGGGGCTGGCCCTGGCACGATCGCGCGATCCGGACCTGGTGGTGCTGGACCTGATGCTCCCCGAGCTCTCGGGGGAGGAGGTGTGCCGGGCCATCCGGCAGGAGTCGGACGTGCCCATCCTGATGCTCACCGCGCGCGGGGCGGAGAGTGACAAGGTCACCGGGCTCGGGTTGGGCGCCGACGACTACATGACCAAGCCCTTCGGGGTGAAGGAGTTCCTGGCCCGGGTGGCGGCTCTGTTGCGACGCTCCGAGCGCCCCGCCTCGCCGCCCCCCCAGGGACGGCTGATCCGGATCAGCAACTTCACAGCCGACGCGGAGTCGCGGCGGGTGATGGTGGATCAGCAGGAGGTGAAGATGAGCCCTCGGGAGTTCAACCTGCTCTTCTTTCTGCTGACGCACCACGGCCGGGTGCACAGCCGCGACTCCCTGCTGCGGGCGGTCTGGGGCACCGACTTCCACGGCGACAGCAAGACCGTGGCCGTGCACATCCGATGGATCCGGGAGAAGTTCGAGGCGTTTCCGAGCCTGCCGTTCCGGATCAACACCGTCTTCGGTGTCGGTTACCGCCTCGACCTGGCCCCGGGCGAAACCCTGCAGCGATGACGGCTCCCGCCCCGACGCCCAGGCAGGCGGCGATATCGCTCGTCGGCGTCTCCAAGGCCTACGGAGACCGGGTCGCGGTCGCGGACCTGAGCCTGGAGGTGGAGGTGGGAGAGCTGGTGGCGGTGGTGGGCCCCAACGGAGCGGGCAAGACCACCACCATCGAGATGATCGAGGGGTACCGGCGTCCAGATCGGGGACAGATCCGGATCTTTGGATGGGATCCGGCTCGCGAGCCCGGCCCGGTCAGACCGCTGGTCGGGCTCATGCTCCAGGAGGGCGGCATCTACCCCACCATCAAGGTGGGGGAGGTGGTGCGGCTGTTCTCCTCGTACTTCCGCAACCCGGAGCCCGGCCGCGACCTGCTGGAGCGGGTGGGCCTGGTCGACAAGGTCAACCGCCGCTTTCGCCAGCTGTCGGGAGGTGAGAAGCAGAGACTCTCCCTGGCGCTGGCGCTGGTGGGAAGGCCCCGCCTGCTGTTCCTGGACGAGCCCACCGCGGGGATGGATCCCCGGGCCCGGCTGCTCACCTGGGAGATCGTCAAGGAGCGGCAGGCCGCCGGCGTCACCGTGGTCCTGACCACCCACTCGATGGAGGAGGCCGAGCGGCTGGCGGACCGGGTCGCCATCATCAAGGACGGCGCCTTGATCGCCTGCGACTCCCCGGAGCGGCTGCGCGGTGGCTCCGGCCCGGACCGGCTTCATGTCGAGCTGACGCAGGCCTTGCCCCCGGAGCTGGCGGCCGCGATGGCCGAGCTCGCCGGGGTCACCGACGTCCGGCACCGCGGCCGGGGAGGCTACGACCTGGCCACCGCCGAGCCGGCCCTGACGGCCGCCGCGCTCACGGCCTGGCTGGCGGCGCGAGGGCTGGCGTTCACCGAACTGCGGATCGGCCGGTCGTCTCTGGAGGAGGTGTTCCTCACCCTGACCGAGGAGGGAGCGGCATGACCCGACCGGCCGGTGGCGCCGAGCGCCGCCTGGGAGCCAGCCAGGGCGCCGCCTTGGTCGCCCAGCTGCGGGTGGAGCTGCTGCTGCTCCTGCGCCAGCCGGAGAACCTGCTGGTGATCCTCATCCTCCCGGTCCTGCTCCTGGTCTTCTTCGCGGGGGTCAGGGTGCTGCCGGCCAAGCAGGGGCCGCCGATCTACTTTCTGGTCCCGGGGATCCTGACCCTGGCCCTGATGTCGACGGGGATGGTGACCCTGGGGATCTCCACCGCCTACCAGCGCTACTACCGGGTCCTGAAGCGGTTGGGAGGGACCCCTCTGAGAAGGGGGACCCTGGTGATCGCCAAGGCGGCCTCGGTGCTGCTGGTCGAGGCGGGCCAGGTGGCGCTGGTGCTCCTGATCGCGCACTTCGGCTTCCGCTGGGAGGACCAGGGGAACTGGTGGCTGGTCGTCCTCCTCTGCTTGCTGGGGAGCTTCACCTTTGCCGCGATCGGACTGACCATGGCGGGAGCGCTGAGGGCGGAGCTGACCCTGGGCGGCGCCAATGGGCTGTACATCCTCTTCCTGGTGCTGGGGGGGATCGCCATCCCCATCGGCCAGCTGCCCGCCTTCATCCAACCTGCCGCGCGCGTGCTCCCGGTGGCCGCCCTCAGCAGCGCCCTGCGGGCGGTGCTGGAAGGGCGCGGATTGCCGCCCTTGCCGCTCGCGCTCTGCCTGGGCTGGGCGGCCGCCTCGGGGCTGGCGGCCGTCGCCTGGTTCCGCTGGGAGTGAACGGCGGGCGGGCGTCAAAACCCGGCGGTGGTACTGTGGAGTTCCAAATGCTGGAGGGACTACGCCGCATGCTTGACACCACTCGCCCCACCGAGCTGCCTC
>JAKABA010000138.1 GCA_021802115.1 bacterium | reverse complement strand
CTTGCTGCCCGCTATCGGGTCAGACATCTTCGAGGTGATCCTCGTCGACGGAGGCTCCACCGACGGCACGATCGAGGTGTTCAGGGAGCTCCTGCCCGATGGAAGGATCCTGCGCCAGGCCCGGAAGGGCAAGGGCGAGGCACTGGCCACTGGGTTCGCCGCCTGCCGGGGCGACCTGATCGTCACCCTGGACGCCGACTGCTCGGCGGACCCGGCCGAGATCCCCCGCTTCGTGGAGGCGCTGCTGGACGGTGCGGACTACGCCAAGGGAACCAGGTTCGCTCTAGGCGGTGGCAGCGACGACATCACCAGGTTCCGCGAGCTGGGGAACTGGTGCCTGGTGCAGCTGGTGAACCTCCTGTACGGCACCCACTTCAGCGACCTCTGTTACGGGATGAACGCTTTCTGGACCCGCTGCCTGCCCGTGGTGACCCCCGACTGTGACGGCTTCGAAGTCGAGGCCTTCATCAACTGCCGCGCCGCCCGAGCGGGCCTGCGCATCCACGAGGTGGGCAGCCATGAGGCGATCCGTCGTCACGGGATCAGCAAGCTGCACACCATCCGGGACGGCTTCCGGGTCCTGCGCACGATTCTCCACGAGTGGGGGTGGGGGAGGCCCTCCCCGGTCGCGGTGTTGCCACCGGAGCCCGTACTGTCACCACGCGCGGTGGTTTCGCTGGTCGGAGTGCCGGTGGCGTCCGCCGCTAGCCGTCCTGCCGATTGGTCGCTCGATGTCGCTGCGGGCTCCAGGTCAAGCCGGCTCCGGGTCGGGCTGGTCAACAACATGCCCGACCCGGCCTTCGAGGAGACCGAGCGGCAGTTCGAAGGTCTCATCTCCAGGGCGGCTGGGGACTCCCGCGTGGAGCTCACCCGCTACTGGCTCCCAGGGATTCCGAGGGGCCCGCAGGTCGCGGATCGGATCAGAGAGCGGTACCTCCCGCACCAGGCGCTCAGGGAGGCGGGGCTCGATGCCCTGGTGATCAGTGGCACCGAGCCCTTGGCGGGGCGCATCCAGGACGAGCCCCACTACCGGGCCCTGGCCGAGGTCATCGAATGGGGGGTCGGCAGCCTCAGGTCACTGGTGGTTTCCTGCCTGGCGGCCCACGCCGCCGTCCACTGGTTGGATGGGATCGAAAGGCAGCTCCTCCCGGCCAAGTGCTTCGGCCTCCAGCGAGGGAGAGTGTCGGCCGACTCGCCACTCAGCCGGTCACTGCCTGAGGACACAGCGATCCCCCACTCTCACTGGAACACAGTCGGGCTGGGCCAGCTTTTGGGGCACGGGTACCGCCCGGTGCTCACCTCCGGCGATGAGTGGACTGTGGTGGACCGGGAGGTGGGGGACTGCCACCTCGTTCTCATCCAGGGGCATCCGGAGTACGACCGCCTGACCCTGCTCCGGGAGTATCGTCGGGACTGGAACCGGTACCGGTCCACAGCCACCTTGCCCGTGCCCCGGCCTCCGGCCGGCTACTTCGCCCCGGCTGCGGACGAGGTGATCGCGTCACTCACGCGTGCCGACCAGGGTCGCGATCGGTTCCCGATCCAGGAGCTCGCTCCGCTCGTGCAAGGCTCCTGGGAGGCGGGGGCCGAGATCCTCTACCGCAACTGGTTGCAATTGGTGAGCTCGCGACTGGTTGCCGGCTGGTTGCCGGCCGTGGCCGTGGAATCCTACTGATGGTGGCGACCGCGGGAGAGTCGGCCCCGACCCGGGCGATGCATGACGAGACCACTGTCCTGCACGCCGGCTACTCGCCCGACAGCACCCTGGCGGTGGCGGTACCCATCTACCAGACCGTGGCCCACGAGTTCCTCAACGACGAGCATGCCGCCGGGATCTTCGACCTACGGGCGCCTGGGTTCCACTACAACCGGATAAACAACCCCACCAACGCGGTGCTGGAAGAGAGGCTCACCGAGCTGGAAGGTGGGATCGGGGCTGTGACCTTCGGCTCGGGGATGGCGGCGGTGACCCAGGCGGTCCTCAACCTCGCCACCGCGGGCACCAACCTGGTCAGCCTGCCCCAGCTGTACGGCGCCACCTACACGCTGTTCCGGCACCTGCTTCCCAGATATGGGATCGAGGTGAGGTTCGCCGATGGGGACCGTCCCGAGGAATTGGGGCGGCTGATCGACAAGAACACTGTGGGCGTCTTCTGCGAGAGCATCGGCAACCCCGCCGGCAACATCGTCGACCTGAAGCGGCTGGCGGAGGTGGCCCACCAACACGGTGTCCCTCTCCTGGTGGACAACACCGTGGCCACGCCCATCCTGCTCAAGCCGATCCGCCACGGCGCGGACATAGTGGTGGAGTCGCTCACCAAGTGGGTCGGTGGGCATGGCACCACCCTGGGAGGAGCGGTGATCGACTCCGGGAACTTTCCCTGGGAGCGGTATCCGGATCGTTTCCCGGGATTCAGCCAGCCCGAACCCTGCTTCCACGGGGTGGTGTACACAGAGGAGTTCGGAGCCAGGGCCTACATCGTGCGCTGCCGTACGGTCGGCTTGCGCAACTTCGGCCCCAGCCTGGCCCCTTTCAATGCCTTCCTGCTTCTGCAGGGGTTGGAGACCCTTCCTGTGAGGTTGGCGCGCCACGAGGAAAACGCGCGCCAAGTGGCGGCCTATCTCGCCGCGGACCCCCGGGTGGACTGGGTCAGCTTCGCCGGCCTGCCCGGCGATCCCAACCACGAGCTTCAGCGCCAGTACCTCGGCGACCACGCGGTGGCGCTGCTGACCTTCGGGGTGGCCGGCGGCTATCAGGCGGCTCTCAAGTTCTTCAATTCGGTCAGGCTCTTCAAGAGGCTGGTGAACCTCGGCGACGCCAAATCTTTGGTCAGCCACCCGGCTTCAACCACCCACCGTCAGTTGAGCCCGGAGGAGCACGAACAGGCTGGGGTCCGCCCGGACGCCATCCGGCTCTCCGTTGGCTTGGAGCATGTAGACGACCTCATCGCGGACATCGACCAGGCCCTGGCCGTGAGCCACGTCGGCGCCGTTTCCTTCCCCGGAGGAGGAGCAGTTGGGTAGGCTTGCGGTGCGCACAGTGGCTCCCGTTCCCACGAGTCCCTCCCGGCCCCACCGTGACGTGGGTTCAGCGGAGGCGCAGGAGAGGGTGTCGGAGGTCGCCATCATCGGTATGGGAGCCTGGGGGCTCGCCGTTCTGGAGCGGCTTCTCACCGCAAGCCGCGCAGAGGCGGGCCGCCGCCACCTCGTGATCCACGTGGTCGAGCCCGGCACCCCCGGCCCTGGGGTCTATGCCCTGGACCTGCCTCCCCACCTGATCATGAACACCCCTTGCGGGCAGATCTCGCTCTGGCCCGGGGAACCGGAGGAGGCCACCCTTCCGTACCAGGTGGGCCTGCTTCAGTGGGCCCGAAGCAACGGGTACTCCTGGCACGACGACCTCTGCCTTCCCGAGGCCGGCGGGCGTGAGCTGACCGAGCACGACTTCCTACCCCGCAGCGTGGTGGGGCGCTACCTAAGTTGGTTCTACCAGCAGCTTGTGCAGTCCGCGCCCCGAGGGACGGAGGTGGTGCTCCACGCCGCGGAGGCGGTCGATGTGCGTCCCACGGGCCGCGGCGGGGAAGTGGTGCACCTGAGCTCTGGCGAGCTGCTGGAGGTCGACCAGGTGATGCTGACCTCCGGGCACACAGGGAACCGCCCCGAGAGTGGTTTCGATCTGATCGCTCTGTCCCCTAGCCAGGCGATGGATCGGGGGGTCGACGTCGGTCCATCCACCCAGATCGCCATCTGTGGGATGGGGCTCTCGGGCCTGGATGTCCTCACCGTGCTCACCAGTGGCCGGGGTGGGAGCTTTGCGGACCTCGGGGGCGGTCGACTCCGATACATCCCCAGCGGGAACGAGCCACGGATTGCGATGTTCTCCAGATCCGGCCTTCCCCCGCTGGCCAAGGCCGTCGGGATGCGCAACGCCACCACCGCTTATCGCCCTGGGATCTGGACCGCGGAGGCGGTGTCCCAGTTGCGGGGCCCGGAGGGGAGATCGCCCCTGAACTGGCGGCGGGACCTCCTGCCCCTCCTGCTTGGGGAGATGCAGCTGGAGTACTACACGCAGGCCGGCCTGCTGGCGCATGGGGCGCCGGCCGCTGCCGAGATCCGTGCCCGCCTGATCTCGGCCTGGGGCCGGGGTGCCTTCCCGGGTGAGGTCGCAAGCCTCGCCCGTCAGCTGGGGCGGTTCGAGCCCCTTGAGCACCTCTATCCGCAGCCGGCGCGGGGTTTCAAATCCTCCCGCGACTATGAGGGCTTCGTCGTCCAGCTGGTGGGGAGCGATCTGGCCGAGGCCCTCCGTGACGGCGGCACCAGTCCGGTCAAGCGGGCGTTTGAGGTCCTGCGGTTCCTCAGGGATCCGATCCGACGCGCGGTGGAGTTCGGGGGACTTGACCCCGAGTCGCACCGGGAGTTCTTCCCGGGCGTGCGGAGCAGGATCAACCGTCTGGTGGCAGGTCCTCCCGCCCGGCGGGCCCAGCAGCTGTTGGCGCTGGTGGAGGCGGGCATCGTCACCTTCCCGTATGGTCCATCGCCCGCGGTCAGGGGGATGCCGGGAGGCCGGGCCGAGATCCGCTCGACCGCGCTTGACACCGAAGTGCGGGCCACGGTGGACATCCTGGTCCGGGGCTTCCTGGAAGACCCGATGGTGGACCGGTCCAGCTCCACCCTCATCGATAACCTGTTCCGCGCCGGCCGTTTGCAGCGGATCGAGCCGAGTTCGCCAGCAGCGGGAGGGGTGAGCCTCACCAGAGAGTCCCACCCCCTCGACGCTCAGGGCCGCGAGCAGGAGCGGATTTGGGTCTTCGGCCCCCTGACTGAGGGTGCACGCTACTTCACCAACTGCATCCCCTCGCCGGGGAGCCGGCGGTGGTCCTTTGTGGAGGCGGGCAGGTGCGCCGCCGCGGTGCTCGCCTAGGACCTCAGGAGCCGGCTCCATCCTCGTGACCACCACGGCTGCCCTCCAGATCCGGTACCGATCCCGCGAGGACCGCTTGGAAAAGGGCGGAGTACTTGCTGGCGGTCTCCAGCCAGCTCGGGGCGCCCGTGAAGCGACGCCCGCGTAGCTGGGCAGCTGCGAGGATGGCCCGGGCCAGGGACTCGGGGTCAGCCGGCTCTGCCAAGACGGCTCCCGGGTAGGAGGCCGTCGCCTCGGGGATGCCTCCAACCCTGGTGGCCACCACCGGGAGCCCCATGGCCATGGCTATGTGGAGGGGGCCGCTCGACGAACAACGTCGATATGGAAGGACGACGACGTCCGCGGCCCCGAACGCTGCCTCCGCCTCAGCGTCAGTCACGTAGCGGGCCACCCGTCGGATCCACTGGCGTTCCGGACACCTGGCGATCAACTCCTCTGGCTGAGTCCAACCCTCCCAGGTTTCGCCGATGACCGTCAGCTGGAAGTCCCCCGGCCGGGTGCGGGCCACCAAGCCGAACGCAGTGATCAGGTCTTCGACGCCCTTGAAGGGCCGCACCACGCCGAAGAAGAGGAGGCGCACCGGGCCGCTTTGCGTCTCGCCGCGGCTGGCCTGGAGGTGGTCGTAGCCTGGGTGGGGAATCAGGACCGTGAGTTGCTGGTCGATGTGGTGGCGCCTCACCACCAAGTTGCGGTCGTGCTGGTTGTGGACCACGAACGCCGAGGCCGCATGCCAAAGACGTGGTCCCAAGAGGTCGACGTAGCGGCGGACCCACCCCAGCCGGTCTTCCCCGGTGTCGAGCACTTCGTGGAACTCAACGACCAGGGAGACTCCCAGCCAGCGTGCCACCAGTGCCAGCAAGAGGTAGGTGTGTAGCACGGCGCCGCTCCACCACTGCAACACCATCACCTGGGGGCGCTGACGCAGCAGCAGCCGGATCGCCTCCCACATGCCCGGGCCCCAGTACCAATCGACCCGGCCAGCTGCGGGGACATAGGCGGGCAGCTGCAGTGCTGTGAGATCAGCTCCCACGCGCTCGCGTCCCGGGTACAGGCGCCTGGGCAGCAACCGTCTCAGAAGGATGGCTGAGACTCGGTGGTGCGGGGCGAGGGCGCTGACGAGGCCGAACGTGTAGTAGGTGATCCCGCTTAGGAAGCGGGTGCCCGGCCCCACCACGCAGACCGATGTTCCGTCTTGGCGTGGGTCCTGCACCTGGGGCGCCGATTCACTGGGTCCACTGGCTGCGCGAGTCACACACTACGTCCTGATGGCATGGCTGGGAACCCTGGTCACCGGCTGACCCGAGGTCGCGGGTGCGCCGACAGATGGGCCACGGTCGCGCGCATCGCCAAGCGTAACGCATCGATCTGACCGTACCTACTCGCCCTCTCCCTCGCCCTTCCGCCAATCACCTGAAAGCGGCGAGGGGCACTGTCGGATCCGGCTACCTGCGTCCCTCCGAGAACGCCTCGACTTGGCCTGGGCGATTGGCCAAGGGGCGGAGGCAAGGGTGCCGGAGGATCATCAGCTCCAACTCGGGGGCCGAGGCATCCGCTGGCCACTGGGCAGCCCTCCCTCGGCTCCAGTGTGCGGTGCTCAAACTCGCGGAGTCAGTCGGGGCAGTTGGGCGACGGCCCACCGCAACGTGGCACGGCCGCAGGCCAACGACAAAGTGAGGCCAGTCGCGTCTCTTGGCGCTCCCGTGGTGGCCCCCTGGAGCCCGTTCGCTCGCCCGCCTGCTTCAGCCGAACCTCTCGGCGAACGCCTCCGGATCAGTAGGAGCCAAGAATACTGAGGGCGGGATCCCCCGGCCCGATCTCGTAGCTGCCCTGGTCGACGGGAGTAAAGTCCCAGAGCAGCTCACCCACCACCCCGGCCTGGGTCATCGCGTTGAACTTCGCCTGGAACAGGTTGGCGCGCTCCTGCAGGGTGGATGGGGAGATGGTCGACGGGTCGATACCCATCTCGCCCACGAAGATGGGCTTGTTGTCCGCGTGACACATCTGGATCGCCGTGGCCAGGTCGGGCGCTGTCGGGTTGCCCAGGGGATCGTTCGGATAGCCATAGTCGTGATAGGTGCAAACGTCGATCCCAGAAATCGCGTTCAGCTGCTGATAGTCCGCGCCCCAGGTGCCACAGGAGTTGTCCTGGACCCCGAAGGAGAGGAGGTTGTTGGGATCGATCGACTTTACCAGCGACGCCATGTCGTTCCCGAAGGACATCAGCGCATCGAAGGGGGCGGGCTCAGCGGCACAGGCGCCGGAGCCGCCCGCCTGCGCCTCGTTGACCAGCTCCCACATCAGAATGGTGGGGTTGTTGGCGAAGTGGGCCACCACATCGGCCACGTACTGGCGGTAGGGCACGATGTCGCCCGGGAAGACCGTGTCCTTGTACCCGGTCTGGTACCAGGACAGCGCTTTGGCGCCCCCGTCGCAGTAGCTCCATTCGTCGGTCAGGTCCATGATCACCCGCTCGCCGTGAGCGGCCGCGGCGTTCAGCACGTTCTGGAACGGGGCCCAGTTGAAGGCTCCGTTGTCAACTGCGAACTGCTGAAAGGCCCAGAAGCGAAACACGTTCTGTCCGGAGCCGATCTGCTGCAGCGCGGTATTGGGGTTGAGGTAGGGTACGCAGCCGCCATTGGAGGCGACGTTGTACACGTTGAGGCCTTCGAAGCGGTAGGGAGCTCCGTTCAGGGTCAGTTGGGTGCCGCTCGCGCGCACGAAGCCCGAACCGCCGGTGGCTGGAGTGGGTGTTGGTCCCAGCGTTGGTTGACTCGTGGGTGACGGGGTCGCGACGGTGGGCGAAGGCTGGACCCCGCCCCCGGGCGAGGCGACCGGGCGGGGGGACACGGACGGTCGGGGATGGGCACTGGGACCCTTGCCGAGGTTGGCGACAGTTACGACCGTCGATGCGCGGGCGGTGAGGCCCGGGCCATCCACGGCCACGGCGGTGAGGTGAAGCGGTCCGTTGGAGAAGACCTTGGTGTCGACGGTGGCCCCCCAGGCGGCGCGGCTGGGGACCACCTGGGCGCTCGTGCCGTCAATCTCGAGCAGCACACTTGTGCCCGAGCCCGCGTCCCGCACCTGGCCCGTAACGTGCAACTCCCCGGAGACGGTGCTGCCCCAGGCAGGAGACACGATCGACACGGACATCCGTGAAGTAGAGGCCCCCAAGTGGGCAGGCGTGGGAACGCCGCTGATTAACGAGGCTGCTGCGGCCAGGTATCCCAGCGATCCCACGCTGGCGACGAATACTCGGGTGGGCCCGGTGCTAAACCACAAAGCCGAACCTCCTGATGCCTTGGCCGGAGATGGCGGGGTAGCTCACATGCCTCCTTCGCAGTTTGGAGTCGGGTCGAGTTCGGGTGGTGCCCCCCCCGGTGCCCTGCCCGCCCTGTGGGCCAAGGGTCGCAGGTCGCATAGGCTGGTCAGCTCAGTGTTACCGTTGCGTCATCACTTTCACCGGGAAGTCACCTGATCCACCGCGGGAATCGGGAAGACAAACTGTTGTGGGGTCGTGGGGAGGCGGACCCTGGAGGACAGCGCCGCGATGGCGCCCGTCCACCCGTCCTGGAGGTCCAGGTTGGCGACCGTGAGCTCGGGGTTGGCGCCGATGACGACCCTTGTGAATTGGCTGTCCCACAGAGTTCCAGGGGGCCACTCCGGAGGTGTCCCGCCGAGCCCGGTCCCCTCGGCCTTCATCACGGCTTCGCGCCAGGTCCAAATCCTGTAGAAGAGCACGGCCCGCTCCGTGGGTGATGAAGCGGAGCGGA
This sequence comes from bacterium, assembly GCA_021802115.1. Next base: position 1,473 of record JAKABA010000138.1, on the reverse strand, counting down.
GCGCTGTTAGCTCCGACCGGCTGAGCCCGCCCTCAGCGATCGGAGGCTCCGATGTGACCTGCTCCACGTCAATGCCCACGGGACACGACCTCGAGACCGCGATCGCCGCGAGCGCTCCCGAATGTGACAGGTTGAAGTGGAGTCCGGCGCCCGCCGGCCAAGTCAGATGGGGCTTGCCGTACTGGTTGGTTGCGAACTGCAAAGCTCCAGGAGCGACGCCGAGGTGAGAAGCCAGCAGTGTGCGCAGCCACCACCGGGAGTGCAGGAAGCGGACACCATCGGAGCGGCGGCGGAAGCGCTGGGCGCGGATAAGGTCGGCAGGGCACAGGGCCCGCTCCCATCCCGGCGGAAGACACGACGCGTCGGGCAGGGTCGTCACCCAGGCCTGGACCTCATCGGCCGCAAGGCGGCCCCAGGGTGAGCCCGGGTGCAGGGGCAACTAGGGTGCGACCCCGTCGCGCCGGAGGCGCTCGAGGGTCATCCGGACGGCTTGCTGCAGGCCACCGGACAGGAGCGGGTCGGTGCCCAGCCGGTGCGGGGTAATCCGGCCGCGGTGAACCGACTCCCACCCCAGAGTTGGGCTCCGGGAAGAGCTGTAGACTGCGCCGCTGGCGAAGAGGCTCAGCGGCAATGCGTTGCCCTCCCCGCGCGTTCCGACATCGCTCCCGGTTCCGTCCCGCCCGTCGCCGTGCGAGGGCGACCCGCGCCAACTGGCAAGGTCCCACCTCCGCGCCCGTCGGGCCGCCCCATGGCACGGGGACTCATACAGGCCAAGCCAGGCGACCTCTTCGCCGCCAGAGTCCAGCCAGGTGGCGATCTGGTAGGCAACGGGGCCGCCTTGCCGATACCCAGCGAGGAGATACGGTCCCCTTGGTCGAGCCGAACGCAGGGCGGCCAGAACGGCCACTGCAAGCTCCGAAGGAGCCTCGCCCGGGCCGTGTCCAAGCGCCTCCGGCGCCGGCAGCACGGTGGCCGACAGGGCCGGCTTCAGGGCGGAGGCGAACCTTTCCAGGGTGGGGGAGTCGCCGGCATGGGCTGCGACGAGGAAGAGTTCGCACTTCAACTCGCGTGGCGCCGCCTCCACCGCCATCCCGGGGAGGCGCGCGACGTCAACCTTGCCGGCCGCCGTGACTGGCAGGGAGTCGACCACCATGAACTCGGCGGGGATCATGTAAGCGGGCAGCACCTCCTGAAGAGTCCGCCTCAATTGCGCTCTGCTTGGCGGCGGCTGACTCCCCGCTCCGACCACATAGGCCACGAGAGACGGGTCCCCCATCGCATCCGGTCGCACCAGCACCCGCGCTTGGGCGAGTCCGGCCCGTCGCATCAAGGCCAGCTCGATCTCAGCGAGTTCGATCCGGTTTCCGCGGATCTTCACCTGTCCGTCGGTCCGACCCCCAAAGAGCAGGGCGCCGTCCGCCCGCCATGTTCCCCGGTCACCGGTTCGATACAGTCGCTCTCCTTGCCGGAAGG
>JAKABA010000137.1 GCA_021802115.1 bacterium | reverse complement strand
AGGCGAGCGCCAGCGGCTCCGCGCGGTCTGCAACGGTCGTGCCGGACTTCTTCATGTCATTAGGATAACTAATTAGTTCACCTAATGACAAGTCAGGGTCCGGGCATGGAGCCCAAGATCGGGTTGGTGGTTAGGTGAGGGGCGGTTGCCGGGGAGACCGCAGGCTGCTCGCGCGGCCAGTCCGATGGCAGCCGTGACTCGACGACCACCTGGGATCGCCGCCATGGCTTGATGGCAAATGTTCTGTGGCCCCGCGGCCCCCCGAGAGAGGCCCCGCCCCGCACCCGACCATCAACAGGCCCGTCCCCCCGCCGGAGATTTTCCGGTCAGGCAGCGCACCGGCCGGGCCAGCCTACCACCTGACCCTGAAGAAGGGCATGGCGGAACGACTGACATCTGTGCCAGACTGTGGGCTCTGACAGGAGATGCAGTGGCAGAGGAGCGGGCAGCCGAACACCAAGACCTCAAGGTAATCGCCCACGCTGCGGAGGGGTTCCACCTCGTCAGAGATGGCTTCTTCGCAACTTGGGGACACGTCCATCTGGACGATGGCTCGGGAGTGGAGGCGGGGTCTGAACTCCATCTTGAGTGCGAGCACGTCCTGGCCGATGTCCTTGCTGCCACCCCTGCGAAGGGGCGGGGTGCACCGTTGCTTGCACACGCCCACCTTGTCGTCGCCTTGGCAGGGGACGCCCACACAAGCCTCATCCAAGCCATGATTGACAGTGATGGCGAGCTGAAGGCTCTGCCATACACCGACCGCCAGAGACTCCTCGGCCAGACCTACGAGGCAGTAGACACGCTCTCCGAACTCTCGTCTGAGCTCGCTTACGTCCTGCTTGGACCCAGCCGCGAAGTCCCCAATCGCCGTGCCAGGGAACAAGCCACTCGGGCAGCATTGGCAGGTCTCGTCGTACTAGGCAACCTCCGCACCCTCCAGAGCTGGGTCCTCGAGCGGTCTCTCTCAGTGGGCACGAGCCGCAACGGCCCCTGCCCCTGCGGCTCAGGGCGCAAGTACAAGCTCTGCTGTGGCAAACCGGGCGCGTGACTTCCGTGCTCATCTGATCCGACCAAGCGCACCAGCATTGAGACGAGGCTCTGCACCTCCTGGTTTACCGAACACGTACCCTTGATGAAGACGACTACCTCCACCTCGTGGCCGTCGTCATTCTCTAGCACGCTGATCTGCCTGCCCACATGGACGGCCGGGCCTACGGAACTCGCCGCCTACAACGCGTCCCGAACCCAGCCGGAGGCGATCAGGCGAGCAGTGAACTGGTGGCCCGGACATGGAGGATGGGCCGCCCGGGACTACTCGACGCAGCTCTCGGTCGACACCGGGGCGGTGTTGCGCTCACCACGGGCCAGGTCGGGCGCGATCTCACTGGCGGTGAGGGCGTAGCCCTCATCGGTGGTCACCAGCGACTTGGCGAACACCACGCCCAGCACCTGCCCCTGGAGGTTCACGAACGGACCACCCGAGTTCCCCGGAATGACCGAGGCCTCTATGACATAGATCTGACGGCTGACCAGCCCCTGAGAGTAGATGTCGCGCCCCACGGCCTGGATCTGGCCCCGGATCGCTCCGGGCACGACCTGCTCGCCGCCCCCGCCGGGATAGCCGATCACCGCACCCTGGGTCCCACGGGGCCCAGTGTCGGAGAAGGGAAGGGGGGGCAGGTCGAGGCCCGGCACCAGCAGCAGGGCGAGGTCCGTGTGGGGGTCGAAGAAGACAACCCGAGCCGGCAGGGAACCGAGGCGCCCGGGAACCTGCACGGTGGTGCCGTGGCCCCCGGCCACCACGTGGGCGTTGGTGACGACCAGGTCGCGGGTCACGGGGAACCCGCTGCCCTCGATGAGCCCGCCACAGCCGACGCTCACCACCTTGACGGTCTCGGCGGCGTCGCGGCGGACGGCCGCGTCGCCGCTGAGGTCGGCCGGGAGGGCCACCGGACCGGGCAGAGGTGGAACGAAGTTGGCGAAGACCTCGGGAAACGGGACCGCGCTGAAGACGTGCTGGAGGTAGCCCAGCCAGGCGGGACCCTGGGGAAGGTCGCGGTCGAGGGTGCGCAGGATGGTGGAGGCCTGGATCTGCGCGGCCAGGGGCTGGATGGGCCCCTGTTCGAACACCAGCCCGAGAAACCAGCTGACGGCGAGCACCACCAGCAGTCCCCAGGCGGTCCCGGCGAGGGAGTCGACCGGACCGAGGTGGCTGCGCAGGGTGGTGATCCGCAGGCGGGCTCCCAGCAGGCCCCCCAGCGCATCTCCCAGGAAGGCGCACGCGAGCACCAGCCCGATCGCGATCACGGATCTGACTGTGACCGTGTACTGGTGGAACAGCTGGGGGATCGTCGCCGCCAGCCAGGAGCCGACGATGAGGCCCACCACCAGTCCCACCAGGGAGAAGAGGGAGTAGGTGAGACCCCGCCGGTATCCGAGCACGCCGGCGTAGCCGAGAGCCACGATGATTACAAGGTCGACTAGGTCCATGCCCCTCCTGCCATCATGCCTGGAGCGCGGGGCAGGATACCCTGTGGTCCGCCCTGGGCAACAATGCCGGAACAGGTGGTGAAGGTGCAAGGTAGAAGGTGAAGGCCAGGGGCTCGGCGCGAGGCCGAGTGAGCCGGCTGCGGCGGAGCGGCAGCGCGGTGCAGAACGGGGTCTTCATCCCCCTTCCGGAGGACTGGCACTCGTGCATCCTGCCCGTGATCGGGCTGGCGACCCCAGTCGGGCTGCTGGTGGTCAACTTCTCCGCCTGGGTGATCTCGCAGCTGGGGGCGTTCCGCTGGGGGGTGGCCGTCAGTGCCCTGATCAGCGCCATCATCCTCAACAGCCTGACCGCGATCAACGTCTACCGCTACGTCCGCAACCGCTGGCCGGACTTCTGGGTGAGCCGGGTTGAACACGAGAACCTGGTGCTGGTGGCGGCGATTGTGATCGTGATCGTGATCGCCGTGCTCTCGGCGCTCTTCTCCTATGTGGGCATGTCCAACCCCAAGGATCTCCCCAACGGGATCGCCGTCCTCACCGGGTTCGTGGGGGTGGTGATACCGCTGGGGCTCATCATCGGGCTCAACCGCCGGCGCGGTCGCAGCTCCTGACCGGCGGCCGGACCTCAGATCCCCGTCCGGACCAACTCCAGATCACCCCGAACCTCCACCTCCTGCCCGCTGGAGATGATGGCGGCGGTGGCGATCCCGAGGAACAGTCCGTGGCCCAGGACCCCAGGGATAGCCTCCAACTGCCTGGCCAGGCGGGCCGGCTCGAGGCCTCCGGCCGGGAGCGTGAGGTCGAAGACGTAGTTGCCGTTGTCGGTGACGAACGGATCGGCGCCTCCGCGCAGGCTGGGCTCGCCCCCACTGACCGCCCGCACCCGGGTCAGCGTTCCCCGCCAATCGAAGGGCAGCACCTCGAGCGGCAGGGGCCGGCTCTCTCCCAGGCGGTCCACCAGCTTCTGGGAGTCGGCCACCACCCAGCAGCGCCGGCTGCGCTCGGCCACGATCTTCTCCCGCACCATGGCGCCCCCCGCACCCTTTATGAGGTTCAAGCGAGGGTCGATCTCATCGGCCCCATCGATGTCGAGGTCGAGCGGCTCCTCGGTCGAGTCCAGGATGGCGATCCCCATCGCCCGGGCGCGCTCCTCGGTGTCCCTGGAGGTGCAGACGGCGGAGAGCTGCAGATCCTCGTTCCGCCGCGCGAGCGCGTCCAGGAAGGCGTCGGCGGTGCGGCCGGTGCCCAGTCCGAGCCGCATTCCCGGCCGGATCAATCCGGCGGCGAAGCTCCCCACCCTGGCGATGGCGGCCTGGAAGTCGGGTGCGTCGGCGGTCAACCGGACCTCCTGGGGCCGGACTCAGTGACCGTCAGTCGGACCAGCACCCTCCGCTCGGCGACCATCGCCGACCGGTACTCCTCCCAGTCCGGATGCTCGCCGGACACCAGACGGTAGTACTCCTCGAGCAGAGGCATGGCGGCGGGCAGCGAGACCACCTCCGCCTGGCCCCACAGCATCACCCAGGGGCCGAAGAACTGATCGGTGAAGACCACCAAGCCGGCCCTGGGGTCGCGGCGCAGGTTCCGGGTCTTGATCGCCGGCTCCCGGGTGCTGATCACCACCCGCAGGTCGGAGTCGACCGCGGCCACGACCGGTGACATCTGGACCCGCCCGTCCTGGCGGTAGGTGGCGAGCACCCCGCGGTGGTGGTCCCGCAGGAACAAGAGCGCCTCCCTCGTATCCACACCTCAGCCCTCCTACTGGCGCCGCAGGTCCCAGCCCATCGGCCTCGACTTGGCGCGGGCGATCAGCAGCTCCTGGATCCCGACATCGGTGGAGTGCGGATCCACCCGGGACCAGGACCCGTCCCGGTTGAGCTGCCAGCTCTGGCGCCGGTCGTGCCACATCAGCTCCGTCACCTCGAGGACCTCCTGCAGCGCCTGTGGATCGCTCACCGGCACCACGCACTCGACGCGGCGGTAGAGGTTGCGCCCCATCAGGTCGGCGGAGCCCAGGTAGGCCTCCGGCTGGCCGCCGTTGGCGAACGTGAAGACGCGGCCGTGCTCCAGGAAGCGCCCGATCACGCTGCGCACCTGGACGGTCTCGCTGAGCCCCTCGACGCCCGGCCGCAGCGAGCAGATCCCGCGCACCAGCAGCCTGAAGGACAGGCCCTGGCGGGCGGCGTTGTAGACGGCGCGGATGGCCCGGCCGTCGGTGATCCCGTTCACCTTGATCAGCACCCCGGCCGGCCGGCCGGCGCGCAGATGCTCCAACTCGCGCTCCAGCAGCTCCTCCAGCTTCTCGATGGTGTTGATCGGCGCGACCCAGAGGCTCCGGTAGTCGCGCTTGCGAGAGTAGCCGGTGAGGTAGTTGAAGAGATCGGCCACCTCCTCGGTCACCTCGCTGCGGGTGGTGAAGAGGCCGAAGTCGGTGTAGGCGCGGGCGGTGGCGGCGTTGTAGTTGCCGGTGCCGATGTGGGCGTAGTAGCGCACCCCGTTCTCCTCCTGGCGCACCACCAGCACCAGCTTGGCATGGGTCTTCAGGCCCGGCACCCCGTAGGCGACATGGGCCCCGACCTGCTCCAGCTGGCGGGCCCAGCGGATGTTGTTCTGTTCGTCGAAGCGCGCCTTCAGCTCCACCAGCACCACCACCTGCTTGCCGTCCTCGGCCGCCTGGGTGAGGGCCCCGATCAGGGGGGTGTCGCCGCTGGTGCGGTACAGGGTCTGCTTGATGGCGACCACCCGCGGATCCCGGGCGGCCTGTTCGATGAAGCGCTCGGTGGTGGCCGCGAATGAGTCATAGGGATGCTGGACCAGGATGTCGCCCCGCCGGATCACCGCGAAGAAGTCCGGGTCCTGGTCCTGCACGCTGATCAGCCGGGGGGGTGTGGTCCCGCTGAACACGGGGTAGGCCAGGTCGGGCCGGTCCAGGGTCTCCACCACTCCGAACAGACCGGTGAGGTCGAGCGGACCGTCCACGGCCTGGAACTCCTCGGCTCCGATCCCCAACTCGGTCTCCAGCATGTTGCTGAGCTCAGGGGGCAGGTGCCCCACCGTCTCGACCCTGACCACAGCACCGAAACGCCGCCCCCTCAGCTCCTCCTCGATCGCGGACAGCAGGTCGGGCTCATCCTCATCCACGTCGAAGTCGGCATCCCTGGTCACCCGGAACACCCCGTGGCCGACGATCCTCATGCCCGGGAAGAGACGAGTGAGCCGCTCCGAGATGATCCGCTCCACCGGGATGAACGGCCCCTTCGGGCCGGCGCGGAAGAAGCGGGGGAGGGACGACGGGACCTTCACCCGGGCCACCCTGGGGGCGCGCTCCCCGGGCTCCCCCAGGATCACCGCGATCGACAGGGAGAGGTTGCTGAGATACGGGAAGGGGTGGGCCGGGTCGATCGCCAACGGGGTCAGCAAGGGGTAGATCTGGCGCTCGAAGAAGTCTCCGCAGATCCGCTGCTCCCCCGCGCTCAGGCCGTCGTCGCCGAGCAGCAGCCTGACGCCCTCCTTTTGGAGCGCGGGGACCAGTTCGCCGCGAAGGCAGGCGAGCTGGCCATGCACCAGTTTGCGGCTCCGCTCGGAGATGGCCCGCAGCTGTTCGGTGGCCGTCATCCGATCCGGGTGGGTCGCCTCGAAGTGCTCCTGTTGCTGCCGCTTCAGGGACGCCACCCTGATCATGTAGAACTCGTCCAGGTTGTTGGCGGTGATGGCCAGGAACCGCATCCGCTCCAGGACCGGTACCCGCGGGTCGGTGGCCTCGGCCAGCACCCGCCCGTTGAAGTCGAGCCAGCTCAGCTCCCGATTGATGTAGCAGGAGGGATCACTCAGCGGGTCCTTGGAGTCCTCCGCGGACAGCGCCACGACGCGCGGGCGCTGGCGTCGCCGCTTGATGGTGCGCGCCTCGTGCTCAGCCACCGCGCCTACGCTACTACGCCGACCTCCCAGATGACGGGCGGCGGCGGCGCAATTGGCAAAGCCCGGGGCGCGGGCCCCCGGCTTACGATGGCGCTTGTGAGCAGCATCAAGCTGGCCGGTGGAGCGGCGGCGGCGCTGGCGGTGGTGGCGCTGGCTGGATGTGGCTCCACGCCGGCTCACCGCTCGGGCGGGGCGGTCGCCAGCCGGGCCCTCGATGCCGCCACCAGCTCCGCCCTGTCATCCAGCTTCAAGGCCAATGTGAGCGGGTGGGTCAGGCTCGGCCTGGAGAAGGTGAGCGGGCTGCCCAGCACGACGCAGGAGCAGCTGACGCGGCTGCAGCAGCAGCTCGACTCGTCCACCCTGGTGGGCTCCTTGGAGTTCCAGAGCCCGGCCGACTTCGAGGGCAGCTACAGTTTCGCGCCTGCGCTGCCGGCCCCGGTGGATGTGATCGAAGTCGGTGGTGTGCGGTATGTGAGCGTCAACGGCGCCGGCTGGCATGAGGTCCCAGCCACCCCGCCCGGGGGAAAGGCGGCCCGGTGGTCCGGCGGTATGGCCCCGGCCCTCGGCTCCCTCGCAGGCCTGGTCCGAAGTGCCAGCGCCGTCTCCACACTTCCTCCAACCAGCCTGGACGGGCAGGTGGTGGACCATCTGCAGGCTCGGATCCCCGGCGCCGCACTGGCGAGGATCCTTACCCGGGCCCTTAGCTCCGGCGCGGTCAGGGGTGGGGGGGCGGACATCCAGGCACTGGTGTCCTTGCTCAACTTCCAGCCGGCGACCCTCGACTCCTTCATCGCCAAGTCGACCGGCCTGCCGGTGCGGGAGTCGGCCCGCGGCGGGTTCAGTTTCAACCTGGCCGCGCTCGGCCTGCTGGGCTCGGCGGGGGTCCCTCAGGCGCGGGGGACCGTGGCCCTCACCTTCGAGTTCACGGTCACATTCTCCGGGTACGGTTCCCACTTCGCCATCACCAAGCCCAGCCAGTTGGTCCCGGGTCCACCACCAGCCCCGGGGTCTCCCGCGCTCAGCTCCCTCTTCTGACCAGGCCTCTGCCCAGGAGCCGCCACCGCGACATCCTGGGAGGATGGGCGGTCAGTGCGATCGCCTCTCGGCGGGCGGCCTCCTCCAGGGTGTCGTCGAGTTCCTCCAGCGGGTCTCCGCCGGCTGCCGTCCGCAGCCACCAGTCCGAGAGGCTGGGGTTCTTGGGCAGCAGGGGGCCGTGGAGGTAGGTGGCGACGACGGTCCCCTGCCACGCTCCCTCGTGGCCGCTGTCCCCATCGTTGCCGCCGCCGTGCACGACCGTCCCCAGCGGGCGCAGGCCCGGGTGCAGGATGGTCCGCCCGCTGTGGTTCTCGAAGCCCACCAGGATCGGATCCCTGAGCCCCAGCCGGGGATCCGCCGCCACCATCAGGTTCCCGACCAGGCGCCGCCGGCCGGCCTCGGTGTGCAGGGGCAGCAGACCCAGGCCGGGGATCCTGGTGCCGGCGGCGGTCAGGTAGTGGGTGCCCAGCAGCTGGTAGCCGGCGCACACCGCCAGGACCGGCTTGCCGCCCGCCACCGCATCCCTGAGGGCTGGCCCCTTGTGGGAGATGAGGTCGGCAGCCACATCCCCCTGGTCGAGGTCCTGCCCTCCCCCCACGAAGAAGCCCGAGCAGGACTCGAGCAGGCGGGTGGAGGTGGTGCCCGGCCCGATTTCGACCACCTCCAGGTCCATTCCCCGAAGCTCAGCTCGGCGCAGCAGGGCCAGGATGTTGCCCCGGTCGCCGTACAGGTTCATCTCCCTGGGGTAGAGGTGGCCCAGGCGCAGTCGGCGCTGGGTCATGGCACCTGGTCCCCTCCGCCCAGACCCCCGAGAAGGTGGTGCCACTCCAACATGGCGGTGTAGGTCAGAAGGGCCGGCACCGGAACCCCGGGGGCGGCCAGCGCCGCGACCTCGTCGAGGGCGGCTCGGGGGCTCTGGCGGACCAGCACCCGCTCCCTGGGGACCCCGGCGTAGCCGACCCGGAGGGCGAGCTCATGCGCCCTGCGGCCGGAGACCACCAGCGTGACCGGGCGGGACTCGCGAAGCCTCTCCATCTCCACGTCCCAGATCCAGGACACATCGCGTCCGTCCGCGATCCCGTCATTGAGGCCCAGGGCGATCACCGGGCTCCGATCCAGCTCCAGCACCGCGGCGAGATTCTCCTCCAGCCCCGCCGGGTTCTTGGCCAGCAGGAGACGGATCGGCACCTCCTGCCAGCGCATGACCTGGAAGCGCCCGAAGGCGGGCTCGAAGGCAGCCAGCCCCGAGGCGATCCGATCCGGGCTCACCCCCATGGCGCTCCCCGCGGCCGTGGCGGCGGCGACGTTGGCGGCGCTGAACACGCCTCCCAGGTGGACGACGGTGGGAATCGTCCATCCGCCTGTCCCGCTCAGGGTCATCCCCACGGAGTCCAACCCGAGGAGGTCGAGGTGGCCCGCCACGACCTCGGGTTGGGGGCGGCCAAAGCCGCAGCTCGGGCAGCGGTAGATGCCGCAGTGTGCATAGAAGACCGTTGCAAACTCCAGCCGCCGCCGGCATCGCGGGCAGGCGCTGGAGTCGGACACGCTGGGCAGACGGTCCCGGCCGCCAGCTTCCAGTCCGAAGAGGACAGGGCGAGCTCCGGCTGCGGTGGCGGCCGCGGTCATGGCCGCGACCCTGGGGTCGTCGGCATTCCCCACCCAGAAGCTGCCGGCGGGCAGGCCGGCCGTGGCGGCGGAGAGCCGCTGCGCGATCTGGTCGACCTCGAAGGAACGGTCGAGCTGGTCCCGGAAGGCGTTCAGCACCACCAGACCCCGGGGGCGGATCTCCGCCACCGCTCGGGGCGCGCTGAGCTCGTCCACCTCGAGCACCAGCCAGTCACGATCGATCCTGCCCCGGCGGTCGGACAGCTCCAGGGCGGCGGCGGCCAATCCGTAGATCAGGTTCGACCCACTGGGGTTGCCGCCCACCCGGCTGCCTGAGGCCGCCAGGATGGCCCGGAGCAGAGCGGCCGTGGAGGTCTTGCCGTTGGTCCCGGTCACCAGCACCGTGCCCACCCCGACCGACCCGGTCATCTCCCGCAGCACTCCCGGGTCCACCCAGAGGGCGACGTCTCCGGGCAGGGTCGTGCCGCCTCCGAGATGGAGGCGGCGGGAGAGCCCCCCGGCCGTCTTGCCGAGGGCGACCGCCGCCCCGAGCCTCAGCTGTCGCCCAGCCACCCGGGCTCCGGAACCACTGCCCGGACGGGCAGATCCGGGCAGCGACTGGAGATCTCGGCCAGCGCCCTGGCGGCCCGGGCCTGGTCCGGCAACAAGGTGAAGAAGGCGCCTCCGCTGCCGGTCATGGACCACACAATGCCGGGAGTTGCGGCTCTCAGCCGCTCCAGGGTGCGGGCCAACCCCGGGGTCACCCGCAGCGCCGCCGGCAGCAGGGAGCTGCCCAGCAGTTCCGGATCCGGGAGCTGAGCCTGGCCGAGCGCCTCGGCCACCAGGGCGGCTCGCTCACCCCGGCTGAAGTCCTCCTCCAACACGGCTCGGTAGGCGTCAGCGGTGGACACCTCGCCGAGGCGGGTGACCAGGAAGACCCCCTTGGCCAGGCTGGGCAGGGGCCTCAGCTGTTCGCCGACACCCCCCACGTGGGCGGCCCCCCCGAGCAGCGCGAACGGCACGTCGGCTCCGCATCTCAGAGCCACTTCCGTCAGCGTCTGGGCGGGGAGCCCCTCGGTGGCGAGCCTTATCAGCGCCGCCGCGTCGGCTGACCCGCCGCCCAGGCCGCTCCGGGTCGGGATTCTCTTCTCCAGCACCACTCGCGCGATCGGCAGCCCCAGCCCTGCGGATCGAAGAACCTCGATGGCGCGGA
>JAKABA010000136.1 GCA_021802115.1 bacterium | reverse complement strand
AGCGCGTCCTGAGGGATCTCGGGCTGCCCCGTCGACGCCGCGGCTGGCTGGTCGGTCATGCTGGTGCCTCCTTCAAGGTCTTAGGGGGATGACCATCCGGGGAGCCGCCATCGGGGTGGCCTCCCCGGCGGTCGAGACGGCGGTGCCGAGGATCACCCATTCCGCGATCCTCCCGCCGACAGACTCGGAGCCGGTCGGAAACTCCAGGATGTGGGACTCGATCTCCACCCCCACCACGCCTCCGGCGGACACCTGGGCCGCCTCCTGGGCGAGCCGTCGGCGCGCCATGTCCTGGGCGCGGTTGAGGGCGAGGGTGTAGCTGGTCACCTCCTGATTGCTCCAGGCGGAGACTCCAAACCCACCCATGCGACCGAGGCCACCTCCGAAGAAGGCGACAGCCTGGTAGGCGCTGGCCCCCATCACGAGCCGGAGAGGGCGGTGGCCGGTGCTCAGAAGCTTGGCCAGATCCTGGCCGCTCAGGGTGGAGGTGAACGGTTGGGTGCCGGGGTGGGTCCCACCCTCCCGGGCGACGGCGGTCCCGATGACGGTGAACTCCGCCATCCCCGACGCCCACTCCCAGCGGTTGATCTTGAGACGGACGCCGACCACCCCCTCGGCTCCCAGCCCCTGCGCCTCCAGCATGAGCCGGTTGACCGCCCGAGCGCGAGCATCGAGCAGCGAGGCGGTGAGGGACCGGTTCTCCTGGGGCTCGACCCCTCCGTAGTTGAGCCCGCCGAGGCCTCCCCCGAGGCTGTTCCAGCCGGTGTAGATCCAACCCATCTGATAGAGGGAGCTGCCGAGGACCATGGCCAGCGGCCGGTAACCGACGGACCGCAGCGCCGCCAGCTCAGCGACGGAGAGGTCCGAGGTGTAGGCCCCGCCCTCGGTGGCCTGGCGCTGGATCCGCTCCTGGGCGTTGAGCGGGATGCCGCCCTGCTCCACCAGCGCCCGGCTGCGCTCCGCGCGGGCCTGCTCCTCGGGGCCTGGGGCCCCCCCGGATCCGCCACCGCCGCGGAAGAATCGCACCTGCCGTCAGCCTAGCAGACGTTCCAGCGCCTGACGGTCGGCGGCGCTGGCCTGGCTCTGCCGCAGCAGCGCCCTGGTCAGCTCGGCCACCCAGGCGTCCAGCCCCAGATCCTCGCTCTTGAGCGCGATCCCCCGGACCACCTTGGTGCGCTTGGCGGCCACCGCGGCGCCATCCCGCGACAGCTCGAAGTGGTCATCACCCAGCTGAACCTGGATCCGCCTGACCGCCTTCGCCCGCCGCCGCAGCATCCCTCCTCCCTGATAGTCGATGCGAGCCCTCCCCGGCAGGGCACCCTCGAACTTCGAGGCCAGGACCTCCAGAAAGGTGTTGAGATCGCTGGAGTCGGCGCGCAGGGACGAGGCGAGCTGTTCGAACTCGGGGTCGGGCTGGCCGAGTGGGCCCAATTCGTTCATGGATTCGGGCCGAATATACCGCTCCCGCAATCGCCCAGCGAGGGACCAACTTTGGCGATCCCCTTCACAAACGGGCCCTGAGTCCCTAATCTTGCCCGCAACAGGGATCGAGGGCGGGTGAAGGGTTCCAGGCAGCCCGTTCCTCTCAATCACAGCAGGGAGGTGTCACTCAGATGGCTGTCGCGGCCAAACCCGACTACGAGGCGTCCGACCGAAAGCTCGACCGGCACATGTCGGTCTGGCAACTCTTCTTCCTCTCCATGGGAGGGATCATCGGTTCCGGCTGGCTGTTCGCGGCGATCGCGTCGGCCTCGGTCGCCGGCCCCGGCGCGATCGTCTCCTGGATCGTGGGCGGCGTCCTGGTGCTGTTCGTCGCCCTCAACTACGCCGAGGTCGCCGGCATGATGCCCCGCAGCGGCGCGATCGTCCGCTACCCGCACCTCACCCACGGCGGCTACACCGGCTTCATCCTGGGCTGGACGTATCTGCTGTCCGCGGTCTCGGTGCCCGCCATCGAGGCCGAGGCGGTGGTGACCTACGCCAGCTCCTACATCCACGGGATCGTGAACTCCAGCTCCGAGCTGGTCTGGCCCGGCGGCATCCTCTTCGGGATCGGGTTGATGATCCTCTTCTTCATCATCAACTACGTGGGGATCCGGTTCCTCAGCCAGTTCAACGCGTTTGTCACCGGCTGGAAGTTCCTCATCCCCGGGCTGACCATCATCTTCCTGCTGATCCTGGATCTGCACACCAAGAACTTCAGCAGCTACAACGGCTTCTTCCCGCTCGGCGCCCAGCCGGTCCTGGGAGCGGTGGCGAGCACCGGGATCGTGTTCTCCTACCTCGGCTTCCGCCAGGCGCTGGACTTCGGCGGCGAGGCCCGCAACCCGCAGCGGGACGTGCCCGTTGCCACCATCGCCTCGGTCCTGGCCGGGATGGTGGTGTACATCCTCCTACAGGTCGCCTTCACGGGCGGCATCAACTGGGGCTTCTTCCACGTCCAGGTGGGGGACTGGGCCAAGCTGGCCGCCTCCGGAAGCGCCGCCGCGGACGCCCCGTTCTACGTCCTCATGAAGGGGTCGGGGACGGCTCTGCTGGGTGGGTTCGCCACGATCCTGCTCATCGACGCCTTCATCTCCCCGAGCGGGACCGGCTACATCTACCTGGGCACATCGAGCCGGACGGTCTACGGCCTCTCGGTCGTGGGCTATCTGCCCAAGTGGTTCCAGGGGATCACCTCGCAGTTCCGGATCCCCTGGATCGCCCTCATCGCATCCACCGTGGTGGGCTGTGTGTTCTTCCTGCCGCTGCCCAGCTGGTATGAGCTGGTCGGGATCATCACCTCGGCCACGGTCCTGACCTACATCATGGGTGGCATCGGGCTTCCCATCCTGCGCCGCACCGCGGGCTCCCTGAACCGGCCGTTCCGGCTCTGGGGGGCCGAGATCCTGGCCCCGGTGGGCTTCCTGGGGGCCGCGCTCATCGTCTACTGGGCCGGCTTCTTCACCCTGGCGATCGTGTTCGCCGCGGTCTTCGTCGCGCTGCCCTTGTTCGTCTGGTTCTATGCCCCCATGAAGGGGTGGATCAGCACCGGCTCCGGAGCGGTTCTGGGCCTGGTCTTCCTGGTGCTCTGGATCATCGTCCAGCGCTGGGGCCAGTACGCCCTCACCGCCGCACCGGCGACGGTGCCCCACCCCGCCTTTGGGGTCTTCTACTTCGTCACCATCTGCATGATCGTGGGCTTCACCGGGGCCCTCTGGTACATGTGCAACGAGGAGGGCCGCAAGGCGGTCAGCAGCTCCTGGTGGTTCATCTTCTTCGTGCTGGCGATGTTCGCCATCTCGTACTACGGGGCCTACGGGGCCGCGGGGTCGGTGGACGCCCCCAAGGCGATCGGGATCCCCTTCCCCTCCGACCTTCTGGCCGTGATCATGGTGAGCCTGCTCGCCTACGGCTGGGCGGTCCACAGCGGGTACGAGACCGAGGAGATCGCCGCCATCGTGCTGTCCGGCTCCGGGCTGGTGGGCCAGGGTCCCATCGCCCAGGTGGGTCCGACCCCCGATATGGCTGGAGGCGCCGCCCCCCACCCCACCCCGTCACCGGGCGGCTGAAACTGCTGCGACTCTGAGGGCCGCCACCTGGAAGGCGGCTCGGAGGGGCCCATCCGGCAAGCCGGATGGGCCCCTCATCCTCTCTTCCCGATCCACCACGCCGGCGATGCAGCCCCGATTGGACCGGACAATTCGGCTATATTCAGAGACGATGCCTGCCGCTGGATCCGACCTGCCCGTGGCGGCCACCGGCTGGCGCCGGCTCTTGGTGGAGTCCCGCCGCCCGGGCTGGATCGCCAACAAGCCCAACTCCTACTGGTACGTGGTGGGCACGGTCTGCGTGGGTGCCTTCATGGGCCAGCTGGATGCCAGCATCGTGGTGCTGGCGCTGCCCAAGCTCTACGAGAGCTTCCACACCACCCTGGGGGCGGTGGAGTGGGTTTCCCTCGCCTACCTCCTGGTCCTGGTGGCGATGGTGACCGCGGTGGGGCGGTTCGCGGATATGGTCGGGCGCAAGCTGCTCTACGTTTACGGCTTCGGCATCTTCATAATCGGCACCTTCCTCTGCGGCATCGCCCCCAGCCTCGAGCTGCTGGTGGTGTTCCGGGTGCTCCAGGGATTCGGGGCCGCGATGCTGCAGGCCAACAGCGTCGCCCTCATCGTTCAGGCGATGCCTCCCGACAAGCTCGGGCGGGGCATCGGGGTGCAGGGCGCGGCCCAGGCCCTCGGCCTGTCCCTGGGCCCGGCCTTGGGAGGATTTCTCATCGTCCTTGGCGGCTGGCGGCTGATCTTCTTCGTGAACGTCCCCGCCGGGCTCATCGGGATGGGCCTGGGCTGGTTCCTGCTGCCCCGCAGCCGGCATCTGGCCGAGCGGCAGCCGATCGACTGGCTGGGGATCGGGTGCTTCACCGCGGCGATCTCCGGGCTGCTGCTGGCGGTCTCCTTCGGCAACGACACCGGCTGGCTGTCGCCGCAGATCCTGCTCTACTTCGGCGCCACGATCGTCTTCGGAGCCCTGTTCATCTACCGGGAGCTGCGCACCCGGGCGCCGATGATGCAGCTCGGCATCTTCAAGGTGGTGCAGTTCTCGGCGGGCATCTCCTCCGGCCTGCTCTCCTACCTGGCCCTCTTCGGCATCCTCTTTGTGCTCCCCTTCTATCTGGAGTTCGCGGGCCACGAGAACTCGGGACAGGCTGGGGCGGAGCTGCTGCTGCTCCCGCTGGCGCTGGGGATCACCGCACCGTTCGCCGGCAACGTCGCCGACCGGATCGGCGCCCAGCCGCTGACTGTGGGAGGGATGATCCTGGTCGCCGCCAGCATGGCCGCGCTCGCGCTCCACCCCACCTTCGGAATCCTCCTGTTGCTGGAGCTGGTGGTGTGTGGGATCGGCCTGGGCATGTTCACCCCGCCCAACAACGCCGCGATCATGGGCTCGGCTCCCAAGCAGCACTCCGGGATGGCCAGTGGGATCCTGAACATGACCCGGGGCCTTGGAACATCCATGGGGGTGGCGCTGGTGGGGGTGACCTACGGGCTGGCGGCCGGCGCCAGCGCCTCCAGCCGGCAGACCCCCAGCCAGGCGACCGCGGGGCTGGTGGCTTCCGCCGTCTTCCTGGTCGGGATCGCCGTCGTGGCCGCGGTGCTGGCGGCGATGCGAGGCAAGACCCAGCTGAACAGCGATCCCACCCTGACCGCCGAGGGCTGAACGCTCGCGCCCTGCGTGCGCGCTCGCCCTCTGCTCTGGCAGGATGGGCCGATGCTGAGCCACCCCCGGAGCCCCCGCCACGAGCGCCGCAACAGCTGGCTCATCGCCGCCACCGCGGCGGCGGCGCTGGCGGCCCTGTTCGCGGTGCGCCCCCAGATCCTGGCGCTGGCGCCGCGGGCCGACCAGCTGCCGGTGCAGTTCGGGATCTTCCTGGCCGCGGTGGTCCTGGGCGGGGTGGCGATCCGCGCCTTCCTCTCCCGGGTCTTCTTCCACCTCCGGGGGACGCCGCTGTACAGCTGGAGGCCGGTCGCCACCTGGTGCCTCTACGTGGTCCTGGGCCTGGGGGTGCTGTCGGCGCTGCAGATCAACCTCACCGGCCTGTTGGCCGCGGGCGCGATCGTGGGCGTCATCGTCGGGGTGGCGGCCCAGACCTCTCTGGGATCGGTCTTCGCGGGGCTGGTCCTGTTGATGGCGCGCCCCTTCGTGGTCGGCAACTGGGTGCACATCCGCACCTATCTGTTCGGGGGCATCGAGTACTCGGGGATCGTGACCCACGTCGGGGTGGTCTACACGACGGTCGACGTGGGCGGCCGGCCGGTGCGCATCCCCAACAGTGGGGTGCTGATGGCCGCCCTGACCGTGACCCACATCCCCCTGCAGGTCGACATCGAGCTGCAGCTCCCGCCGGAGACCTCGCTCGATCAGTTGAGCCTGCGGCTGGAACGCCATCTCCACCTGCGGCCGGGGGACTCGGTCAGCCTGCACCCGCTGCGGCTCCAGGCGCAGGAGGGGGGTCAGATGACCTGTCAGCTGCAGATCCGCAGCCACCTCCCCGTGGACCTGGCCCAGGTCAGCCACCTGATCATGGCGGGGAATCCCGGCGCAAGCCCGGCGGACCCGGTTGGCTGAGGACCGCCACCGCTGGGCCGAACCCGGGGTGGAGGAGGTGGCGGAGGGGATCTTTCGCTGCCCCTTGCCGCTTCCGGGCGACGCGCTGCGGGCGGTCAACGCCTACCTGGTCCGGATGCCCGAGGGGATGCTCCTCATCGACTGCGGCTGGGACCGCCGCGAGACCCACGGGGCGCTCCGCACGGCGCTGCGCCACCTCGGCAGCCGCCCCGCGGACGTGAGGGCCATCTTCGCGACCCATGTGCACCGGGACCACCTCGGCGCCGCGGGCTGGGTCAAGCAGCGGTCGGGGGCCTGGCTCTCGTTGGGGCTGGGGGACCAGGCAACCCAGGTCGCGTTCGCCGCCGACCCGGGTCGGGCTCGCCAGGCGTCACTCGACCGTTTGCTGAGCTGCTCCGCCGCCGACGTGGTGGCGAGGTTGGTGGCCGAGCCCCGGGTCGATGAGGCCCCCTGGAAGCCGCCGGCTCCGGACCTGTACCTGGTGGGGCAGGAGCTGCTCTTTCCCGAACAGCTGGCGCTCCAGGTGATCGCCACCCCCGGACACACCCGGGGGCATCTCTGCCTGTTCGACCAAAAGCGATCAATCCTGTTCGCGGGAGACCACGTGCTGCCGCACATCACCCCCTCGCTGGGAGTGGAGCTGCCCCTAGCGGACAGCCCCCTGGCGAACTTCATGACCTCCCTGGAGCGGGTGCGCGAGCTGCCAGCGCAGCTCGTGCTCCCGGCCCATGGCCCGGCCTTCAGCGGACTGCGCCAGCGGGTCGACGAGCTCCTCCAGCACCACCGGGAGCGGCTCCAACTCTGTCTCGAGCAGATCCCGGCCCAGGGCGCGACCCCGAGGGAGGTGGCGGGAGCCCTAACCTGGACCAGGCGGGGCCGCCGGTTCGGCGAGCTCGACCCCTTCAACCAGATGCTGGCCGTGTTCGAGTCGGAGGCGCACCTCAGGGTGCTGGCCGACCAGGGCAGGCTGCTCTTCGATGGGGAGGCCGCGCGGTACCTTCCCGGAGGAACGCCGGCGGCAGCGACCAAGTAGGCGGCAAGGAGGACGATCGTGGCTGAGCCAGGGGCAGAGATCTACCGGAGTGTCAATCCCGCCACCGAGGAGGTGCTGGCGGAGCGTATCGGGATGTCCGATCCCGAGATCGAGGCCGCCATCGCCCGCGCCCACTCGGCCCATCTGGAGAACTCCCGCCAGCCCTTCGCGTGGCGCTCCCAGCGCATGCTAAAGCTGGCCGACGGACTGCGGCAGCACGCCGAGGAACTGGCCCAGCTGGTCACCGCGGAGATGGGCAAACCGCTCCTGGAGTCCCGCGCGGAGGTGGAGAAGTGTGCGATCAGCTGCCAGTACTTCGCCCACCAGGCGGAGCAGTTACTGGCCGACGAGCCGATGCCGTCGGACTCACCGCGCAGCTTCGTAGCCTACCGGCCGCTCGGGGTGGTGCTGGCGATCATGCCGTGGAACTTCCCCCTCTGGCAGGTGATCCGCTTTGCCGCGCCCGCGCTCATGGCCGGCAACACCGGGCTGCTGAAGCACGCCCCCACCACCTTCGGGTGCGCCCTGGCCTTGGAGAGGCTGGTCGAGGAGGCGGGCTTTCCCGCGGGCTCGCTGACCGCCCTGGTCACCGGCACGGACAAGGTGGAGCGGATGGTCGCCGACCCGAGGGTCCGGGCCGTCACCCTGACCGGCAGCGACCGCGCCGGCAGCCAGGTCGCCCAGCTGGCGGGTCGGGAGCTGAAGAAGGCGGTGCTGGAGCTGGGGGGATCCGACTTCTTCATGGTGCTGCGGGACGCGGACCTGCCGCTGGCCGCCGCGACCGGAGTGCGTTCGCGCTATCAGAACGCGGGCCAGAGCTGCATCGCCGCCAAGCGCTTCCTGATCGACCGGGAGGTTTTCTCGGACTTCCTGGAGCTCTTCGCCGCTGCCGCCCGCGCCCTGCGACTGGGTGACCCCACCGACCCTGGAGTGCAGCTGGGCCCGCTCGCTCGCGCCGACCTGCGGGAACAGCTGCAGGAACAGGTGTCGCGCTCGGTGCGCCAGGGCGCCGAGATCGTCCTCGGAGGGGTGCCGGAGGAGGGGCCGGGATTCTTCTACCCGGCCACGGTGCTGACCGGCGTGACGCCGGAGATGGCGGTGTTCCAGGAGGAGACCTTCGGGCCGGTCGCCGCATTCACCACGTTCGCCGACGAGGCCGAGGCGGTCCGGCTGGCCAACCACCCTCGTTACGGGCTCGGGGGCAACGTCTGGACCTCGGACCCTGACCACGGCACCGCTCTCGCCCGGCAGCTCGACACCGGCGGGGTGTTCGTGAACGGCATGACCCACTCCGATGCGCGCATCCCCTTCGGGGGGGTGAAGCGCAGCGGCTACGGAAGAGAGCTGGCCAGCTTCGGGATCCGAGAGTTCACCAACATCCAGACGGTGTGGCGCCCTTAGACCCAAGCCGATCCCGACCCCGGCCGGACGCCCCCGATCTCGGGGTCCTTCGCGGCGGCCCCCACTCACAGACTCTCACCCAGGATGGCGGTCCCATAACCGGGCAAGGCCGACAGTTGGCGCTCCAAGGCCGGATGTCCGAGCCCGTTGAGCAGAGCGGTAAGCTCCTCGCTGCCGGCCTTGTCATCCGGCACGAAGATCACCGAGCTCTGCGCGGACAGCCCCAAGAAGCCAAGGCCCAGGGCGAGCGCGGCCGGCTCGGTGGCGATCCCGAAGTCGGCGCCGAGGTCGGCCACGGCCGAGGCGACGGGGAGATGACCGCGGTAACGGCTCTCGTAGCCGGGCACCGCGTCGGAGCCGAGCTCCTGCAGGTGGTTGTCCAGGAGCTGCCGCGCCTCGGATCCCGGCTCCCGGTTGGCGAGGCGGAGCCGGCGCCCGACCGCTGCCTCCAGGGTCAATGCCTGGGTGTCAGGGCGGAAGACGATCCCCTCCTCCCAGCTCGCGAACCCGAGCGCCGAATGGCCCGCCAGGACCGGCAACCGCTGAGCGGGGGCATGGGCCGCGGCCGCGTGCACCAATCCCCGGCTCAGCAACTCCAGCGCCCGCTGGCTTCCGCATGGCCACCAGACCAGGCGCAGCTTCGACCCGGTGGCGCTCAGCCCCTCGGCCAAAAGGGGAAGCGCCGGGTCACAACCGGCGACCAGCAGGATTCGTTCCGCGGGCATCGCCCCCAGCGCCACCCCCCCTGACTGGAGACGAGCGCTGCTGGCGCCGAACCCTGCGACTGCCGCCAGCGAGCCCTCCTGCGGCACCGCCACCAGCCTGCCGAAGACCTGCGCCAGCAGGGCCCGTCCCGAGGGGCCGGCGGGCTCGGCCAGCCCCTCGACCGCGAGCGTCTGCTCTCGCTCCGCGTCACCGAACAGCTGCTCCACGGTGCGCTGAACCGCGGCGGCGAGCCGCAGTGCGACCCCCAGGGACGGCGTCCACTCCCCCGCCTCGATCCCGGCGACCGCCTGTCGGCTGACGCCGCACCGGGCCGCCAGCTCCGCCTGCGACATCCCCTTGCCCAGGCGCGCGAGCCGCAGCCGTCTTCCGAGCCCGGACTCAGGCATCGCCAACTCCCGGATGTGAGGGGAAGAACACTGGCTCCGGCGTCACCACCTCGACTTCGGCGCCGACCTCGAGGGGGGAGTCGCAGTGGAGGTGCGCGCGGCCGGTCCACGGGCCGGTCGCCGCGAACTCGATGTCGAAGCGCCCCCCGAACGGCCGGCAGCCCACAACTGAGGCCCCGACCCGCAGGGCGTCCTGGCCGTCCGCCCGGCTCAGGTCGGGGTGGACGGCCAGCACCTGGTCCCCGATGGAGAGCCACCCCCGATACCCCATGGCCTGAGCGACGACCCGGGTCGCGGGCCGTCTCAGGAGCTCCAGGGGGGATCCCATCTGGGCGATCCGGCCGTGGTCGATGACCGCGATGCGATCTGCGAACGCCTGAGCCTCGTCGAGGCGGTGGGTCACCAGGATGGCGCCCTCCGGGAGGGATTCGACAAGTTCGCGCACCAGCTGCAGCAGCTCCTCGGCGAGCGGGCGGTCGAGCGCAGCGAACGGCTCATCCAGGCAGAGGGTCCGACAGCCGGCCGCGATCGCTCGGGCCAGGGCGACCCGGCGCCGCTCACCCTCGGAGAGGCGGGCCGGGCGGCTGTCCAGGAGTCGACCCAGGCCGAGCGCGACCGCGTGCCGACGGGCGGCTGCGGGATTGGCACGCGGTGAGTAGCACACGTTCTGGAAGGCGGTGAGATGCGGGAAAAGGGCGGCACTGCCACCGACCAGCGCGACCCCCCGGTCCCG
>JAKABA010000135.1 GCA_021802115.1 bacterium | reverse complement strand
GGTTGAAGACGGCCGGATCGTGTTCAAGGCAGAGTGTGCCGCGGTCACCGCCGAGGCGGTGCAGCTGCAGGGCGTGTGGACCCGGCCCGACCGTCGCCACCAGGGCTTGGGGACCCGGGGGATGGCCACCCTGTGTGGGCGGTTGCTGGCCGACTCCCAGGCGATCACGCTGTTCGTCAACGACTTCAACCTCGGCGCCATCAGGGTCTACGAGCGGGTCGGCTTCCGACGCGTCGGCACGATGCGCTCGGTCCTCTTCTGAGCGCGGCTCACACCAATCCGGCCGCGGCCAGCCGGCGGCGGCGGTCCGCCAGACGCGGCCCACTCACCATCAGCACCACCCCCAGGGTGATCAGGGCCGCCGCCACCGCGCTGGCGGGCGAGAGGCCCTGACCGAGGATGAAAAAACCGAGCCCCAGCGCCACCACCGGGTTGACGTAGGCGTAGGTCGCCACGGTCGGGGTCGGCAGCGACTTGAGCGCGTAGACGTAGCAGGTGTATCCCAGGATCGACCCGCCCAGGACCAGCCACAGGTAAGCGACCAACGGCGCCCCTCCCAGGTGGGCGAGGTGGACCGTCCCCGGCTCACCGGTTGCAACCGCGGCCACGACCAGCCCCACCCCACCTACGATCATTTCCACGGCCGACGCCAGGAAGATGTCAGCCGGCATCGGAGCCCGCTGGGAGTAGAGGGACCCCATCGCCCAGAGCAACGCCGCCAACAGCAAGGCCAAGGTGGATAGAGGATTCAGATGGCCGCCTCCCACCGGGTCCGCGAGCACCGCCACCCCCACCAGGCCGACCAGGACCCCGAGCCACCCCACCCGCCCGGGGGAGGGTCGCCTCCAGAACAGGATCCCCAGCACGGCCATCCAGAGGGGCACGGTGGCGATGATCAGGGCGGCCAGCCCGGAGGGGACCCTGAGCTCGGCCCAGCTCACCAGGCCGTTGCCGCCCAGCAGGAGGAGCAGGCCAACCAACCCGGCCCCCCTCAGTTCGCGCCAGGCCGGCGGCCGCCAGGGGCGGCGGCGGGCAACCCAGAGATAGAGCAGGAGCCCTGCCAGCAGGTAGCGGGTGCCGGCCATCAGCAGTGGGGGGACGGCTCGGATCGCCACCTGGATGCCGGTGAAGGTCGATCCCCAGACGAAGTAGACCACCACCAGGGCCATCCAGCCGCGGAGGTGACTCCGCCCCGCCGCCATATCACCCACCTTGATCGAGGCCCCCATAGCCGAACGAAGACTTAAGATTATTGTCCTAGTTTAGTGGAGCAACCGTGAAATCTTCAGCGAAGTTCCCGGAGTTGGATCGGATCGACCGGACCCTGCTGCGGGCGCTCGCCGGCAGCGGGCGGCTCACTCTGGCGGCCTTGGGAGAGCAGGTGGGGCTGTCGGCTCCGGCGGTGCATGAGCGCATCCACAAGCTGGAGGCAGCGGGGGTCATCCGCGGATACACGGCGCAGGTCGACCCGGAGAGCGTGGGCGCGGGCACCGCCGCGCTGGTATTCCTGCGCCTGGATGGGGACCGCGACTCCCGCGAGCGGCTGGAGGCGGACCTCGCCGGCGAGCCCAGCGTCACCGAACTCCACGAGGTGGCGGGCGAGGACTGCTATGTGGCCAAGGTGAGGGTGGGCTCCACCGCGGAGCTGGCGGACTTCCTGGCTCGCCTGCGGGACCGGCACCCCGGACTGTCGAGCCGCTCCTCGGTGGTCCTGCGGACCTGCTTCGAGCGAAGTCTGCTCGCCCCCCCGGAGCCGGACCTGGGCCGAGTCGACTGAGCCGGCGCGAAGGAGCTCCGGTCAGAACTCCTCCGGATCCTCCTCCAGATCTTCGTCGACGGCGTCATCCGAGTCGTCGAGGTCCGAGAATTCCGTGAATCCGTCGTCGACATCGACCGCCACCCGGCTCGGCCGAGAGGGCACATCGTCGTCGTCCTCGTCGTCCGCCAGCAGGGCCGAGGCATCAGCCTCCCGCGGACGCACCGACTCCTTGGCGTACGGGCGGTAGTCGACCTCCTTCGCCTTGCGGCTGGGGAAGGAGACGGTGCCTGCCATGGCCGCGGCCTGGAAGGTCTCGCGCACGATCACCTGAACCCCCGACTGATCCACATGGGTGACCGCCCCGGCGTACTGATTCCCCCCCTCTGTGAGGCGGATGATCCGCTGGGCCAGCCGCGGCTCCAACGAGCCGAGATCGGCGCCCCGGGCACTGCGGACCCTGACGTCGGTCTGGCCCAGGACCAGCTCCACGGGATCTCCGGGCAAAACCGCCGGAGGCACCCCGTCCCCGTCCTGGATCAGCTTGGTGATGGTGGTCTTCCCCGGTTCCTCGGTGAAGAACTTCGCATCCAGGGTCGGCACCCCGCCGGGCGACACCGCCGGCTCCAGAGCCGTTGCCTCCAGCTTGGCCAGCTGACGGCGGGCGATCGGGTTGCTGGGACTGAGCTCGAGGGTCTTGCGATATGCCTCCTGGGCCTCACGCAGCCGGCCCAGCTCCATGAGCGCCTTGCCGAGCCGGTTCTGCGCGTCCGGGTCCGGACCGAAACGCTCCAGGAGGTCCCGGTTGGCGGCCTCGGCCTCCGCCCAACGAAACGAGAGGGCCAGCTGGATGGCCTCTTCCACCGCCTCCACCTTGGGCTTCTGGTGCTCAGTGACATCAGCCACGGTGACCCACATCCTCCTTGGTTACGAGCCGATGATCTAATAGGTGTCGGCAGGTGGTTCGGGACCCGCCCGGTTCGCGCCAGGAGCAGCTCCGAATCGGCGTCACCGGCTCCCTGCTCTTCCTCAAGCCGCCATATGATAGCGGCAGGGGGCCATCAGGCCGGTCGCTGGAGTGACCTGGCACCCCGCCCGAGGTCCGGCTACCAAATGTCCTCCAATCACCACGTAACCCGCGAGGCGCAGGTCTTCGCCATCGCCAACCAGAAGGGGGGGGTCGGCAAGACCACGACCGCGGTCAACCTGGGGAGCGCGCTCGCCGAGCGCGGCAGCCGGGTGCTGCTGGTGGACCTCGATCCCCAGGGACATCTGACCGTGAACATGGGTGTCCGCAACCCTGACGACCTGCGGCTGACGGTCTACGACATGTTGTGCGAGCACAACGTGCAGGCCGAGGACGTGCGGCTGCACTCCCCCGGGGTCGGGGTCGACTTCCTGCCCGCCAACGTGGAACTCGCCGGAGCCGAGCTCCAGCTGGTGACCGAGATCGGGCGGGAGTCCGTGCTGCGGGAGAAGTTGCATCCCCTCCTGGGTGAGTACGACTTCGTGATCGTCGACTGCCCCCCTTCTCTGGGTCTGCTCTCGATCAACGCGCTGGTGGTGGCGACCGACGTGATCATCCCCTTGCAGTGCGAGTACTTCGGGATGAAGGGGATGGAGCAGCTTCAGCGCACCATCGAGCGGATCCGGGTCAAGCTGAATCCCCGGTTGCGGATCCACGGCATCCTGCCCACCATCCACAAGGGGCGGACCGTGCACGCCAACGAGGTCCTGCAGGAGGTCTCGTCCCACTTCGGCGCCATGGTCTACCCCTTCCAGGTGGGCGACAGCATCCGATTCGCGGAGTGCCCGCTGGTGGGAATGTCCATCCTCCAATACGCCAAGGACTCCGACGGGGCCTCCGCCTACCGCAAGTTGGCAGAGCAAGTTCTCGCCACCAGATAGGAGATCTGAGATGGCCTTCAAGCGCGCAAGCCTGAGCGGTTCGGACCAGCTCTTTCAGCCCACCAAGGTCCCCCCCAGGGGAGCGGCCGAGCCCGCGGGCGAGCCGGCGGACATGTTCACCGAGCCGCGCCAGCTGGAGCCACAACTGGTGACCGAGCCCGCGGTTCCGCTGGCGGCGCAGGGACACCTCTACCGGCTCACCGAGGACGAGGTCGACACCCTGCTGGCGGCGCTGCAGCACGCCAAGTTCCCCCACTCGTACCAGCGCATGCCCAAGCCGCCGATGGAGGAGTTCGAGCAGCTGGAGGCGCTGCGCCAGAAGCTGCTGCAGCAGCGCGAGGAACGCGGCTGAGCAGCGCCACCCCGCGCCCGCGCCTGCAGATCGCGCGGATCAAGGTCGAGGGCAGCCAGCCCACCAACTGCTATCTCCTCGGCTGCGCCCGCAGCCAGGAGGCGGTGGTGATCGACCCGGGGGCGGACCCGGCGAAGATCGCCGAGCAGTGCCGCCCGTACCAGGTGCGGCACATCGTGTGCACCCACGGCCACCGCAATCACGCCGCCGCCAAGGATGAGGTCCGTGAGGCGGTGGGCGGGGAGACCGGGCTCAGCCTTCTGGATGCCAAGCAGTACCTGCGCTCGGCGGATCGCTACCTCGTGGACGGGGACCGCCTCGAATTCGGCGACTTCGAGCTGGAGGTCATCTTCACCCCCGGGCACTCGCCGGGCAGCCTCTGCTTCAAGGTGGGCAACCACCTGTTCACCGGCGACACCCTGCGCGCGGGTGACCTGGGTCCCACCAACCTGCCGGACATCGACCTGCCCCGACAGGTCACGGCGGTGGTGTCCCGGCTGCTCAGCCTGCCCGAAAACACGGTCATCTACCCCGGTCACGGGCCCACCACCACGGTTGGCCAGGAACGTCGGCAGAACGTGGTGATGGAGCTGCTGCGGCGAGCGGGCTGAGCCCCGGCGGCGGCTTGGCGGGGAACCTCCTACACTGACCCGGTGGTCATTGGCAGCCTGGTGCTCACCCTGCACATCCCCGAGAGCCGTTCACTCAAGGCCAAGCGGCAGGTGGTGGGCTCGCTGACCGCCAGGATGCGCCGGACCTTCAACATCGCCGTGGCCGAGGTGGACAACCTGGACAGCTGGCAGCTGGCGGTGATCGGGGTCAGCTGCGTCAGCAATGACCGTCGGCACGCGGACGAGATGCTGAGCAAGGTCGCCAATTGGGTGGAGGCGGATGGAGGCTCGGGCGAGGCCCTGGTCACGAACACGCAGATGGAGCTGATCAACCTGTGAGCCCGCTGGTCGCGATCATAAAGATCGGTATCGATCCCATCTTCAAGTTGGGACCGCTCACCATCCACTGGTACGGGGTGGGCTACGCGGTGGCGATCATCGTGGGGCTGCAGGTGGCGCTCCCCTACGCCGAACGCCACGGGATCCCGCGGAGCAAGACCAGCTGGATCGCGTTCTGGGCAGTCGTCGCCGGCCTGATCGGGGGACGGCTGTTCTACGACCTCCAGTCGGGCGCGCTGTACTACATCACCCACCCCGGCCAGATCCTCGCCTTCTGGGAGGGGGGGATGGCCTTCTTCGGAGCCATCTTCCTGGCCTCAGCCACCATGCTCTTCATGGCCTGGCGGGAGAAGGTCAACTTCTGGATCCTGCTGGACGCCGCGGCCTTCTTCGCGGCGGTGGGCCAACCGATCGGCCGGATCGGCAACATCATCAACGGCGACATCCTGGGCTACCCGTCCAACCTGCCCTGGGCGACCGCCTACACCAATCCCCACACGTTCGCGCCCAAGCTCAACGTGGCCTATCAGCCCGCGGCAGCCTATGAGGCAATCCTGATCCTGATGGTTCTGGGCCTCCTGATCTACCTGCGCAAGCGCAACGTGCCCGACGGCTGGATCGGGATCACCTACATCATCGCCTACCCGATCACTCAGTTCGGGCTCTTCTTCCTGCGCAACCCAGTGAACGTGCCCTACATCGCCTTCGGCCTGAAGCAGGCTCAACTCACCTCCCTCGGGGTACTCCTGATCGGAGTGCCAATCCTGATCTACGCCTGGTTCAGGACCAACCGCCAGCCGCGGGCGGCGCAGCCGGAAGGCGTGGCCGAGACCGCCTCCTAGTGGAGGCCCCGGGGGGCGGGCCGGCCACCTCCCAGTTCGCGGACTTCGCCAGCACCCTTTCCTTTACCCTCGACCCCTTCCAGGAGCAGGCGATCTCGGCGCTGCAGGACCATGCCGGGGTTTTGGTGAGCGCACCCACCAGCAGCGGCAAGACCGTGGTCGCGGAGTGGGCGATCTGGGAGAGCCTTCACCGCGGTGGCGGGGAGCGGGTCCTCTACACCACCCCACTCAAGGCCCTCTCCAACCAGAAGTACGGGGACCTCAAGCGGGTCCACGGGGATGCCACGGTGGGGCTGGTGACCGGTGAGACCTCCATCAACCCGGAGGCCCCGGTGGTGGTCATGACGACCGAGATCCTGCGCAACCTGATCTACGACGATCCCGACTCCCTGGCCTCGGTGCGCTGGGTGGTGTTGGACGAGGTCCACTACATCGACGAGTACCCGCGGGGGACAGTCTGGGAAGAGGTGATCATCCAGGCCCCAGCCCACATCCGCTTCATCGGCCTGTCGGCGACCATCACCAACGTCGACGAGGTGGCCAGCTGGATGCAGGAGAGGCGTGGCCCCATGGCGGTGGTGCTGCGCCGCGACCGCCCGGTGGAGCTGCGAACCTGGCTGGGATTGCGCAACCGCTTCCTGCCCCTCCTGGATGCCAAAGGGCGGCTGGATCGGCAGACCCTGGAGCTGGCCCAGAGGGAGGCCGAGGGCGACCGGCGCCTCTATGGGAACCGCACCTTTCTCAGCTCCGACAATGACCTCCTGCGAGTCGTCGAGGAACTGCGGCTGCAGGAGATGCTGCCCGCGATCTACTTCATCTTCTCCCGCAAGGGCTGTCGAGAGGCGCTGGGGCGGTGCTCTACCCATGCGGTTGACCTCACCTCCCTGGAGGAGAAGTTCGCCATCGACGAGGTCCTAACCGAGCGTCTGGGCACGATCCACGACCCTGACGAGGCCGCGCTCTACACCGGCGCCCTCAACATGAGCATGCTCCGGGCGGGCGTGGCGGTCCACCACGCGGGCCTGCTGCCCTACGTCAAGGAGACCGTGGAGGAGCTCTTCCAGCGCGGATTGCTCAAGGTGGTGTTCGCCACCGAGACTCTGGCGTTGGGGCTCAACATGCCGGCCCGTGCCTGTGTCATCTCCACCTTCACCAAGTTCGACGGCCAGGGATTCGCGCCCCTGCGCTCGGGACAGCTCACCCAGCTGCTGGGACGTGCCGGCAGGCGCGGCATCGACCCCATCGGGCACGGGATCGTCCTGCGCGACCCCGAGGTGGACCTGGGAGTCATCTGCGAGACCCTGCTCGGGAACGACATGGCGGTCGAATCCAAGTTCGCCCCCACCTACAACATGACCCTGAATCTGCTGCGGCGCAAGACCCCGGCCGAGGCGGAGATCCTGCTGGAACAGTCATTCGGCCAGCACCAACGGCTGCGGGCGCTGGAGAATGTGCAGCTGCGCCGCCCCAATGTGGAGGCGCGCCTCCGAGACCTGAAGGCGCGTCATTTCAAGCATCCCAAGGTCAGATGCACGGAGCGCACCCTGAGCCAGTTCCTCGGCGCCCAGGCGGCGCTCAGCCTGGCGCGTGAGCAGGCCCGCCAACTTCGTCGGCAGCACTTTCGGGATCGTCGGCAGGGGCGTTTTGGGGCGGATTCGAGAGACCCCGCCGGGCGCCTGGAGCAGCAACGGCGCGCGATTCATGAGCGCGAGCGGCAGGTGGCCCAGTCTCCCTGCCGCCACTGCCCCTATCTCCCGGAGCACCGGGGGGTGCGGGAAGAGGTGCTGGAGCTGGAGCGCTCTCTGGAGGAGGCCGCCGCGGTGGCCCAGCAACGCCAGCACGAGTATCGCGACCAGCTTCGAGCGTACCGGGCGGTGCTCACCGAGCTGGGCCATCTGCAGAACGACCGGCCCACCCGTCTCGGGATGCTGGCAGCCGCAGTGTACGGGGAGAACACCCTGCTGGTCGCCCAGGCGGTCGCGGAGGGGTGGCTCACGGGCCTGCGAACCGAGGAGCTGTGCGCGGTCATCGTGATGCTGGCAGCGGACGACCGCGGCTCCGCGAAGTTCACCCCGCGGCGCCGCATGCCGACCCGGCGCGTCGACCAGCTCGCTCGCACCCTGGCGCAGGCTCAGCGCGAGCTGGCCCGTCTGGAGGCGGAGCACGGGATCTCCGAGAGCCGGCCGGTGTCACTCGACTACGTGGAGTACGTGTACAACTGGAGCCGCGGAGTGCCGCTGGATCAGCTCCAGCCTCCCCCCGGGGTGGATCCCGGCGACGCGCTCCGGGGCACCAAGTCCTGCTACTCGCTCCTGCGCCAGATGGAGCAGGCGCTCTCAGGGTGGGAGTTGCTTCCTGAGGTGAGAGCGGCGCGTGAGAGCCTGGAGCGAGATCTGATCCGCCGACTCTGAGCGATCGCGGGTCCGCAGGGCCCGGGGGCCGGCCGGAGCCCACCGGCCACTCGGACTTTGAATGAGCGCGCCGATCACGGTTCACCGGCACCGGAGGTTCACCTGGCGGTTGAGCCGCCTCAACTTCCCTACCATTAGAGAAGCCTGTCCAGTCTCGCAGCCGCAGGAGTCGCACTTGCCCGAAGAGCTAGTCTCGGTCCAGGATGAGGGTCCGGCCCGGCGGATCCAGCTGGACTCGCCGGCCAACCGCAATGCGCTCTCCGAGGCGCTGCTTGGTCAGCTCACCGCTGCGTTGACCGCCGCCGCGAAGGCCAGCGCGGTCCGGGTCGTCATCCTGGGCCATACCGGGTCGGTGTTCTGCTCCGGCGCCGACCTGAAGGAGCAGCTGGAGGCGCGGCGAGAGCGTGGGGCCAGTCCGGGCGCGGGCGCGCTGGTGCCGGTCCTAAGGCTCATCCGCGCGCTGCCGCAGCCCGTGATCGCGGAGGTCCGGGGAGCGGTGCGCGGCGGCGGCATGGGCCTGGTCGCTGAGAGTGACATCGTGGTCGCGACGAGCGCCGCCACCTTCGCGTTCAGCGAGGTGAAGGTCGGGGTCGCCCCGGCGGTCATCGCGGTCCCCGTGCTGGCCAAGATGCCGCTGAGCCGTGCCCTGGAGCTCTTCCTGACCGGGCGTACCTTCGATGCTGTCGAGGCATCGGCCGCGGGGCTCGTGAACCACGTGGTGGATCCCGAGGAGGTCGCGGAACGGACCGGGATGCTGGTCCATGAATTGGCCGGCGGAGCACCATCCGCCCAGCGGGAGATCCGGCGGTTGGTCCGAGAGGTCCCGGCCCTGGATGAGGAAGCGGCCTATCAGGCGATGGTGGAGCTCTCCCGGCGGCTCTTCTCCAGCCCCGAGGGCGCCGAGGGGATGGCCGCCTTCAGAGAGCGCCGGCGGCCCGACTGGAGGCGCTGAGCGGGGCCGGGCCCTCAGAGCCGGGAGGCCCACTCCCCAAAGGCCCGGCTCAGTCCCTGAGCCTCCACCCCTGCTCCGCCGTCGCGAACACCGCCAGCGCCAGTCCCAAGACTCCGAAGTCCCTGGCCACGATGTCGGAGACCCCCCCGGTGAAGGTGAGCGAGAGCACAATCTCGGCGAGCAGCAGCGCGCTCACCGCGGCCGCCGCCCGCGCGGCCACCCCCACCACCAGGGCGACCCCCAGGACGCTCAGCATCCAGCCATGCAACAGGACCAGCCCGATCGCCAGGTTGGAGGTGGCCGGGATCAGGGGGACGTAGCCGGTCCACAGGCTGGGCTGGATCAGCTCGTGAACCCCGAACCACAGGAGCACCAGCCCGAGGGCGACCCGAGCTCCGGTGGGTGCCCAGGCCTGGGCACTCCAGCTGCCCCGATCAGGGGAGGGGCCGGCGGTCGCGAGCTGGGTGGACGGCGCCGCCACCTGAGGGCTGCCGACGGCGCGGGCCGATGCCCGATTGAGGCGGTTCCTTCTGGCCATGCTCAGGGCACCACGTGTCCGGTCGCATCGGTGGCGATGAACCCGTCATCGCCGAAGTTGTACTCGGCGCTGCCGGAGTCGTCGCCCAGGTTGGCCTCCACGAAGTAGATGTGATCGCTGGCGGGATAGGTCTTCTTGATCGGGGGCTGGCCGCCGCCGGACACGTAGAGGGTGAAGTCCACCGAGCTGCCCGCGCGGCGGGCGGTGTAGCTGAACCCGGCCAGCGCGGCGCGCGCCATGGTGCTCGGAGTGCCGGGATAGAGCTGGTAGGTGTACGAGGCGTAGGCCGTGGACGACAGGAGCGGGCCCGGGGTTGCCGTTCCATTCGGCCGGGGCTTGGCCGAGCTCGTACTCCGGGGCGATGGCGAAGGCGTCGTCTTGGCGGTCGGGCTGAGCGTGGACGCCCGTCCCGCCCCGGAACCGGAGCCGCCCGGCAAGGAGAGTGCCCCAGGACTCGAGTAGCCGTGCACCGCCAGAATCGCCGCCGCCACCGCTGCCAGTGAAATCACGGCCGCCCCACGGCGGCCGACGGTCTCGCCAGCTATGCGCATCCTGTGTCTCCCTGATCGCTCCCCGCCGGCACATGGTAACCGACCGCCCCGGTGACGGCCCCTGGCGGCGGCCCTTGACCAGTGGAGCTACGCGTTGGGATCGATTGCGGGGAGATGGTGGTGCTGCTGCAGATAGCTGCGGATCGCGAGCAGCGCCGCCACTCCCTCCCCCACCGCCGACGC
>JAKABA010000134.1 GCA_021802115.1 bacterium | reverse complement strand
TGGTGCCCGATACCCTGACATAGCCCGCCACACGACTTTCTCCCGACGGCCTGCTCTCATCCGAGTCGCTCCGGAGAGCGTCAACAGCACTGATTGGGAAGCGCCGCTCCCTTCCGACCCACACGACATCGATCCTGCCGGTGTCAGCCCATCTGCGAAGCGTCAGGGGATGGATACCCAGACGCCGTGCAGCAGGACCGAGGCGGAGCATCTCTGGTCTACTTGGCGGCATAGCTATAGCATAGTATTGTTACTAGCTTTGGGCTACGGTTCGCTACCCTCTCCGCGGCATCCAGGCTGGGAGGCGCTCGGGGCGCGGACGTGAAGTCCTCGTGGCCCGCTGCTGGGCGCCCCGCACTTGCCGCGGCGCTCTCTGGGCTGTCGTCCAGCAAGGGTGAAGGGGCGGGGTGGTCCGATCTCCCAGACGGATCTCACGGGGAGGAGGGTCCCGCACCTCGATTTGGCCCCAGCGTCCGCCGCGCCAAGGGCGGGCGCCACCTCCCGGGAGCGGTGTCCCTGGCGAAGCGCCGAGTCGGGCCGCCCCCTTGGGCTTAGATCACCCTGAGATCGCGGGGCCAAGAGCCAGGCTCAGGCTAGCGGCCAAGGGTGGCGCTTCCCTCGACGAGCGGGCGGCGCTCGACCGCCAGCCGTTCGAGCAGACCGACGGCGGTCGCGGGATCGGGCTGGGCCGCGATGGCGTCCCGCAGCTGCTCTGCGGCGTGCCGATGCGCGGGCTCTGCGAGCACCCGGGTAGTGGCCTGTCGCACGGCCGCGGGGGTTGCCTTTAGGGGGTCCAAGGCGAGGCCCAGCCCGAGAGCCTGGCAGCGCGCGGCATTGGCGGGCTGGTCCGCGCCGAGGGCGAGGATCACCATGGGCAGCCCATGTGCCAGGGCTCCGGTCAGGGTCCCTGAACCGCCGTGGAAGACCACGAGATCAGCCCAGGGCAACACCTCTGCTTGCGGTACGTAGCGCTCGACGCGCACATTTGCTGGCTGGGGACCGAGCTCGCGGGGGTCGATCTGCCGCCCCACCGTGACCAGCACGTTGATGGCCAACTCGCGCAGCCCGGTGAGCACCCTGGTGAACAGGTCACCGGATTCCAAGTTGAACTCGGTGCCCAGCGTTAAGTAGACGTTGGGGACCCCGAGGAGGCGACCAGCCCCTCGAGGCGCCGCCACGTCGCCACGGTCAACGTCAACCGGTCGGAAGAGGTGGGTGGTTGCGGGCAGGGGGGCGCTCGGGTCTCGCAGAGCGGGCGGGAATGGGGACAGCACCAAGTACCGGCTCGGCGCCGTGAAATCCGGATCCGCGGGCAGGCCATGCTCGCCCCGGAGAGTGTCGAGGGTGCCAGCGACCACCTCCCGGCGTACCAGCGTGCCAGCCGCGATCACCAGGACCGTGGCGTAGGGGATGCCCAGCACCTCCGCCGCCATCATGCTGCCGAAGTCGACCTCGTCGGCGACCATCACGTCTGGGCGCCAGTCGCTGGCGAGCACCTGCAGGCCGGTAGCGCGCAGCCGAGCGGCTCGCCCTGCGAAGCGCTCGCGCAAGTCACGCTCCTCGCGGGCGATGTCAACTTCCCTCAGGGGCCGGCGCGCGACGTCGGCACCGCGCCCTGGGGAGCCGATGCCGAACGCAGGGAAGCCCTGGGCCTCGACCACAGCGACCAGCGAGGGAGCGCAGGCGACCGCGACGGCGTGACCGCCGACCTGGGCGGCCCGGGCGATCGGCACCATGGGCTCAAAGTGCCCCGGTCCGCCCACGAACGAGAAGAGGATTCGCACCTGGCCATTCTGGAGCTGGTCGCCGATCTCGGGCCGCGGGTGGCAACACGGCCGGCAGATGGCATGGCGTGGGGCGTCCGTGCGGAGACCCGACGACCAGGCGGGCACACTCAACAAGCACCGCCCGGAGCGCGGTCGGAGCCAAAGCTGCCAGCACCGGGTTGGCCGAGAGGCCGTTCTGCCAGCTGGCGGCGGAGCAAAGGCCCGAAGCGGGCGCAGGGGTAGCTGGCGACCATGGCCAGCCCTGCGGTCCATCCCCACTTGGCACAGCCATCCCCTGGCGTTGTCGGAGTCGACCGCCTCGACCGCACCGGCCTCGATTTGATGCAGCCCACCCTCACCGCTGACCCTGCGATCTCCCCCGCACGAGGCTGCTCTGCCCGGCTACGCCAAGCCATCGGCCGCCCGCGTGATACCGGTGCTGGCGGGGTTGGGTTGAGAGGCCGCGGCAGCCCCTTCCCATTTGGGCCAGCCACACTGGGCGCGGTGGGGGTGGCTAATTCCGGCCCAGCACCAACATCAGATCGGCGCCGTAGCGCTCCAGCTTGGCGGGCCCGATCCCGGGGACCTGTGCCAGTTCCTGGACGGAGCCTGGACGTCGCCGTGCGATCTCAGCCAGGGTCTTGTCGTGGAAGACGACATATGGCGGCACTTCCGCGCGCCGTGCCGTGTCCAGTCGCCAGCGGCGCAGCGCGTCCAGGAAGTCCAGCGCATCACCGGTGAGCTCGCTGGGGGGCCGCTTGCGCGACCGGGGCTGGTCTGCCAGCTCGACGGCTCCGCCCTGCTTGCCCGCCAGCACCAGGCGACCGCTCTCGGTAAGGCTGACGGTGGGCTTCTCACTGTGGCCGCGCGCCACCAGACCCTGCTCCACCAGAGCAGCGATCAGGTCCCTCACCCGGGCGACTTCCCACTTTCCCAAGGCTCCGAAGAACGGCAGCTCAGCCACCCAGGGCTTGGCTCTCTCCCAGGCATCGCGGTCTCCGTGCAGGATGAGCGCGATCCGGGCGGCTCCGAGGTGCCCTGAGAAGCGCCCCACTGCTTGGAGGGCAACCTCGACATCGGCGGGCGCTACAGGGGTAGTCGTCACTTCGGTCGGCCCAAGGCAGTTGTCGCACGAGTGGCAGGTGCGCGCCACGCCCTCCTCGCCGAAGTAGTCCGCGATGCGAGCGTGGCGGCAGCCGCGAGACCTGGCGTAGTCCATGACCTGCGTCACCCTGGCGTAGGCGTGCTCCTTCAGCGCGGCCTGTTCATCAAAGTCGACCGGGGCCCCGGTCAGTCGCCGGATCCCCCCATCCTGATCCACGACCTGGGCCCGTTCCAGGAGCGCCACCGCTCCCCGGATGGCGCTGGCATCGATCGTGGGCAGCCGCAAGGGCCAGTCCGGGATCAAGCCACTGCCTGCCCGCAACATCTCCCGATAGACCGCGCGGACCACGTCGCGCTCGGGAAATGCCTGCTCGATGAAGAACTCCTGGAGGCGGCGGTCCTGAGGGCTGTACAGGAGGATGCACTCAGCCGGCTGGCCGTCGCGGCCGGCTCGCCCCGCCTGTTGGTAGTACTCCTCCAGGCTCCCGGGAAAGTCGTAGTGGATAACCTGGCGGATGTCAGGAAAGTCAATCCCCATACCGAAGGCCGAGGTCGCGGCGATGATACGGACCTGCCCGGCCGCGAAGCGCGAGTAGACTGCCTGGCGCTGGTCGCCGTCCAGGGCCCCGTGGTACGAGTCTGCTGGCAGCCCCGCCTCCGCCAGCAGCAGCGCAACCTCGTCCGCCGAAGCGCGGGTGCCGCAGTACACCAGCGACCGCCCGTCGCCGTAACGGATGCGCTCCAGCAGTCGATCGCGCTTCTCCGCCTTTCCGCGGCAGGAGACCACCATCATGTGCAGGTTTTCGCGGACGAACCCGGTGACCTTGCCGGCCGGTTCGCGCAGGCCCAGGCTGGCCACGATGTCGAGCCTCACCCGGGGTGTCGCCGTCGCCGTGAAGGCTCCCACCGGGGGCCGGCCGCAGGCCGAAATGGCGGCCTCCAGGCGGCGATAGTCGGGACGAAAGTCGTGGCCCCAGCTGGAGATGCAGTGGGCCTCGTCGACCACAAACCGGCTGACCTGGAGGCGGCCCAGCCATTCCAGGAAGCCGGCGGTCCCAATCCGCTCTGGCGCCAGGTACAGGAAGCGGAGCTGGCCGCGCTCTGCCTGGGTCATCGCGGCGGACCGCTCGGAGGCGGCCATCTGACTATGAAGGAACGCTGCTGAGACTCCGAGTTGCTGGAGGTGGGTCACCTGGTCCACCATCAGGGCGATCAGGGGCGAGACCACGATCGTGAGGCCGCCAGCCACGATCCCGGGAACCCAATAGGCGATGCTCTTGCCCGATCCGGTCGGGGCCACGAACAGGACGTCAGCACCCACCTCCGCGGCGGCCACCATCTCGCCCTGTCCGGGGCGGAACGCCGCCAGCCCGAAAGTCTCCTTGAGCGCTGCCCGCGCCGCCGCCGACGGTAGCTCGGGCCGGCGGGTGGGGGAGGTCACCGACCAACGCTAGCAGGTAGAGGTCACGAGCTGGACCATGGGATGGGCGACCTCACGAACCCAGGGCTCCTGGCGAGCCCGCGTGGATTGCAGATTGCCCACTGAGGCGGCAGTCTGCCGAGGCACTGCCCTCAGGTGCTCGTCAGCGTCTGGGCGAGATCGCTCCCAAGGCCACGGCCGGTGAACGGGATCCAGGGGTGTCGCACTCGCTGTGGCTCGTGACCAGCGCCGCCGCCTGGGGTCACGACCATTCGACCCGGCCGGAGCCGTCCACCTGGATCACCAAAGTCGGCGGGATTGTCAGCGGCCGGCCGCCAGCCCCCGACCCCGGCGAGCGCATCCTGACCTGTACCCTGAAGCGCCCCGGCTGGCCGGGGACTGGAAAGCTGAAAGTCTGCGTCCCAGACGACCCTCCCAAGCAGTACTGGGGGAGCGGCCGAGCGGCGGCCGCGGCCGCCACTCCCAGACCGTTGACGTAGTAGAGCCAGAATCCGGGTCCGCCACAGTAGTTGGGGATGGTTTCGCCCCGCGGGGCGGTCACCTCGACCCGGATCGACCCTGTCGTGATGGCCGCGGCCAGAACCCAGCCCTCCTTGCTGGCGATAGCGGATGGGGACGCCGAACCACCAGGTCCGCCACCTCCCGAGTGACGACCGGGGGGCCCGCTGACCGGCCCCGCCCGGGTCAGCAGGACCACGGCCGCGGCGACGACCCCGGCCGTGACCGCTAACGGCAGCAGGCGCCGCAGCTGTCGTCCAGGAACCCGGGATCCCACACCGGCCGGCTCGGCCTTCACGCCTGCGGCCTTCCCAGCGAGAGGCGGAGGGGAGGGGCTGATGGGTCGGGCAATCCCCGGTTCCCCCTGTGCCAGGTCTCCTTGGGGATACGGTCCCCCGAGATCGCCGCAATCTCCCTGCCTGGCACTCCTCCGACGCCGCGGGGCCCGGGATTCAAGCCGTCGACCGGGCTAAACCGCTGCGGGGTCGATGGGAGTAGCACAGTGACTCCTGGGGTGCCGCTGCGGGCAGATGGGCAGGGACTGGCTTTCGTCGAGGCCGGTATTGTAGGAGAGTGTTCCCCTCCACCAGCCTGGGCGCCGCCGCCCAGTCCTTGTTGCCCGAGCCCGTGCAGCGGGCGCTCGCCGTGGTCGAGATCAACTTTGATCCCCGCCATGACCACCCCACCCTCGGCCGGGCGGTGTTCGCCTCACTGGTGGCTATCGTCGGGTCGCTGGTGGCCGACGCCATCCTGGTGGCGATAGGGGTCACGGTCTTTCCCTCCACCAATGGCTTCCCTCACTTTCGGTTCTCCGACTACGCCACCCTGACCGTCATCGGGGTGGGCGCCGCCTGTGTCGCCTGGCCAATCGTGAGCCGGATCTCTTCGAGCCCGCGCTGGTTGTTTTTGCGGATGGCGGTCGTGGTCACCTTGGTGCTCTGGCTCCCGGACGTCTGGATTCTGGTGCATGGCGAGCCCGCCCAGGCGGTCGCGGTACTCATGACCATGCACCTGGCGATCGCCTTCGTCACCTACAACACCCTGGTGGGCCTGGCTCCAGTGCGGCCCGCTCTGGGCCCCCTGGTGGGCCGGTCTCTTCCCCTCGCCTATTGACAGGGCGTAGGCCTGCCCGGGTCACCGCTCGCGGGGGCCCTCGACGATCCCCGTTCGGGCTCCCAGCGGCGCCCGCCGGCACTGGAGCTGCTGGCGAGAAGCTGGCCCGGGTCAGGTCGCCTGGAGTCGGTACACGATCCCGGTGCCCCAGTGAGCCACCAGCAGAGCTCCATCGGGGGCCTGGACCACGCTGATCGGGTGCTGAAACCCGGAGGCGAATACGCTCACCTGGGAGCTGGAGACGGTCCCAGAGGCGCCCAGGACGACGCGCTCCACCACATGGCCAGTGTCCGCGTAGGTGAAGTTGCTGCCCCACTCGGAGATGAACAGGTTGCCCCGGTAGGCGACCGGATAGGAGCTGCCCGTGTAGAACGTCATCCCGGCCGGCGCCCCATGGGGCGGCAGGTAGGCGGCCGGTGATCTGACCCTGCTTCAGGTGTCACCCGGGCCGAAGGTGGTCATAGCCAGCGGCATGGACCAGCCCGAGGGACTGGCCCTTGACGGCGGCCAGAACTTGGTTGTGACCGAGTATGGCAAAGGCAGGGTTGATGAGGTGGTGACCACGTTCCAACCGCTCCCGGGTTCGGGCACGGCACTTCTATCCAAGGATCAGCCGCTTTGCGTCGACCTGGTGCGGGGTGCCGGGTTCTCAGCGCCCGTCGCCATCGGGCCGCAGTCCTGGTACAAGGTGGTGCGAGAGCCAGGCCGCGGACTCGTGGGAGAGGTGTTGCCACGGGCCTGCCAGAGCGCCTGCCAGGCCACGCTCACCCTCAGGTCGGGCACTCTGAAGGGGGAGACGGCTCTGCGGTACCAGACCTTAGCCTGACCAGCTGCTCCCGTGGCCGAGCTGGACCTGCCCGGCCCCTGTCCGCCCGCGTCGCGTTCGCCGCTGCCAGCGCGGCTGGCAGCGCGGGCGTGCCTTGGCGGTCAAGATGGTGACTCAGGTGCCGCCCCAGCACGGAGGGGAGGGGGGAGGTGCTGGGTGTCCGGCCGCGACCGGGCGGCCATCCTGACCAATGGAGAGGGAGCGGCCCCCCCGACCGGGGCTTGTTAGTCAGCGGATCGCCCCGGCCGCCTCTCTGCCAGCGATCCGTCCTGAGAACAGGCAGCCCCCCAGGAACGTCCCCTCCAGGGAGCGGTAGCCATGCATGCCACCACCGCCGAATCCGGCCGCCTCACCGGCCGCGTAGAGCCCAGCCAGGGGAGTGCCGTCCTCACACAGAACGCGGCCCGACAGGTCGGTCTGGAGGCCTCCCAGCGTCTTGCGGGTGAGGATGTTGAGCCGGACCGCGATCAGGGGGCCAGCCGCCGGATCCAACAGGCGGTGCGGCCTGGCCACCCGCGTGAGGCGGTCACCCAGGTAGCGGCGCGAGTTGTGGATGGCCATGACCTGAGGGTCCTTGGTGAACGGGTTGTCCATTTCGCGGTCGCGCTGGACGACCTGCCGTTCCACTTCGTCCAGATCAAGTCGCGGCTTTCCCAGGAGGTCGTTCATGCCCCGAACCAGCTCGGGCAGGGTGGCGGCGACCACGAAGTCTGCGCCGTGATCCAGGAAAGCCTGCACCGGGCGAGGAACTCCGGAGCGGCTCCGGCGCATCACCTGGCCCACGCTCTTGCCGGTGAGGTCGGGGTTCTGCTCCGATCCCGAAAGCGCGAACTCTCGCTCGGCGATTTTGCGGTTGAGCACGAACCAGGAGTGGTCGTGGCCCGAGGACGTGATGGTTTGGAGAGCTCCCAGACTGTCGAAGCCGGGAAAGTTCGGCGCCGGCAAGCGCCGGCCGTGGGCGTCCAGCCAGAGCGCGGAGGGCCCGGGCAGGATCCGGATCCCGTGCCCAGGCCAGATCGGATCCCAGTTCTGGATTCCCTCTGGGTAGTGCCACATTCGGTCGCAATTGACCAACCTGGCGCCCTCCCTGTGGCTGATCTCCAGCATCCGGCCATCGACGTGGGCGGGGACCCCTGTCAGCAGGCGCCGTGGCGGAGGGCCAAGTCGGGACGGCCAGCTGGCTCGCACCAAGGCATGATTGCCTCCGATCCCACCGGAGCAGACGAGCACGACCTGCGCCCGCAATTCGAATGAGCCAACCTGAACCCTGGAGCTGGGGGTGCCTCGAGCCGCCGAACTGGGCTCCAGCACCGCGCCCCGCACCCCAGAGATCCCATCCTCACTGACCACGAGCTCATCCACTCGGTGGCGGAATGCCAGCCGCACCTGGCCCTGCTCGGCGGCGGCGCGAACCCGGCGGATGAAGGGAGCGAGCAGGGCCGGACCGGTTCCCCAGGTGATGTGGAAGCGGGGCACGGAGTTACCCGGCCCGCCCGCCAACTGGCCGCCGCGCTCGGCCCAGCCCACGATCGGGAAGAACCGCACCCCGAGGCTGTGCAGCCAGGAGCGCTTCTCACCGGCGGCGAATTCCAGGTAGGCCAGGGCCCACCGGTGGGCCCAGTAGTCCTCGCCCGCCGGGTCGAACACTAGTCGATCGAAACCGGCTGAGCCCATCCAGTCCTGCTCCGCCAGCTCCCGGCTGTCATGGATGCGCAGCCGTCGCTGTTCGGGAGAGTTGACCAGGAACAGGCCCCCGAACGCCCAGAATGCCTGGCCACCGAGCGAGGCCTCAGGCTCCTGGTCCACCAGGATCACCTGGCGGCCCCTGGCAACCAGCTCGGTTGTGGCCACCAACCCCGCCAGCCCGGCGCCGACCACGATGGCGTCGGCCCCCGATGACGTCGGCGAATCCACCATCAGCGCTTCACCGGGCTTGGTGAGGTCGACTGAGACCAGGAAGGGTGGCGCGCCCAGAGGCCGACCGGCGTGGGCTGCCAGAGTTCGCCGCCGATGTAGACCTGAGCCAATGGCCGGGCCTTCCGCCTGCGTCCAACTCGCTGGATGACAGCCGTTCCGAGGTCGACGAGAGCTGGAGATCGACTGGACGACCGCCGCTTTTCCGGCGGAGCGTGGCGCCGGTGTCGCCGCCTGACGCCCCAAGCCGGGCGGGCTCAGGTCTGGCTGCTATGCGGGAGCCCCCGTGGCCGGTCCCATAAAAACCGCCTGGCAACCTCCGGCCTTCTGAGTCCAAGCAGATTCCTCCGAGCCAGCGTCCGGGAATCAACGCCGAGGCGCAGTCAGGCTCCGCGGAGGAGCTCGACTACCGGAATCCGGCGGGATGTCTTCTCCTGGTATTCACCAAATCCAGGGAACCGGCTGACCTGCTCGGAGTAGATCCGGTCCCGCTCGGTGCCCTCCAGGGAGCGGGCAGTGGCGGGATAGGTCTCGTCGCCAGTCTCCACCCGCACCGAAGGATTGGCCACCAGGTTGTGGTACCAGTCTGGATTGGTGTCGGCTCCGGCCTTGGATGCGAAGACGAAGCGACGCCCGTCTGAGTCGAGGTACATCATCGGGTGCACTCTCTCCAGGCCGCTCTTGGCTCCGGTGGTGTGCAGCAGCAGCAGGGGGGCCCCCTGGAAGTTGCCTCCTACCTGGCCATGGTTGGCGCGAAACTCCCGGATTAGCGGTGCGTTGTGGTCTTCTTGGGTGCCGCTCAAGTGAGCTTCCTCCTGGGTCAACTGAACTTCTTCAAATTAACACGGCCTCGGTTGGCAACGAGTGACTCCGGGCGGGCGCGAGATTGGCAAGGTGGCACCGGCCCCATTTGGCCGCTGAAGCCGCTCGAGAACTTGCTCCGCCGCTGACGCGCCGGGGGGCCACGAGACCAAACTCTGACTCGAGCCTGCGTCGGGGCGACCTTTTGCCCGCCGCCTCGGCCAGGCTGGCCGGATCGGTCCCCACCGCGACCCCCGGACCGATGGCCGCAGCTGTTGCCCCGGCTGCTGCTACGATCAGCTTGTGCTGGCGGCGCGTGACTCCCAACCCATACCGGTGGTGAGTCTGGGACGTTTGGCCGGTGGGCTTGCACATCCGTCGGCCATTTTCCGACGGGGCGAATCTCCGCAGTCCGTGCCACCGTTCCTACGGAGTGCCCATAAGTGACACCCGGTCGGGACGAGCGGTCTTTCCCGACCTGGACGCTGCCAAGGTTGCCGTCGCCGTTTCGGGTCTTGCGCCACTTGGGTGGCTGCCCTGACGCCTTTGGAGCTTGGACTGGCCCTCGCACCCGGTACCCGCCATGCCGACGCTTCCCACGTGGTAGCTCTCCACATCAGCGGGTTGCCCCGCCGCTTCGATCCTCCGTTCGGATGTGGTCATACCTGGACTTGCCTG
The DNA here is from genome assembly GCA_021802115.1 of bacterium. The sequence continues at coordinate 435 of JAKABA010000134.1, read as the reverse complement.
TGATCTGCGCCGGGCAGAGTGCCCGAATGCCCTTCTACCGAGCACCACGGCCGCGGCCGTGTGCCCGGATACCTGCTGATGCTGTGCCAAGAGGGGAGCCAGCCAGTGCTGGCGCCCCCAGATTGAGGAGCGGCCGGGACGCCAACCACCGCGATACCCCGCCTGGAGGCCATCGCCACCAGCGGATCCCTGAACTTGGCGATCGGCATCCCCAAGACCGCCTTGCGAAACCAGTGCCGGGAGCCGTAGCGCTCCCGGCCGCCAGACCGCATCTCAGAAAAGCCCAAGTCCTCGATGGTGATGCAGCCCGCCCGGCTCACCTCCGCCAGCTCCAGGAGCTGGGTTATCGCCTGCCGCAGGTGCCCGTCCCTGGTCGGGGCGGACAGGTCCTCGGTCGCCAGATGGATGTGTGGCAGCCGCCCGACCGGATTGCCG
>JAKABA010000133.1 GCA_021802115.1 bacterium | reverse complement strand
GTAGCTGATGTGGGTGCCCTGATGGCTGGAGATGCGGTCGATGTGCATCGAGTTGCCACGCGGTTTGGCCACGCGACAATGCTACCAGCTTACATACCACTTGTTAAGCTCGGAGTGGCTACCTGCCAGCCAATTCTTGAACTCGATTCAGTTCAACATCCCCAGGAACTTCCGACTAGGATTCGGTCCCATGACTGAGTAGAAGATCGAGGGCGGAGTGCTGGAGTTGGAGGTGGTGGGGGCCGACCGGCTCTGGGCGCTGCGCAGCCACCTGACCATCCCTCTGGCCGACATCACCGGCGTCACCAGCGACCAGCAGGTGGTGGAGGCCATGCGAGGGGGGATCAAGTTGGCGGGGTCACGGATCCCGGGCGTCCTTCAGGCTGGCTTCGTCCACGATGCCGAGGGAACGGTGTTCTGGGATGTGCACCGCCCTGGCCACGCGGTGGTCATCTCCCTCCAGCACGAGCACTACCGGGCGCTGGTGGTGGACGTGGCGGACCCGGATCAGGCGGTGGCAGACATCCGTCAGGCAATCGCCTCCTGATTCCCCGGAGTGGGCTGCCCCCGGGGGCAGCCGCCCGCCCCTGGGGGCAGGGCTTGAGATTTCCGACTATCGCTGAGGCGGGCCCGGTGCCCGCTGGAGATGCCACGGGGACGGCCCTTCCCCGTGGGCGTCGGCAGCTTGCTCGGCTGGCGGGCGAAGGCAGGCGGGGTGGGCACGTCACTGGGACCGGCCCGGGCAGATGGGACGGCTGGACGGAAGTCCGCTCGGCCGTCCCTCCCGGCTCGTGTGGGGTGCCGCTTGCGCTCCATCTGCCCGTGGGTCTTTGCGAAGGCGCTCACGCCCCGGCCGACGGTCGCCTTGGCGGCGGGGCTGGCCGATGGGCTCTCGGACGGGACGGCCGCAGGCCCGTACTCGACCTTGCGTCTCTGCACCTGCCCCTCCGCTCCGCTTCCCCGAGGCATAGGATCGATGCTGTTTGGTGGCCACCGTGGCTGGAGTCGCGCCGTCCACCGCGATCCCGGCCAGGGCCGGGCCCAGAGCGACGGGCCAGCCTGAGCGCCATCCCCTCAGCCCGCAGTAGGAGGTGTGCCCTCCGCCGCCAAGCGGCGTCCGGTCTCAGGTCTCGCTATGCTTCCCGATCTCCTCGGGTCCTATCGGCCACTCGCACCATCGACAGGGTCACCCCCGCAGCTGGGCTGGGATCCGCCCCAGCTGCGGGGTACGCCGGGCGCGGATCCCGGCTCGCGTTGATGTCCCGCATCCCCCATGCAGCCGCCTGAGCTCCTGGCCGTTTGCTGCGATGTGACCGGGAGTCAGCCTGGGGTCGGAGGTGCGGACCAGATGCGCGCCCTGTCTACCCCCGGCAGAGCCCGCGAACGGTGGCAGACAACGGGCGAGCGCCGAGGATCCGCCATCACGCGGTCAGGAGCGTCCGTGCTACGGCGGGTCCGGTCCCCCAGGGTGTCCAAGACCAAGGCCGCGCGGCCGCGCTCAGGGCGTGGATCCCAGTGACGGGAGCACCGCCACCGCGGTCCGTGCAGGACCAAGCTGCCGCAGCGGTCCCAGATCCAGCGGGCAATGACCGGCTCGGGCCGGATCTCCCACTCTGATTTCATCTCGATTCCGCTTGACAGTCGTCGGGTCAATCTGTAGGCTGACCGAGTTCGCCGCGAGGGACGGCGGCAAAAGGAAGGGCAGGGATCGGCCAGGAGCGGATGCATCGACCCGTGACGGGTTGATGCGCACACCCACAACGATCCGGGTTAAGGGCTCCGCTGGCGCCGTCAGCCAGGGGAGCCGGGTCGTCGATGGGTTCCGAAGCCGCGCCGGCCCGGCAGGGAGGAAGGCTCGTGGCGGTGGAAACCGGACCAGATACCCAACCCAAGATCGGAGTCAACGGTCGGCCGGCATGGCCCACCGCCCCAGGTCGAACCTCTCCCGGCCGGTCCCGGCTCGGACGGCACTTGGAGGTGGCCCTTGCGGGCGTGATCCTCATCGCCGTTCTGGTGGGCCTCGTGCTATTGGTCCGGAACGTCTTCCTGCTGGCCCCCGCCACCTTCCCGGCGGTGGTCCAGCCCAGCACCATGGCCGATCTGCAGTTCGCCAACTCCGGCCAGGTCGCCACCGTCGATGTCTATCCCGGTGAGCGCGTTCACCGGGGCCAGGTTCTCGCGACCCAGGAGACCACGCTGCTGAAGCTGCGACTCAGCTACGACCAGGCGACCCTGGCCGCCGACCAGGCCACGCTCAATGCCATACCTGGCGCGGTGAGCGCCCAGCACCGCGGCCTGAGTCTGGACGTGACTCTCGCCCAGCAGGAGCTGAATGGCGCAGAGGCCGAGCTGGCAGCGGCTACGACCCCGGAGGCCCAGGCGGCGGCGAGCGCCGCGGTGGCAGCCGCCCAGACGAAGGTCGCGTTGGCCGAGAACGCCCTGCTCAATGGCAACACGCCCTCCAGTAGCACCGCGATCGGCACGGCTCAAGCCGCAGTCGCCCGCGATGAGGCTGCCGTCGCGGCGGATCAGATCGCCCTCCAGGAGGCGACCCTGACCGCCCCGTCCAACGGGGTCGTGGTGGCGGTCGGCGGGACCGCCGGGGAGATCGCCGGGCCATCGGGTGTGGCTGCACCGGCACCGGTGGGGGCCCAGGTGCCCACGCCGGCCGGCTTCAGCTTGTTCCCGCCGGCTCCCCAGGCTCCCACGGTGGGCGGCCAGCCCTCCAACCAGCCCATGATCTCGTTCTACCCGGCAACGTCGTGGGAGGCGGTGGCCGTGGTGCCGCAGTCCCAGATCTTCTCGGTCCGGCGGGGCGAGGCAGCCCGGCTGACCATAAACGGCCGCGCCGTCACCATCCCGGGCCGGGTGGAGCGTGTGGACTCAGCGCCGATCTACGCCAACGGCGCCGCCAGCTACGACGTCGTGGTGCGACTGGACCGCCAGCTGGGATTCGGGCTCCTGGGAATGTCCGGGAACGTCAGCCTGCAGGGATGACCGTGATCTCAGCCCGGTCTGGCCCAGCACGGCCGGATCGATGAGCGAGCCGCAGCCGGGCCAGCAGCGCCGTCGCGAGGCCCGGGTTCTCCGGACGGCAGTGGGGACAGCGCCGGCCCGGTCTGGGGACGTTCAACCAATAGCCGTCCACGTGCTCGGCGGTGCGCTCTATGCACTCCACCAGCTGCTCCAGACCGACCTCGGGTCCGGTGGGGTTGGTGCTCAGTCCCGCCGTGACCACGACTCCAGGGTGGCTGGTACAGGCCCGCTCAGCAACTTCCCTCACAAACGCGCTGAAACGAGGCGGTTGCCGTTCGAGGCGCTGGCTCTGCACGTGGAAGAGCGACACCGCCCGGGCCAGGGGCTCGATGATTCCGCAGTTGAGGTAGGCGGCCTCCGGAGAGCCCGCCCCGGGCATGAGCTCTTGGGCCAGGGTCAGGGCGGGGGCGGCCCCCAGGCGGACCCGGGAGCCACGGACGAGGTCGGCGGCACGCTGGACGAAGGCCACGGGATCCCGTCGCTCCCTGGCCGGCGTCAGGTCCCACGCCTCTTGGTCATAGAGGATGAGGCTGGGCAGCGGATAGGACTGCAAATTGGCCAGTGCCGCTTCCACCGCCGGATAGCTGGGACAGTTGAACGCCGGCCAGCAGGTCGCCCCGTCCCATCCCGGACTCTGAGGAGGCGGGCCCCCGAGAACCAGCCAGGTCACGTCGCTCAACGAGCGCGGATCGAACCCCATCTCGGTGGTGAGCCGGAGCGCCCGGCTGGTCAGCATGAGGCACGGGGGCCGTATTCCGACGACTGCACTCGGTCCCGTCGGACTCGGAGCTGCGCTCGGGTCCACGTCAGCGAAGCGCCTCATCGCGGGGCGCGAGAAAGAGCAATCGGCTCATGATCGCACCCTATCACCTGGCCCTGGTGGTCACCCTCTTCTCGGCGTCCATTGCCTGGGTCTTCTGGTCGGTGCGCCGCCATCCAAGTCTGGACCGGGGCGATGGCCTCGGCCTGGTGGTCATCCCCGGGCCTGAACCGGTTCGCCTGACTCGCGTCCTGTCATTCCTCGGCGTGCTGACCGTCTATGCCGTCGTCATCGTGGCGCTGCGGACCAGCCTCGCCAGGGTGTACGCCTCGGTGGTCCTGCGCCTGGCGATCTGGGTCCTGCCGGCGCCGACCGTGATCGGGCCCTACTCCAATCACCTTGAGACCGGGCTGCGGCTGATGATCGCAGCGGCGATCGCGGCGCTGGGACTGGTGCTGCGCGGGACCCCCGCACGCAAGCTCGCGGTCTCGCTGCACGCCTTTCTGTACCTGGGTATGGCCCTCCTGCTCGACTGCTTGGTGGTGGTGCTCTCGGCCCAGACCCGGCTGCCCATCGCCTACGTGGGCCTGGAGGGGATCCTGTTGAACCTGGTCCTGTGGGCCACAGTGATGCTGCGAGTGTTCTTCACCACCTTTTATCTGCCCCGCCCGAGCCAGGTGCCGGTAGTGCCGCGGGTCTACGGCACCTTCACGGCCCAGGCATCCTTGCTCGCACTGGCGGTCGTGGCCCTCTTGGTCATTGGGACGGCGCTGATCCTGAAGTTGGGGGCGCTCGGCCACAGCCTGTACATCTTTCTCGGTTTCATGACCTACGCGTTGATCTGGACCTTCTTCATCCTGCTTCTGCGGATCTTCAACTGGTTTCATCCCGAGCCCGAGATCGGCGACGCCACCCCGACCATCCACGTCATCATGTGCGCCTACAACGAGTCCCCGGGCATCCTTGACACTCTCGACTCCATCGACCGGGCGGCGCAGCACTACAGGGGGCAGGTCAATGTGACCCTCGCGGACGACGGGTCGGAGGATGATACCGTCGCCATCTCCCAGCGGGCTATGAATGGCTTCAGGGCGGCCAGAGGGGAGATCATCGCCTGCGCCCATGGGGGCAAGTCGGCGGCGCTGAACGCGGCGCTGGCCCGGGTCACGGCGCCGATCGCGGTTCGCATCGATGCCGATGTGGTCATCAGCGAGAACGCCTTCGCATGTCTGCCCCGCTGGTTCCAAGACCCCGCCGTCGGCAACGTGGGGGGGTCGACGTTTCCCCGCATGGGACGCTCGTGGGTCCACCGCATGCGCCTCATCGAATGCCTCTATGGGTATTTGTTCGTGCGGCCCGGGCTGATGGCGATCGATGCTCTTCCCTGCGTGCCCGGAACCTTTCAGGCGTTCCGGCCCGAACCGGTGCGCGCCGTCGGAGGGATGGTCATCGGGATGAACGGCGAGGACGCTGACCTCACCATGCAGATCGGCAGGCTCGGGTACCGGGCGGTTCTCGATCGAGACATCGTGATCCACGAGGACGTCCCGACCGACCTGCACGGATACCGGGAGCAACGGTTGCGCTGGTATCGCAGCGGCGCCCACCTCTTCGCGCGCCACGGCCCCTTCCAGGGACCATCGGCCGGTCCCAGGGTCTGGCTGTCCACGGTCCGGGCGGCGGTCTTCCGGTTCATGATGATGGTCAGGCCGATCGTCTACCTGTACGCCTTGGTCTGGGCCCTGGAGCAGCCGTCCAGCAACCGCAACATCTGGTATGTGCTGGTGCTGTTCGGGTCCGCGGTCATGCCCATGCTGGTGTGCACCGCCTACATGGCGGTCCGCCACGGCTACGCCCGCTACCTGCCGTGGTTCTTGCTCTGGTATCCGACCTACGTGCTGATCCGGCGGGCGATCATGATCGAGAGCTTTCTCACCCTGCCGACCCGCCCCGTACGGGTGCCGCTGCCCGGGTGGGCCGCCGGGCGGTCGATGGAGCTGGGAGGCGATGCGCCCGCCTGAGCGCCTACTCAGAGGGCTCGCCGACGGCCGTCTCGCGGTCGCGGCCCACGAACCTGGTCGGCCACGTGGCGTCCGAGCGCCCGCCGTTGCCATCGGGGTCGCGATGGCGATAGCGGTCTCCAGCTGCGGGCTGGTGCGGCCGCTACAACACCCCCACAGCTCGCCGTCACAGCTCGTGAGCCCCTCCGGGTCTCCGCCCGCGCCCATGGCCGAGCATCCGATCTGGCTCCTCACCACCCAGGCGATCCGGGAGATGGCCGGTGTGGGGCCGGTGACCGCGGTCCTGCGGTCGGCCACGGTGCTGGAGCTGGTCGGCGCCGCGGGGTCGCTGTATCCGGGCCTGCCGGCGACCGAGGTGATCAGCTTCCGCAGTGAGACGGCATTCGCCAGGTGGACTCCCGGGATTGGGGCGCCGACTCCCGGCGCGGTGCTGTACGACCCGGAGGACTGGGTCTACACCCCCAGCGCAGAGCGGGTGCGCTGGGCACTGTACGCGTCCCGTTTCGTGGACCTGGCCCGGTCCCGATCGGAGACCCCGATCCTGGCTCCGGGGCTTGATCTGGTGAAGGCCCTGGCGTCCGGAGCCGGCAGTCTCGCCAGCCGGTACCTCGGGCTCGGGATTCCGCGCGAGATGGCCCAAGCCCTGGGAAGGGTCCGGGGCGTGCTGGAGATACAGGCCCAGTCACAGGAGCGCTCTGTGAGCGCCTACCGGAGCCTGGTGGCCGGCGCCGTGCGCCAGATCCGAGCCACTGGCTCCCTGGCGGAGATCCTGGCCGGGCTCAGCGCCAATCCCGGAGGGGGGCCCGTCACCAGCGCCGAGCTCGAGGCCGACGTGCGGGCCACCGACCGCCTGGTCTCCGGTTACTGGTTAAACATCCCCGAGCCAGGGGGGAGCTGCCCGGAGTGCGCCGCCCCGGATCCCGAGCTGGGGGCCAAGGTCCTGCTGGCAGTCGGATGACCCGGGGAGGTTTGGGAGTTGGACGCTGCTCAGGGTTCCTGGCGGGGCGGCAAGCTCCTCAGGAAGGGGGAGGTGACACATGTCTTTGGTGACTCTGGTTTGCACCAGCGCGAGCTCCGCGGCGGCGAGGAGCCTGGCGGAGGAGTTGGGGTACGTCACCCGGCCTGCGGATGACCCGCGCCCAATCGATCTGACGCAGACCCCGGACCTGGTGCTCATGGTTGAGAATCGCCGGGGAGTGGAGCGGATCGTCGAGCTGGACCAGCGCGCTGTGCGTTACTGGCTCCTCTTCGTGGGCGCCATCCCCGAGGGCTGGAACGCACTCGTTCCCCGACGACCCCACGCCTGCCTGCCGGAGCTGGGTGCGGCGGCCGAGCCGTACCTGCGGCGGTTGCTGGACGACTGGCGGGAGCGGGCGAAGGCGCAGGTCGACTGCTTCCACTTCAGCTATCGGGACGGGGTCCCGGCCGGAGCGGACTGGGTGGTGGACACTCGTTGCCTGGACAGCCCGCACTGGGTGTCTCAGCTGCGCGCCCACGCCGGTGGCGACGCCGAGGTCGCTGCCTACGTCACCAATCAGCCGGCCGCCCGGATCCTGCTGGACCACTTCGAGTCGCTGATCACCAAGCTGATCCCCCACTATGTCGCGCAGCGCCGCACCGTGCTCCGGATCGCCGTAGGATGCACCGGCGGCCAACATCGGTCCCAGGCGATCACCGACGCGCTGGTCCACCGGATCAACCAGTCGGGAGCGGCTACCGCACGCAGACTGGCACAACCACCGCCGACTTTGACTCAGGACCTCGCCTATGTGCGGGCACCGCGTGCGGTGGCCCCGATGGAGCTCAGCGGTCGCGTGGTGCCGCGGCAAAGCGCAGGCACCGTGCCCTCAGGGTCCGCCCAGCGGGATCGGTCGCGAAGCCTGGTCCGCAAGCGGCGTCGAGGCTGAGCGGTGCGACCACCCCACAGGTAACTCGCTGGCGCCCTTGGGCGGCCCGGTTGGCGCTGCCCCCGGGAGACCCGGGCCGCCCTCACAGCCAGGTCAATAGTTCAACGGCGAGCGCGGGATCGGCGGGGGCACAGTTGGGACACCAGGGACCGGGGTTTGGGATGTTCAGCCAGAACCCGCGTGTGATTGAAATCGTGCCCGCGACCGCGGCCTCCAGGTCCTTCAGTGACACCGCGGGACCCGGCGGATTGGTGCTCAGCCCGGCGGTCAACGCTACCCCGGGATGGGTAGCCGTGGCCTGCGCCGCGGCCTCGGCCACAAACGTCTGGTACGTCTTCGAGTTCCGTTCCAGCGACTGGGCCTGGAGGTCGAGGCCGCCACACACGCTCCCAATGTTGCCGGCCAGATTCAGGGCGAGGTAACCCTGCCAGTAGCTGGGAGCGCTGGGGTCCAGCTCCGAGACCAGGTCAAGGCCCGGCGCGCACCAGAGCGACAGGCCGGCAGCCCGGGCCAAGGTGGCCGCTGCCTGCGCAGCTTGTACCGGGTACAGCTGTTCATTGAGGGGTGTCAATGACCATGCCTCATCATCGAAAAGGACCGCGCGAGCCCAGGACGGCACGGTATCGGTACTGATCATCGACTGGAGTGCGGTCACGCTGTCCACCGTGAAGGCCGGCGTGATCGACAGGCCGGGGGGAAGCAGTGGCCGGCTGCTGGGCGGGACGAGTTCCACCACGCGGCCCTGGGCGAGCGTTGCCAAGGCGGCCGAGGACTGGGCGACGTCGGTAAGCGCGGCACGCGTGAGCAGCCAGGTGGTCCCCGCCGCGCTGACGGTTGCCGTCCTCTTCGCCGCTTGCACGGTGCTCGGACCGACCGGTCCGAGGGCAACTGCCATCGTTACGGCGATCGTGGCCAGAAGCGGCCACAACCCCGCTCGCGCGCGGTGGGGCAGGTGGGGGATCCGCGGTCCGGAGTGCATACGCGGAAACGTAGCCGCGACGGTGGACAATGCGACTTCCGCGACCACTTCGCGTCAGGTGTGACGGCATCGCGAGACTCGATGGAGCAAACGACGCCCTCGGGTCTCGATGCCCACCGTGGACCTCCGTGATTCAACCGCGACTCGCGAAGGGCTGGAGCCAACGGAGGTTGACCGGCGCCGGGCGGCTCAGCCTGGGAGGCCTCGGAGTGGCGCCCCTCTGCCCATGATCAGGGGTGGCAGCGGGTACTTCTGGTGGGAGGAAGGGATGGGTGCCGACGGGGTTAGGCACCCCGACGCAGCTCCCGCCAGCCGCCCGCGACTGCGCCGCAGTGGCGGTGGTCAGGGATCTGCCCCGTCGGGGTCGCGAGTTGGTGATCTCCCTCCAGCACGAGCACTACCGGGCGCTGGTGGTGGACGTGGCGGACCCGGATCAGGCGGTGGCGGAGATCCGCCAGGCGATCGCCTCCTGATCTGCCAGAGCGGGCTGCACCCGGGGGCCGCTACCGACCCACCGGGTGCAGGACTCGGGATTCCCGGCTCTCGCTCAGCCGGGCTCAGTGACCGCTGGGGGTGCCGCTCGGACGGCCCTTTCCCTTGGGCGTGGGCAGCCCGCTCGGCTTGCCGGCAAAGGCGGGCGGGGTGGGCAGACCGCTGGGCCGGCCCGGGCTGCTGGGACGGCCGGAGGGGAGTCCGCTCGGACGTCCACTCGGGCTCGCGTGGGCGTGGAGCTTGCGCTCCATCTGCCCGTGGGTCTTGGCGAAGGCGCTCACGCACTGGCCGACGTTGGCCTTGGCGGCGGGGCTGACGGAGGGGCTCGCGGACGGGGTGGCCGACGGTCCGTACTCGGCCTTGCAGGTCTTCACCTGCCCCACCACCAGCTGCCCCCAGTTCATGGGGTCGACGCTGTGGGAGGCCACCGTGGCTGCGGCCCCACCGCCCACCGCGATCGCGGCCAGGGCCAGGCCGGCGGCGCCCTTGGCGGAGAGCCCGGCCAGGAAACTCGGGACAAACGGCATATGCATACCTCCTCTTATGAATGCAGCGTGATACCTGGCCGTCCCGGGGGCCGCGGAACTCCCCGGATGGGTGGCCACCTCCCGCTGGAGCTGCTGCTCCAGCAGCCGGTCGAGGTCGGGTGTGTTGCTGCTTTCCATGGCTTACCTGTCAGAGGGGACGCACGCCTTGGCCGATCTGTTCATTTCCACCCTTTGAGGGCGGTCCGCCAGCAGCTCCCGGAGGCGGCGCTTGCCGGCCACGAGCCGCGACGCGACCGTGCCCTCGGGGATCCCCAGGGTGGCCGCGATCTCCCGGTTGCTGTAACCGTGGAGGTGCCGAAGGACGATCACCGCCGCCTGTTTCACCGGGAGCTGGCGCAACCCTGCCACCATGTCGAGCTCCTCGACCGGCGACGAGTCCAGGTGGTCGGCGGGACGACCCAGTCGTCGCACCAGCTCGCCCGCCTCCCGGAGCCGCTCCCGGCGCCGCCATGAGGTCACGGTGTTGATCGCGATCCGGTACAGCCAGGCCTCCGCAGGCGCGTCCTGCTTCCAGCGCTTCCAGGCGCGGAAGGCGTGCAGGAAGGCCTCCTGGGTGCAGTCCTCGGCCGCCGCCGGGTCGCGCAGCAGCACCACCGCGGTGGCGTAGATGCGCTGGTAGTTGCTCTGGTAGAGCCGGTCGAAGTCCTCCTTCGACCCGGGTCGGTAGGTGGGTTGAGCCATCAGGGTCAGTTTGCCCCTCCCATCAGAGGCGGACTCTCCTCGCCAAGGGATTGTGACAAATGAGCCGGCCGGTGGTGACGGTGGGCGCCTCTCCGGCGGCCTGGTCGCCCGGCGGTGGGGCGGGGGCTCCCGTGCCACGATATGCTCCAGAGGCGTTCGGATCAAGTTCAAGGGAGGTGAGTGGTGCTC
>JAKABA010000132.1 GCA_021802115.1 bacterium | reverse complement strand
CTCCTCTACACAGAGGAACGCCTGCTCAGCGCGGCTCCCGACTCGATCACCATCGAGCGCCTGGAAACGGTATCGCCAGCAGGCACTGATCGGAGCCAGAGCGGCCACCAAAGGTCAGTTCTCATGTGGGCGGTCCGGCGCCAGGGCCAAGCTGCCCTGTGATCAAGGGCGCAGCTCTCCCCCCCGGTGGCTGGGGCCCGGCGCCCCTTCGGATGGGCAGCGATGTCTAGGCGGGCGGTACGGCTTCGGACGGGGCACTGGGGGCTGGGAAGGTTGGTGCGCGTGGCGCTTGCCTTCACCGTCGTGGCGCTGGTCGGCGTGGGAGGCGAGGCGTGGGCCGTCGCCGGTCGCTCCGACCCCGGGCTCGGTCACCGGCACTCAAGTCCGGTGGCAGCCCCGGCCGCGCCAGGAGCCTGGAGCCGGCCCACCCGGGGCGGCGCCAACATCGCGGTCCGCGAGAGCTCGTACGGGCTGTCGCTCGACCGCGCAACCGGAATCGTCTCGGTCTTCGGACCCCATGGCTCGTCTTTGTTCTCGTTTCCGCTCACCGCTTTGGTCGGGCGCTCCCGGATTCCGCCGGGGGCGCGCTTCACGACCACCACCACCGGGTCGCAGCTGGACCTCTACGCGTTCGCGAGCGGGGGCATGCTGCTGGAGCGGGCGGTGGTTCAGACCCACCCCGACTATTTCACGGTCAGCTTCGAGGCACGACTGGGAAGGGATCGCCTGGCGGCGCCGGCCCTGCTCTGCAACGGCGCGCGAGGACTGCCCCTGTCGTTTCTCAGCCATGCCTTCAGCCCGGACCCGGTGTCGCCGTCCCTCCAGCCCACTCCGACCACATATCTCGGCGTCCACCATCCGTTTCATACCGCGCCCTTCGCCCCGCCCCCCTTCGAGCTCTCCTTCAAGGCGGGCCCAAGTTGGAGTGGGATCGGCTTGGTCCAGGTCCCCGACGCCACGGTGATGGCCCTGACCCGTGAGGGCTGCATCTACGTCAACTACCCATTGGCGACGTTGGCCTCGATCCGGGACCAGGGCGCGGGAGGCCGGGTGGCCCCGCCGGCGGGAGTTGCCAGGGCGGCCGACCCCGGAACCTGGCTGGGTTTCCCATCACTCGTCTTCACCTTCGGGCAGACCCCGGCCATGACCCTGCTCTCCTACCACCTGGCCCTGCGCCAGATGGGGGAGGCGCCCCTTCCCCCCGGGGCCGGTCAGCCCCCGCGCTGGTGGTCGTGGCCGATGGTCGACACCTGGGGCCAGCAGCTGGTGGTGGGTGCGGCCCGAACCTCTCACAAATACACAACCGCGTGGGTCGAGAGATTCGTCAACACCTGGAGGAGCCGATTCGGGGTCAAGCACTTCACGGTGATCCTGGACTCCCAGTGGCAGGCGCGCCTGGGTTTCGCCACCCCGAGCTCCCGCTTCGGAGGAGTGAGCGGGATGCGCCGCCTGATCCAGCGGCTCCATGGGGAGGGCCTCAAGGTCGTGCTCTGGTGGCCGCTCTGGAGGAGCCAGAGCCGGACCGGCCAGCGCACCCTGCTCGACCCCACGGCCCGCGACTTTCCGCAACTGATCACCAGCCAGATGGACGAGCTGCTGGGGACAGGACCGGCCGACCTGGGCGCCAACGGCCTGAAGCTCGACTGGGGATTCCTGGTGCCACCGCCCACCGCGGAGAGGATCAGCCGGCCGCAACTCGGGATCGGCGCAGCCCTGCTCCTGCGCTACATGCGGCTGCTCTCCGGCGCGGCCTGGCGGGCGGACCCGCAAGCCCTCATCGACGCCAGTGCGGTGGCCCCACAGTTCGGGGGCACCGAGGACACCCTGCGGCTGTACGACGCCGCTCGGGCGTCGACCTGGAGCTACCGGGCCGCCATCGTCAGCGCGGTGGATCCCAACCGCCTGATCGACGGAGACGGCTGGCACCTCGATCGCTCCCAGGCCGTGGCGCACACGGTCGAGAGCGCCGTCTTCGGGATCCCCGCGATGTACTACGCGACCCGCTGGTCGGGCGGCGAGCGCATCCCCCTAACCCTGGCTCGGGCCCTGGGATCGGTGCTCTCCCTGGGGCAGCAGCGGGGTCAGGGCGGCGAGGCGCGCCTCCAGGCCCGGGGCAGGTGGACCTATGACATCCGCGGCCGGGTGGCCGCCACCACCCTGGCCGGTGCCACCGCCCTGGCCATCTACCGCTATTCCCGACATGGCCACCTGACCAGGGCCATCGTGGTGAGTGCCCTCACCACCAAGGTTCAGATCACGCCTGTCGGCTCCTGGGTCCCCGAGTGGGCCGCCGATCCCGGCGGCGGACCCGTGAGCTACCGCCGCCGCGGCTCCCGCCTGCAGTTCACCGCCCGGGCCGGCGATCGGTACGTCGTCGCCTTCGGGCACCGGGCTTGGGACCGGATCCGTCGCCGCCACGAGCGTGCACCGGCCGCCCGATCGCAGTCAGACGGCGGTGGGTCCCTGCTCGCGAGCGAGCCACCGGCGCTGGGACGCCCCGGACTGGCACCACCGGCTCAGTTCGAGAACTGACGCCCTCGCCTCAGCTCCAAGCCAATTGCCCCCGCTCCGCCCAGTACCGGTCAGCAGGGAGCGCCAGCCTCTGCAGCAACTCCAGATCCTCCGCTGAGAGACTCACCTCAACAGCTCTCACGTTGCTCTCCAACTGGTCCACGGTCACGGCCCCCGACAGCGCTGTGTCGACGAAGGGTTGGGCCAGCACCGCGGCCAACGCGACCCGATCGAAGGGAAGCCCCAGCCTGCTCGCCACCTCACTCAGAGGCCGGAGCCGGGGATCCCCATGCTCCAGCAGACGGCCGTTGGCCATCGCCTCCTTGACCAGCACCTGCCAGCCCGCTTGATGGGCCTCCGCCAGAACGCAGCCGGCGGATGGCTCCAGCAGGTTCCAGGTGGCCTGCACACAGGCGAATGGGTTCTCCCCGTCCACGCTCACCTCCATCGCCCGGCGCACCACGTCGGCCTGGCGGGGACCGCTGACGGTGAGCCCGATGGCCAGACCGGTGCGGCTGAGGCGCAAGAGTTCGGCCATGACCGCTTGGTCCTCGAGGACCCCGCTCTCCAGGGTTGCCGAGTGGATCTGATACAGGTGCAGATGGTCACCGAGCCGCTGGCGGCTCTCTCGGTACTGCCGGCGCAGCGCGGCCAGGGAGTGGTCCTTCAGCTCGTGGACGGGAGCATCCATCCGCCAGTCGCCGATGTAGGTGTAGCCCCACTTGGACCCGCAGACGACCTCGCCGGGCAAGATGGCCCGGGTCCGCAGCCAGCCGCTTAGGAACTCCTCGGCCAACCCGTAGGAACGAGCGGCGTCGAAGTACCGGATCCCGAGTCGGTACGCGCGGTCCAGCAGGAGTTCCGCCCGCCCACGAAGGTCTTCCCGGCCTCGGCTTGGCGGCAGGTCGCGGTCGCGACCGAGGTTGATGTAGGCGGGGCGGCCGACCGCGGCCAGACCGAGCCCGATCCGACTCGGGGACGATCCGGGCCCACCCAGGCTCAGCCGCGCCACCGGCTCAGTCTAAGCACCGGGCCCCGAGTTCGGCTGGGCCCGGGCCAAGGACGACCAACCGGCGAGAGTGACTCCTGCCAGAGCCCGGGCAGCGATCACGAGGCGGGGCGGGGGTGGCGCTGGAATCGAGTCCGCAGACCCGCGATCCTGGAGTCGGCCAGCACCGCCCGGGCGGCGTTGCGTCCCGGGGCCCCCATCACCCCACCACCGGGGTGGGTGCCGGAGCCACACAGGTACAGCCCGCCGATGGGGGTCCGGTAGCTGCCCGCCGCCGCCGCGGGCCGGAAGCAGAAGAGCTGGTCCAGAGCCATCTCGCCATGGAAGATGTTGCCGCCGATCAGCCCGAACTCTCGCTCCATGTCCACGGGGGTGATCACCTGACGGTGGAGGACGGCTCCCGGCAGATTGGGCGCGTACTGGCCCAGGATCTCCACCACCCTGTCGCCGAGGGGTTCTCGCTGCTGCTCCCAGCTGGATTCGCTGAGGCTGTAGGGGGCGTATTGAACGAAGCAGGTGAGGATGTGCCGGCCCGCAGGGGCCAGGCTCGGGTCCTTGGTGGTGGGAATGACGCAGTCCATCATGGGTGACTCACTCCAGTGCCCCGACTGCCCCTGAGCCCACGCCGCCTCCAGGTGGTCGACGGAGGGATTGATGATGAACTCCGGGTGCTGCGGCCCCAGGTCCCGCCCCGGCAGGGCCCGAAAGTCGGGGAGCTCGGCCAGGGCCAGATTGACCTTGGCCGACCCGCTGCGGCTGCGATAGCGATCCATGTCCTGGGCCAGCTCGGGCGGCAGGTGGGTCCTCCCCACCAACCCCAGGAGGGTCGTGGCGGGGTGGATCCCTGAGATGACCCGGGTGGCGTGAAGCTCGGTGCCGTCGCCGAGCACAACGCCCTGGACGCGCTCGCCTGACACCTGGATCGAGATCACCTCGGCGCCGGTGCGGACCTCGGCCCCGTGCGCCGCCGCCGCCTGCGCGAGGATCTCGGAGAGCTGGCCCATCCCACCACGGACGAAGCCCCACCCGCCCCGGAACCCTCCCGCTTCGCCGATCCGGTGGTGGAGGAGCACGTAGGCCGTTCCCGGGGATCTCGGTCCCGCCCAGGCCCCGATCACCCCGCCCGGGCAGAGCGCACCCTTGACCGCCTCGTCGTCGAACCACTGGTCGAGGTAGTCGGCGACCGACATGGTCATGATGTCAACCAGCGCGGCCAGGTCGCGGCGGTGCCGGAGCAGGTGCCGCGTCAGACCCAACGCCTCGGCCAGCTCGGCGGGGGAGGTGATCCTGGTGCGGGGCGGTATCCGGTCCAGCAGAGGCCGCACCACCTGGACCAGGCGGCCGATGGTTCGGTCGTAGTCAGCCAGCGCGGAGGCATCGTGAGCCGAGAACTTGGCCACCTCCGCCTGGGCGCGGCGGAGATCCTCCCAGTAGAGCAGGCTGCGACCGTCGGGGAAGGGCATGAAGTAGGCGGGGTCAAGCGGATAGACGTGATACCCGAAGCGGCGGAGCTGCAACTCCTCCACAATCGCGGGCCGGAGCAGGCTCACCACATACGAGAGGATCGAGACCCGGTATTGGGGCCAAACCTCCTCGGTGACGGCCGCACCGCCCACCCGCGGGCGGCGCTCCAGGACCAGCACGCGCTGGCCCGCCCGCGCCAGGTAGGCGGCGCAGACGAGCCCGTTGTGGCCGCCACCGACCACGATGGTGTCGAACCGGGGTGATCCCGACCAGGCGACGCTCATCCAGCCCGGAATCTTCGCAGGTCGCCCACTTCCGGCGGGCGGCCCGAGCGCCGTGGCCGCATCGGCGATCTTCGCCGGCGCGCAGCCGCCCCGGGGCCGCGAGAATGGCAAGCATGTCCACACCGCCCACCACCACCCTGGTCGTCTTCGGAGCATCGGGGGACCTCGCCAAGCGCAAGG
The DNA here is from genome assembly GCA_021802115.1 of bacterium. The sequence goes on along the minus strand of JAKABA010000132.1, from coordinate 5,225 downwards.
TGCTTCCTGCCCTCCAGTCCGCGCTCTCCGGAGATGAGGTCAGCGGCCCGGTGCGAGTTGTGGGGGTCGGCCGCTCGGACCTGGACGACGAGTCTTTTGCCGCCCGTCTCAGCTCCGACGAGCGGACGGCCGGCCTGGCCGAGAGTGCCAGGTGGGTCCGGCTGGACTACTCCGACCGGAGCGCCTATTCCCGGCTGAGGGCCGTCGATGACGAGGCCTGCCAGGTGGTCTTCTACCTGGCGACCCCTCCCAACGTGTTCCCCGCGATCCTGTGCGGCCTCGCTGAGGTGGGCCTGAACCGCCGGGGTGACCCATCGCGACGGATAGTCGTGGAGAAGCCGCTCGGTCACGACCTCGAGAGTTCACGCGAGCTCAACCGCCAGCTGCAGGAGACCTTCACCGAGGACCAGATCTACCGGATCGACCACTACCTGGCCAAGGACACCGTCCAGAACGTGCTGGCGCTGCGCTTCAGCAACGCCATCTTCGAGGCGATCTGGAACCGCAACCTGGTCCAGAGCGTGCAGATCACGGCGGCCGAGGAGGAGGGCATCGGCAGCCGAGCCGGCTACTACGACCAATCGGGCGCGGTGCGCGACATGGTGCAGAACCACGTGCTGCAGCTGCTGGCACTGGTGGCGATGGAACCGCCAACGACCTTCGACGCCAGGGACATCCGCAAAGCCAAGCTGGAGTTGCTGCGAGCCGTCCGCCCCATCGACCCGCAGCTGGCGGTGCGCGGCCAGTACCGTGGCTACCTCAAGGCCGATGGGGTCAGCCGGCTGTCGCGGCGAGAGACCTACGTGGCGGCGATGCTCAGCGTCGAGAACTGGCGCTGGGACGGGGTGCCGTTCTTCATCCGCACCGGCAAGGCGCTGCGCCAGCGCACGACCCAGGTCGTGATCCGCTTTCGCGATGCGCCGTCGCTGCGACTGGGGGGCAACCGGCAACGGCCGATTCCCACCCTGCTCCAGATCAGGATCCAGCCCCATGAGGGGATCACCCTGCGGATCGGGGCCAAGCGCCCGGGCACCACGTTCGAGATGGTCCCCGCGGGCCTCGACCTGGAGTACTCAGGACTCTCGGGAAGCCAGCTGCCGGATGCCTATGAGCACGTGCTCACCGAGGTGCTGGCCGGCGTTCACACGGTCTTCCCCAGCGGCGACGAGATCGACCGCAGCTGGGAGATCGTGGCCGAGGTGATCCAGGCCTGGGAGGCCGGCGGTCACCCAGAGCTGTACCCCCAGGGCTCCTGGGGCCCGGAGGGAGCCGACGAGCTGATCGAGCGCCTGGGTCGCTCACGCTGGCTCGACCCGGCTGATGATCTCACCGCCAAGGCGGACGGCTAGCCGGGAGTCCGGCGCCCGCCCTCGCGGCGGCCGCCACATTGCCCGCGGGGACTGCGCCGCCGGTTAGTTCACCGGCGGCGCCGCGGCAGCCGGGGGGGCCACGTCGTGCACCCGAAACCTGAGCTCCCGAGGAGCCGATATCCCCAGGCGGGCCACCAGCCGATACTCCCCGGCCACCGGGAAGACGATGTTGAAGGTCAGCGCCAGGGAGATCCGCTGCGGCTGTCCCGCCGGCAGCCCCGCCGGCCTCGACTGGTTGATCTGGGTCTGCACGCCGGCGACCTGTCGTTCCTGTTCATCCTCGATGGCGACCGACAGCTGCTGCGGGATCGGCGCGGCGGCAGGGGGAACGACCACCGTCACGGCCACCCCCAGATGGCTGACTATCGGGGGACCGCCCGCCGGAGGCTGGGGTCGCCAGTGATCGGTCCAGCCTCCCCCGGAGATGTAGAGGAGACCGTTGACCGCCTCGACATGATTCGCCAGCACCAGGTTCTCGACCTCAGGCATCTCCATGGGCACAGTTTCGCAGCCTGAAGCCGACCGTGGGCTCATCCGCTCGACATGTCGCCGGGGGTGAGCTGGGCCATCGCCTCCCGGAGCTGGTCGAGCCCGATGCAACCAAGGTTGAGAGCCAGTCGGTGAAAATGCTTGAGGTTGAAGTGCGCCCCGCAGCGGCGGCGGGCCAGGTCACGGGCCTCCAGCCACACTCTCTCCCCCAGCTTGTAGGAGATCGCCTGGGCGGGCACGCCCAGGTACCGGTCGACCTCTCCAGCGGAGAATTCGAGCCCATGGCGACCCTTCTCCATCATGAACTGGACCGCCAGCTCCCAGTTCCACCGCTCACCGGGATGGAACGGTTGGTGGGTGGGAATGGGCATTCCCAGGTGCAGTCCGATGTCGACCACCACCCTGGCCGCCCGCATCGCCTGGGATGCCAACATGCCCAGGCGATAGGCGTCGTCTTCCAGATAGCCCAGTTCGCCCATGAGCCGCTCCGCGTAGAGCGCCCACCCCTCGGCGTGACCCGAGACCAACCCCAGCAGCGTCTGGAAGGGATTGAGCCGATCGTTGAGGTAGCAGACCTGGGCGAGCTGCAGGTGGTGGCCGGGCAGGCCCTCGTGGTAGACGGTCGTGACCTCGTTCCATAGAGGAAACCGGGTCCGGCCCAGGCTCGGATACCAGGTCCTTCCCGGCCGGCTGAAGTCCAGCGAGGGAGGGGTGTAGTACATGGCCGGGCTGCCACCGGGGGGAGCTATCATCGCCTCCACCCGGCGCACCGGGGCCGGGATGTCGAAGTGCGCACCGTGGAGTTGAGCCACGGTGGCGTCCAGCAGCTCCTGGTTCCAGGCGCGAAAGTTCTCCTCGCCCTCGATCACCCGCGCGGGGTCCCTCTCCAGCACCTCTATCGCTCCCCCAATCCCCATGCCCGGTGCGATGCGCTCGGCAACCTCAGCCATCTCCTGCTCCAGGTGGTGGAGCTCGTCCCAGCCGAACCCGTACGCCTCGGCCGGGTCCAGCTCCACCCCCAAGAAGCGGCGCACGTGCAGCCGGTAGCGTTCCAGCCCGACCCCATCGGCGGCAGGTGCCCGGGGTGCGTACTCATCCTCCAAAAAGGTGGTGAGCGCGAGGTAGGCTGCCTCGGCCGCGGCCGCCCCGTCCCGCAGTCGACGCTCCAGTTCCGAGTCCCCCCCTCGGTAGCGGCTTGCCAGGGTGGCGAAGTAGCCGGGCTGGCCGGAACTTCCGGACCACACCCTGGTCTGGGCCGCGCAGGCCAGGGCCAGCCGCCGGGAGTCAGCCTCGCCACGCTGGAGACCCTCCCGCAGCGTCCGCTGGAAGCCCGCGATCGCCGCGGGCACCAGCGCCATCTTGCTGGCCACCACCGACCAGTCGGAGTCGTCTTGGAGGGGTAGGAGGTCGAAGCTCTGGCGGATCTCCACCTGCGGGCCGAACACGTTCACCCCGTGCAGCCACTCCCCGTGGTCATAGAGATCAACCGCCACCTGGAGCCGGTCCAGCATGGCTCTTCTGCCCATCTCAGCCCCATCGTCGGCAGGGGTCTCCCGCACCAGCTTCAGGGTGGCCCGGGCGAGCTCCGCCCGAGCGGCTTCGCCCTCCGGGGAGTAGTCGGTGAGCTCCCCCGCGAATCGGGTGTCACCCCGAGTCAGGGCGGAGATGGGGTCCAGACGGTTGGCCGCCTCGAGGTAGTCGAGCGCGATCACGTTGACGTTGGCCATGCGAACTCCTGAGACGGCTGAGAGAAGCGGAGTCCCCGCGGCAGACGCCGGCCAGACCTCCGGGCGGAGCTTACCGGATCACTCCGTAGAGCCCGCGGGCTCACCGTAGTTGCTCGACCACCACGGCGATCCCCTGACCCACCCCGATGCACATCGTGGCCAGTCCGAACTGAACCTGGCGCCGCCGCATCTCGTGGAGCAGGGTGACCAGGATCCTCGCCCCGGAGCACCCGAGGGGGTGACCCAGAGCGATCGCTCCTCCGTTGACGTTGAGCCGCTCATCGTCAGCGTCCAGAGCCCACTCGTGGAGCACGGCGAGGGACTGGGCCGCAAAGGCCTCGTTGAGCTCGATGAGACCGATGTCGGCCATGGATATGCCCGCTCGCTCCAGCGCCTTGCGGGTCGCCGGGACCGGGCCTATTCCCATGATCCGCGGCGGAACGCCCGCAACCGCGATCGCGCGCACCCGCGCCAGCGGTTGGAGCCCCTCCGCCTGGGCGTAGCCCGCCTCCGCCAGCAGCAGCGCCGCCGCCCCGTCGTTGAGCGAGCTCGAGTTGCCGGCGGTGACGGTTCCCTCCTTGGCGAAGGCGGGCTTGAGTTGGGCCAACTTCTCCAAGGTGGTGTCGGATCGGGGGCCCTCGTCCACCGCCACCAGCCCCGACCCGGTCTCGACCGGGATCCGCTCCTCCCGGAACGCTCCCCGCGCCTCCGCAGCCACCGCTCGCCGGTGGCTTGCCAGCGCAAACCGGTCCTGAGCCTCCCTGGGTATCGCGTACATCTGGGCCAGGTTCTCGGCGGTCTGGCCCATGGAGTCGGTGCCGTAGAGGTCCTCCATGCGCTGGTTCACGTAGCGCCAGCCGAGCGCGGTGTCATACATGGGTTGCTGACCGCGGGGCCAACCGCGATCCGGCTTGGGCACCGACCAGGGGGCGCGGCTCATCGACTCCACCCCGCCGCCGACACACATCTTGGCGTCTCCGTGGGCGATCGTGCGCGCGGCATCGGCCACCGCCTGCAGGCCGCTGCCACAGAGCCGATTCACGGTGCACCCGCCCACCTCCAGCGGGTAGCCGGCAAGCAGCAGCGCCATCCGGGCCACGTTGCGGTTGTCCTCACCCGCCTGATTGGCACAGCCGAGGTAGACATCCTCGATGGCGCCGGCCCCCACCCAGGTCCTGTCCAGGAGGGAGCGAAGAGCGACCGCCGCCAGGTCGTCGGGGCGCACCGACGCCAGGACCCCGCCATAGCGCCCGACCGGGGTCCGGACTCCGTCCACGATGACCGCGTCTGTCACATCCAACTCTCGTTGCCGCCCCTGCTGAATGGTTGCCCAACCATTGTCGCCGGAGGAGATCCCCCATCAGGGAAACTCACCAGGAGCTTCGCCAGGGGCGGTTGCCCATCGTCTCGGACCTCAAAGGCACCCCGAGGCCGGTGCAGCCCCCAAGGCGGCGGGCCAGTGGATCCGGCTCAGAACCTCTGGGCGAGCCAGGAGTGGACCTCGGGGAGATGGCGCATGAGAACGGTCAGGTGGCCGTGCTCCGGCACCAGGTGGGCTTCCGCCCCCGGGATCCGCTGTGCCAGCCACCTGCCGTGTCCAAAGGGCACCATCAGGTCCTGATTGCCCTGCCAGACCTTG
>JAKABA010000131.1 GCA_021802115.1 bacterium | reverse complement strand
GAAGAGGGCGGCTGTGGTGGGCAGATGGAGCAGCTGGGGGCGCTCGCGGTCAGGCTGCACCACCGTCATCCAGCCACCTCCACGGCACCCGTCCGCTCCCAGGACCGTCGAGTCGATCCGGTAGGTGATGGCCACGCTGCGATTCTCTCCTCATGCCAATCAGTACATTTGTTTGTATCATCGTGGAGTGGGCAGGTCGGGCTTTGGGGAGTGCTGGGCTCGTTCCTACTTCTCCTTCCTCGAGGGGGCCAGCGCTCCCGAGGAGCTGGTGGAGAGGGCGGTTGAGCTCGAGATGTCGGCCCTGGGGTTGGTGGACCGGGGCGGGCTCTATGGGGCGGTGCGGCTGGTGCGGGCAGCCGAGCGGGCTGGTCTGGCGGCGCTGGTGGGTGCGGAACTGGATCTCTCCGACGGTGGCCGGCTGGTCATTCTGGCAACCGATCGCCCCTCGTACCAGCAGCTCTGCCGCACCGTGAGCCGTGCCCAGATGGCAGGGGTCAAGGGGGCTCCTCGCCTGCGGCTGGGCGGCCTCGACCGGCTGCTGGTCGCCGCGGCCGGCGACCCCAACCACGAGGTACGGGACGCAGTTCTACCGCAGGGAATCCGGGAACGCCTTCGGCATCGCCCGGAGTCCGGTGATTCCGTGGTTGACCCCGCGGGGTTGGACCGGTGCGTGGTGCTGGCGGGGGGACCGCACAGCCCGATCAGCCGAGCTCTCCGGCGCGGCGATCGCGCCGCGGCCGATGCGGCCGCGCGCGGATTGGCGGACGCCTTCTCGAACGGGGGCTTCAGGCTCTGCCTCCAGCATCACCTCCATCCTGGCGACGACTGGCTGGCGGCTGAGACCGCCGCCTGCGCCGAGCGGACCGGGGTGCGGCTGGTGGCCTCCGGAGCGCCGCGCTACGCCCGCTCCGAGCAGGGCAGGCTGCTGGATGTGCTCACCGCGATCCGCCACAGCTGCACCTTGGAGGAGGCTGCCGGCCTGGGCCTGCTCCTACCCAACCACGAACACTGGATGCGCTCTGAGGCAGAGTTGGGAGAGCTCTTGCCCTATCCCAAGGCGATGGAGGGTGCCCGGGAGCTGGCCGGACGCGCCGAGCTGAGGCTGGATTTTCGCCACAGCCGGTTTCCGGGCTTCAAGGTGCCCGGGGATCAGAGCCCCGACGCCTACCTGGAACGGCTCTGCCAGCGGGCTGTGCCCACCCGTTACCCGGCGGCCGGAGCAGAGGTGGCACAGCGTCTGCGACACGAGCTCGAGGTCATCTCCAAGTGCCGGCTGGCGGAATTCTTCCTCATCGTCTTCGAACTTATGGACTTCGCCCGTCGGCAGGGTATCCCCGCTCAGGGCAGGGGCTCGGCGGCCGACAGTCTGGTGGCCTACCTGCTGGGCATAACCAGGGTGGATCCGCTTGCCCATCACCTGCTCTTTGAGCGCTTCCTGCATGAGGAGATGGAGGGGACTCCGGACATCGACATCGATATCTCGTCGGCCCATCGGGAACAGCTCCTCCAGCACGTCTATGACACCTATGGTCAGGACCGCACCGGGATGGTTTGCACCGTGATCACCTTCCGGTTGCGCATGGCGATCCGGCAGGTGGGGGCCGTCTTCGGGTTGCCGCTGACCTGGGTGGAGAAGCTGGGCCGGGCCATCGAGGCGAGCCGGCCGGAGGACCACCGACCCCTGATCGAACAGGTGCTGGAGGTGGCCGAAGAACTCCCCGCTGAGGTGCTGGGCGCAGCACCGTGGCGGCAGTTCGCGGAGATGGTGGAGCAGGTGCTGGGGATCCCTCGCCATCTCTCGATTCACGTGGGCGGGATGCTGGTCACCGGGGAGCCGCTCTGGGACATAGCCCCGCTCGAGCGGGCCTCGATGGATGGTCGGGTGGTGGTCCAGTTCGACAAGGACGATGTGGAGGACCTCGGCCTCATCAAGATCGACCTCCTGGGGCTGCGCACCCTGTCAGTGGTCGAGGAGACCCTGGCGGAGGTGGAGCGTGTGGAGGGCGCCCGACCGGAGCTGGAGAAGTTGGATCTGGCCGATCCCGCGGTATACGCGATGTGCGCCGAAGCGGACACCGTGGGCGTGTTTCAGGTGGAGTCGAGAGCGCAGCAGCAGACCCTGCCTCGCTCCCGACCGCGGGAGTTCAACGACCTGGTGGTCGCGGTCGCGATCATCCGGCCCGGTCCGATTCAGGGGAACGCGGTCCATCCCTACCTGCGCCGCCGCCAGGGCCGCGAGCCGGTGACCTATCTCCATCCGCTGCTGGAGCCGATTCTGCGCGACACCCTGGGGGTGATCCTGTACCAGGAGCAGATCATGGAGGTGGCGATGAGAGTCGCCGGCTTCAGCGCCGGTCAGGCGGATCGCTTCCGAAGGGCCATGAACCGCCATCGTTCCCGGGTCGAGATGGCCTCTTTGGAGCAGGACTTCCTGAGCGGCTGCGCGCTTCAGGGGGTGCCGCCCGGGGTGGCTGTCCAGCTATTCGAGGCGGTTAGGGGATTCGCGGAGTTCGGCTTCTGCCGCAGTCACGCGGCGGCGTTCGCCCGCACCGCCTACGAGACCGCCTGGCTCAAGCTGCATCATCCGGCCGCCTATTTGGTTGGGCTCTTGAACCATCAGCCGATGGGTTTCTACCATCCCTCGGTGCTGCTGGAGGATGCGCGCCGCCACGGGGTGGTGGTGCTGCCGATCGATGTCAACCGCAGCCGCAGCCGCTGTCGGCTGGAGCGCGATCCCCGAGGTTCGATCGGGGTGCGGCTGGGCTTCAATTACGTCAAGGGGATCGGGGATGCGCTGCGGCGGCGGCTGGACCAGGAGCGTGAGCTGGGCGCCTACTCATCCCCGGAGGACTTCTGGAGGCGCACCGAGGTGCCCCGGGCGGTGCTGGAGGCACTGATCCAGGTCGGCGCATTCGACGGTTTCGAGAAGTCGCGCAGGAAGCTCATGTGGCGACTTAAGCCGGTGGAGGAGGAGCTCGACGAGAAAAGGGAGAGGGCAGCCCCGGTCCAGGGGCTGTTGCTGCCGCTGCCCGCGGTCCCCCCGGCACTTCCCGAGCTCTCCCAGGCGGAAAAGACCGTGGCGGATTACTCGGTGATGGGGCTCACCACCGGTCCGCATCCGGTGGCCCTGGTGCGCTCCCGGCTGGCGGAGATGGGGGTTGTCCCGCTGGCCCAGGCGCGCTCCCGCGGCAGCGGCAGCCGGCTGGTGGTGGCGGGCATGGTGATCACCCGGCAAGCCCCCCCGGCAGCGCATGGGATGCGCTTCTTCACCCTGGCCGACGAGAGCGGACATCTGGACCTGGTGTTCACTCCGCAGGTCTATCTGGCCAACCGAAGGCTGGCCAGCCACCAGCCTCTGATCGTCGCCCAGGGGGTGCTGCGCTCGGCGGACGGGGTGGCGAGCCTGATGGTGCAGAAGCTGCTGCCTCCACCCGTCCCCACCGGGCTCGGTGCGACATCGGCCTCTCACGACTACCGCTGAGGGCTTCGCTCACCCGCCTGGGTCATCCGACGCTCCGCCCGGGTACCCAGGCGGGTCGCCAGGGTGCCCGCCGCCGCCACCATGACGATCCCGTAGACCCCGCCCACCGCGCTGGCTCGAGGCAGGACCGCCAGCGCCACCGCGATCGCCACTCCGAACTCGCGGATCCCGATGGGAAACCCGATGGCGGCCGCCTGCCGGTGGGGTAGGCGCAGCGCCCTACCCAGGCCGAACCCGATGGCGCCGGCTCCGAGCAGCAGCAGGACGACCAGCCCGAAGGTGGCTCCGATCGCCGCGGACAGCAGGACCGGACGGGCGCTCGAGGTTCCGGCCAGCACCACCAGCACCAGGCAGGCGGCGCTGAGGTCGAGGAAGAGATGCCGCCACCGGGCCAGGGCGGGGAAGGCGGCCCGCAGGCTCACCCCCACCAGCAGCGGGATCAAAACCGAGAGCACCAGCTCCGATCCCAGTGCGGTGGGGCTGAAGTGAGCAGCGGGCCCGAGCCCCACCGCCAGCCACAGCGGGGTGAGCACGATTGAGGTGGCCAGCGACCCCGCCATGCAGGCGGTGGCGATGGCGGTGTCACCCCCCGCGATCGTGGCCATCAGCCCGCTGGTGATCTCCGCCGGTGAGATCGCGCAGATGAGGATCCCCGCGGCGATGATCGGGTTGGGGGCGATCAGGTGGAGCCCCAGGCCGAGCGCTGGCACCAGCGTCCACTGGCACAGCAGCGCCAATCCCACCAGGTGCAGGCGCCGCGCGGCGGCGCGGATCTCGCCTGGGGTGAGGTTGAGGGCGACGCCGAGCACCTGGCCGGCCAGGAACACCGGCACCAGCCCGCCCAGCCCGGAGGCCGCGCGGGGGACGGCCAGTGCTACCAGGGCGGCCACCACCACCCACGGCAGCAGCCGGTGCCGGACCGGCCAGAACGCTCCGATCAGCACCGGTTGAGACTGGGGTGGGACATCGTCTCAAGTTAGCTGATGCGGAGCGCCAAGCTGCGGTTCCTTCCCCGCTTGCGCTCAGGGGGAGGCCGGCCGCTCAGCGCGCGACCCGGGCTCGGACCACCGCCTCGGCGGCGGGAACTGGCGGGTTGAGGGGATCGCCCGCCCGCCGCAGCTGGCGCATCACGGCCTCCATGTCGGCACCGGTGAAGGCCGTGGGACTGCGGCGCAGCAGGACCAACTTGAGCCGGGTTGGCGTCGCGGTCTCCAGCGGAAAGACCATCACCGAGGCAACCTCGACGCTCGAGCGCGGTTGAGGGCGCCTTGCCAGCGGCTCCGTCAGCAGTCCCGGAGTCCCGGTCGCGTCCACCCGGCGGCAGAGGTTCTTCACCTGCGAACTCGCGCGGTACTCCCCGCCGGAGGTCACCAGAACCGGCTTGAACTCGTGGTCGAGGACCGCTGCCGACTGGGCCCGTCCGGCTCGGATCACGCGGTTGACCAGGGGCTCGAGCCCGATCGGGGCGGCGGCCGCCCGGCGCCGGGTTCGAATCATCCGGTAGTTCAAAGTTGCATTCACCGCCATCCCCGCCACTGCCCCCAGCAGCCCGTCCACGATCAGGGGCAGGTTGGAGCTGAGCAGCGCCAGGAACACCAGCAGCTGGGTCGCTCCGGCGACCAGCGCCGAGACCAGATATCTGCGCATGAGGGGGTATCGTTCCCGCCGGGCGTCGGCGAGGGTGACCCTCCAGTTGAGGGCGACGTTCCAGACGAATGAGATCGTGAATGCCAGGCCCCAGGCGCCCAGGGCCGGCCAGCCCAGTCCGGGTCCGCCCAGCGCCAGCAGGGCCAGGAAGATGAACAGTCCGGCGATCCCGATGGCGCCGAACTTCCAGCGGCGAGCGCTGCCGGGCACGTCCCGGAACAGCGACCAGAGGTGGCGCAGATAGAGCAGTCCCTGGGCCGCCGTCGCCTTGCTCTCCCCGGCGCCCCGGGCCTGGAACTCCAGGGGCACGTCCACGACCCGGGCACCCTCGGAGCAGACCAGTAACTCCAGCAGGATCTTGAAGCCCACCGGGCGGAACTGGAGCCCCTGAAAGAGGGCGGCACGGCACAGGAAGAACCCGGCCAGGGGATCGCTGCTGGACCTCGCCTCGGTGAAGAGGGCCCGGGCCAGCAGGGTGGCGCCCCTGGAGACCAGCTTCCTGAAGCCCCCGCCCAGGCCGCGGCGGCTTCCCCCCGGCATGTACCGGCTGGCGACCACGACGTCGGCGCCGGCCCGCTCAGCCTCAAGCAGGGCGGGGATGACCTCAGGGGGGTGCTGCAGGTCGCCGTCCATCACGCACACCAGTCGACCCCGGGCCATGCCCATGCCCGCGACGACCGCGGTGGAGAGTCCTCCCGATCGGGCTCCAGGGTGCCGGTGCAGGTAGCGCACTCGCCGATCCGCGCCGGCGAGATCGCGCAGGATCCGAGGCGTCAGATCGTCGCTGTCGTCGATGAAGACGACCTCGTAGGCCACCTCGGCCAGGGAGCGTCGCAGCCGCTGCAGCAGCAGCGGAATGTTGGCGGCCTCATTGCGGGTCGGCACCACCACCGACAGTTCGAGCGGGGCCGCGGCCGGGGTCGCGGATCGGCGAGGCATGCAGCGCAGTCTAGTTTCCGGTTGGCGCTCTGGAGCCGGGCTTCACCGATCCGTCAATTGTGGTGACGCTGGACGCAGCGCTTCGAGCGCGGCCTCCGGATCGAACCGACCCTCGCCCAGGACCACGCCGCCACTCAGCAGGACCGGGACCCGACTTCCGTAGAGCCGCCGCAGCTCCTCCTGCTCGTCGACGTCGTATTCGAGAAGCGCAAGCCCCAGCTCATCCGCCCCGTGAGCCACCGGTTCTCGGACCAGCTCACAGAGGTGGCATCCCCGTCTGGTCATGAGCTGGAGCGGCTCAGCGCTCACCGGTGATCCCCCACCCTTCGAGGGTCGTGAGGTAGCGCGCCCGCCACAGCCAGAAGCACCCGCCGCAGGCGATCCACACCACGGTTTGCACGATCACCCCGGGCAGGGTCACGCGGGCCAATGCGGATCCGTTCAGCGCCAGGCCCAGGTAGACCGGTAGGCGCACGGTCGCGATGAGCACCACCGCGAACACGACCCGGACCAGCAGGAGCATCAGCCGGCGCTCGCGCCGCAGGCTGGAACGCAGCGCGAAGGGTGAACCCGGGTCCATGCCCGGCAGCCCGATGGTCGGTTCGGGGGTGGCGTTCAGCAGCCGGCGCCAGCCGATCAGGGCCAACAGGCCTGCCCCCATCGCGGGCAGGGTCGCCTCCCACGGGTCGCCTTGGCGCAGCAGGTTCTGCCACCCGTTGAGGGTCGCCCCGAGGTCGTACTGCGCGGTGTAGTGCGCCTGGGCACTGAAGGCGAGCAGCGCCAGCGCTGTCCCCGCCCCGACCACCACCGCCCACGCCAGCGCCGCCGGGCCGTGGGCGGAGATCACCCGCCAGCTCCGCCCGACCGTGACCGCCAACCCGCCGGGCCTGACTTGGACAGCTGGTCTTGGTGCGGAGCTCGTGGCCACGGGACGAGTTTAGTCTCCCTCGGCCCGGGATTGGGAGTTCTGGGCATGGAAGTACTCCGGGGTCGCCCAGCCTCGGTCTGAGGGTGGCCGCACGGAGGTCCGGCTCACGCCGGAAGAGGCCTGGGACGGAACACCCAGCCGGCGTCGAGGCCCCAGCCGAGGGATCGCTCCTGCGGCTCGGCGGGCGGGGCTCAGTCCCGCGGCGGCCCGGCCGTCACCACCGTCCTCACCAGATCGACCGGGAGGGGCCGCGGTGGCAGGCGGTGCAGCGCCCAGGTCACACCCGCCTCCTCGACCCGCCGCAGGTCGTCCCGGAGTGGGGTGGGATCGCCTCCCCTCGGGAAGGACCATGTGACCGCTAGGTCGTAGCCGGGTGGCACGTGGCGCGCGCCAAGCTCCGCCTGGATCGCGAGCAGGTCCGCCTGCGCCGGGGCCCGGTCGCGATCGGGCTGGCGGAAGATCGGGAAGAAGCCCTCCAGCCGGGCCGCCCGGGCCAGAGGGCGGCGCCGCGGCCATCGTCCTGCCGCCCAGAACGGCACCGGCGCAGGGGGCAGGAAGGCGGTCGAACCCACCCGGTGGGTCGTCCCCGAAAACGAGACCGGCTTCCCGGTCAACAGCCCCCGGAGCACTGTCAGCGACTCGTCGAGGGCGACCCCTCGGCGGATGGGGTCGGTCTCCTCCCCAAAGGAGCTGAACTCCTGCCACCCGTCGTCGCCGAGGCCTATGCCGACCACCAGGCGGCCGTCGCAGAGTCGATCCAGGGTGGCGATCTGGCGGGCCATGACCCAGGGGCGTCGTCGGCTCAGAGGGGTGACCATCGTTCCCATGTGGATCGTGCGGGTCATCCCAGCCATGGCCGCCATGCTCACCCAGGGGTCCGCGATGGGAGTCCCCTCTCCCGCCAGCATGTGATCCCACAGGAAGAAGCCGTCCCAGCCGGAGCCCTCGGCCTCGGCCGCGAGCTCAGCGATCAGATGGGGATCGGCCAGCCCGAAGAAGGGCGGCACGAAGAGCCCGAACTTCATCCTCTAATCATGGCAACCACGGGGCCTGCCCGGCGTTGATCGCCGGGTCCCGGCAGCTCGCGATCCTAGAATCGAATGAGATGGAAGCTGCGTCGGCCGTCCGGCCCAGGGACAGCTTGAGGGTTGCCACCTACAACATCCTGGCTGGGGGTGGCGACCGCTGGCCGGCGATCCGAGAGGTGGTCGAGTCGCTCGATCCCGATGTGCTCGCACTGCAGGAGATCGAGGATCCGGAGCCGATGGAGGCCATGGCCCGTGCCCTGGGCTACCAGCCCTACTTCGGTCCGGCGCCCAGGTTTAGGCACCAGGGCCTGCTTTCGCGGGTTCCGGTGGCCCGCTTTCGGAACCACCAGCATCCAGAGGCCTGGCCGCGGAATTCCATAGAGGTGGAGCTGGAGCTCGGCCCCGACAGCCGCTTTCCCCGCCTCGGGGTGCACACGGTCCACCTCACCGCGGCGTTCCAGAGGCGGGGTCGGGCTGAGCCGGACCGGCTGCGCGAACTCGGCGCCATCCGCGAGCAGGCACGGGCGAACCCCGTAATCCCCCACTTGATCTTGGGGGACTTCAACTCGATGGCCCCCGGCGACGGCATTCACGCCACCGACTTTTTGGGTCTGCTCTCGGAGTGGCGCCGCACCGGGGTCCTCGACGAGGTGGGGGCCCTGGGCCCGGTGCCCGCCAGTGTGAGGGCGATGCGCTGGTGGCGGGACCCGGGCCGCAGCGCGGCCGAGGTGTCGGAGGTTGCGAGGGCTGGGATTCCCCGGTTGCCCTGGCTGGTCCACCCTCTGATCGAGATGGTGCCACGCGGGGAGGGGACGGATGCCCTGGTGGCTGCGCTGATGCCGAGGGCGGCGGTGCGCAGCATGATCGACGCCGGCTATGTGGACTGCCTGCGTCGCGTTGATGAGACCTCTGAGAGCTTCACCTGTCCCACCTATCTGCCCGCCGTCCGCATCGACTACATCTTCGCCACCTCCGATCTCGCGGACAGGCTGGTGAGCTGTGGGGTGGGGGCCCAGGACGACGCTCTGGCAGCGGTCGCCAAGCTCGCCAGCGACCACTTCCCCGTGGTGGCGGACTTCGACCTGAGCACCGCCTGATCTGGTCGCTCCGAGGGTTGGGCTTCCGGGCTTCCAATCGGACCCGTGCCGGGGCTGCGTCCGGCGCCGCGCCCAGAGTTGATTCCGGCACCACCCGGAGGCATCCATATACTCCAGGCCATGGCCTCATCCTCATCCCAGCCCCCGATCCCCACGGCTGACTACGCGATTCTGGGTGGCTCCGGCACCGGCACCCAGGGGTCCCCGGAGCGCGATCCGCGGGTGCGGGTCATCAGCCGCGAGCAGGTGTTCTCAACCCGGTTCGGGGACACGCCCCCGATCACCAAATTCGAGATCGGCGATGATGCTGGAGCGGTGCGGTCCGTGCTGTTCGTCCGGCCCCATGAGGGGCAACCCGAAGCCGGCCGGGAGCGTCAGAGCCTGGCGCTGTTCTCCGTGCTGCAGGAGGCCGGCGTCTGGCGGATCGTCGCCGAGTCCGGCACCGCCAGCATCACTCAGCACTTCCATCCTCGCGACCTGATCATTCCGCACGACTTCATCGACTTCACCCACCAGATCGGCGGCCAGCTGGTGCCCGGGGCGATGGTCTCGATGCGGGAGCCGTTCTGCCCCGACATCCGCGAGGCGCTCTGGCAGCGCTCCCGTCGGTTTGCGGCCGAGAAGGCGACCAGGGTCTTCAACCGAGCGGTCCACGCCACGGTCGAGGGGCCGAGGTTTGAGACCGCCGCCGAGGTGGCGGCCCTGGCCCGGCTCGGGGGTGACATCATCGGACAGGCGGTGACCCCGGCGGTGTACCTGGCCCGGGAGATCGGAGCGTGCTTCGCCACCGTCGAGATGGTGCTCAATTACGCGGAAGGCGTGCGCCCCGAATGGGACTTCGAGCTGCTCCGGGCGATCGTCCAGGAGGGAGCGGAGGAGCTGGGCAGGGTCGCGCTGGACGCGCTGGTGGCGCTGCCTGGGGAGCCCACCTGTGGGTGCGCCGTCAGGCGTGCCCCAGTCGAGCGGGGAGAGGCCAGCGCCGCCGCCCAGCTGTGACCGCGGACCAGGTCGAAGAAAGGGGGATGCTGGAGCGTCCCCTGCCCACGGCCGGCCACCCCGAGCCGGAGGCGGTGCGCTCCATGTTCGCCGCGATCGCGCACCGCTATGACCTGCTCAACCTGGTCTTGAGCCTGGGTGAGGATCGGCGCTGGCGCCGCCGCGCCGCGCAGTTGGCCAGGATCGGAAGGGGCGGGCGGGCGCTGGACGTCTGCTGCGGGACCGGTGCACTCTCCGCGCTCTTGAAGCGGAGGGTTGGTCCCGAGGGGTCCGTGTCGGCGCTGGATCTCACCGCGGCCATGATCCAGGTGGCCACCACCAGGGTCCCCGGGGTGGGATTCCAGGTCGGCGATGCCTGCCAGCTGCCCTTCGCCGACGACTCCTTCGATGCCTGCACCATGGCCTTCGGGCTGCGCAACATCGACCGCCGAGATGTGGCTCTCCAGGAGATGCGGCGGGTGCTGCGCCCGGGGGGCAGAGCCGTGATTCTCGAGTTCAGCACGGTGGCGGGACCATTGCGATTCTGGTACCGGCTCTACAACCGTTTCGTCATCCCCCGGATCGCCACGGCCCTCCTGGGGAGGGCGGGAGCCTACCAGTACCTCACCGATTCGATCGCTTCCTTTCCTCCGCCGCTGGTGGTGTCGCGCTGGCTGCGGGAGGCGGGCTTCGAGCGCGT
>JAKABA010000130.1 GCA_021802115.1 bacterium | reverse complement strand
CCGGCCGACTCCAGCTCCGCAGCGGTGGCGACCGAGACCGATCCGTAGGTCGTGATCGTCTGCGACGAGGGCAGGGAATTGGCCAGGCCGGCCCCGGTGGTGATGTCGTTGATGGTCAGCAGCGAATGGCCGAAGGTCTGGCCCTGCACCCGATACACCGCGGGCAGGGTGGGCGTGTCCAGGGGGGTTCCCGGATACAGCAGGTCGGGCACATCCTGAGCGCCCGTCCCCAGGTAGGTGACGGTGAGCGACACCTCCTGGCGGCCCAGCTCGGTGGCGACGGTCCCCTGCGGGGCTGAGTCCTGGAAGGGGATGATGCGACCGCTCTTGAGGGTGATGGCGGTCGCCGGAGCTGGGTACCAATTGCCGTTGCTGAAGTCGCTGAGCGTGACCCCGCGCAGGTAGACGGTGCCGCCGGCGGCGGAGGTCCGGTAGCTCAAGACCGGGTCCCTGACCTGGCGGATGGGCCCACCGGGAACCACCGCGGTCGAGTAGCCGGAGATCGCAGCTATCTTCGCCGACGGCCGGGTCTTGCTGATGTGAGGCCCGCTGTGGAAGAACCGCTCGCTGATGTTGGTGCGGTTGAGAGGCGGTGCGATCACCGCCAGCAGCGACACCGCCAGCGCCAACCCCACCACGATCCCCAGCCCGCGACCGGGCCGGGTTCCGGACCAGGGGACACCCAGGCTGGACCATCTCGCCAGCTGCTGCTCCTGGTGGACCCAGCCCACCAGCGCCAACCCCGACACCGTGGCTCCGACCACCGGCCAGGCGGGGGCGCTTTCGAGCACCGGCGGGACGTTGACCAGGTCGGCGACCAGCACCACCAGGGGCACCGCGCACGCGAACGCCCCGGCGCGCTCGCGGATCGCCAGCCAGCCGACCCAGGCGCCCGTGGCCCAGCAGACCACCAGGAGGGCGAAGAGCTGGGAGCCGGCGGGGCTGGCCAGCACCTGGTGGAGCAGGCTGACCGGCCCCCCGGTGGCGCCGAGCCCCGCCGCGACCTGGACCGTGATCACCCCGGTGGTGACGATCCCCGCGGCCACCAGACCGGTGATGCCGAGGGAACGGTTGCGGAGGAGGCGCGCGCTGGCCGCGGCCATGAGGACGCCGATGGCGGCCAGCAGACAGCCCGACATCCCCAGCCCGCCCAGCACTGTGACCGCCAGCGCGCCCGCGGTGGAGACCGCCAGCAGCAGCGAGAGGACCAGGCCCACCCAGGCGGGGGAGCCCAGGCGACCGAAGGCGGAGTCGCCCACGGCCCCCCGCCCCACCTCGGCGGCGAAGGCCGGGGTCCGCAGCGGTGCGGCCGCCAAAGCCGCCACCACCGCCAGCGCGAGCAGCGCCGTCAGCGCCAGCTCAGACAACTGCTCTGCCCACCACCGGGTCGAGGCGGGAGAGGTCGTCGCCCCGGCGAATCGTCCAGATGTCCAGCACCAAGCGCCACTGCGCGGGGATGGTCGTCGTCCGCGGCGGGCTCTGGAAGGAGCGGGAGTCTACGTAGATTGCCACCGCCTTGCGTCCGGGCTGGGATCCGGCGGCCATCGCCTCGACCCACTCGCCCGAAGGGTCCGAGGTGACCAGGACGATGTTGCCCCTGGTCCGCCAGGCGGGCAGGTGGCGGTAGAGGACGTCGCCCAAGCCCACCTGGCCGTCGGCCTGCGCGAGCGCCAGATTCTCCATGATCAGCTGCTCCTGGGCGTCGCCTCGGCCGGGCCCGATGTTGGTCAGCTGGCGATCGGTCGCCAGCATCGCCACCGCCCGGCCCTGGCGGATGGCGCCGTGGGCAACCGAGGCCGCCAGGGTGACCGCGTACTCGAGGGAGCTCTCGGGGGCTGTGCCATGGTGGAGCCCGCGCCGCAGGTCGAGCACGATCAGGAGATCCGACCCCTCCTCGGCGTCGAACGTTCGGCTCATGAGCCGGCCCTTGCGGGCGGTGGAGATCCAATGGATCCGGTTGATGCCGTCGGCGGGGTCGTGCTCGCGGATCCCTGAGGCGCTCGGCGGCACGTCGCGAGGCCGTCCTCCACGGTCGGAGTCGAGGCCGGCCCGTGCGCCGATGAAGGCGAAGTCCGGCATATGGTAGATGGCGGGATAGACGAGCACGGATCCCTCGGCGGAAAAGCGAACGCGGCGCGGAAACAGGCCGAACGGATCCGCCAGGCGGATCTCGGTGGGCCCCAGGGTGTAGCGGCCCCGAGCCAGCAGCCGAACCTCGCTGTCCCAAACGGCCTCCTCATGGGCGTGGAGCGAGAGGCCCCTGGAGGCGCGATATCCGGGAAACCTCGCCAGGTCGTGCATCTCCAGCAGAGGGATGGGTAGAAACGAGCGGTTGCTGACCGTGAATCGCTGCGAGAAGAGCTCGCCCACCATCTGGGTCCCGCCCGGAGCCTGACGTGAGAAGGAGATGCCTCGGCATGCCAGCCAGCTCCAGACCAGGGAGAGCAGGGTGACCAGGAGGGCCGCGTACACCACCGAGAAGGCCAGCTGCACCCCGTTGATGTACGCGAAGAAGGCGGCCACCGCCACCACCGCCAGCAGCGCTGCCCTGTACATTCGGCCGAGTCCCTGGTGCCGACCCCGGCGCGAGGGTGGGCGTCAGCCCACCGCGCGCTGGCCCCCCAGAGGGACCGGCTCGCTCTCGAGGACCTCCTCCAGGATCGCCTCGCCGGTGGCACCCCGGAGCTCGGCATTGGCCTTCAGGACCATCCGGTGGAGCAGCACAGGCATGGCCAGGGCCTTGATGTCGTCGGGCACCACGTAGGTCCGGTCCTGCATCAGGGCCCGGGCCTGGCTGGCCCGCAGCAAACCCAGGCTGGCGCGGACGCTGGCCCCCAGGGCCAGGTCGGGGTGGCGACGGGTGCGCTGGACCAGACGCACGAGATACTCCTTGATGTCCTCGGCGACGAAGATGGACATCACCGCCTCGCGCAGGGCCGGGTAATCCTCGGGAGTTGTGACCGGCTGGAGGTCGCTGAGCGGGGAGGCGTTGCCGAACCTCTCCAGGATCTCCAGCTCTCCGGCCAGGTCGGCGTAGCCCAGTGAGACCCGCATCAGGAAGCGGTCGACCTGGGCCTCGGGGAGGGCGAACGTGCCCTGGTACTCGATGGGGTTCTGGGTCGCCAGCACCACGAAAGGGTCCGGCAGCGGATGGGTGGTGCCGTCGACCGTGACCTGACGCTCCTCCATGGCCTCGAGGAGGGCCGACTGGGTCTTGGGCGTCGCCCGGTTGATCTCATCCGCGAGCAGGATCTGGGTGAAGACCGGCCCCCGGCGGAACTCGAAGGCCCCCTGGGCGGGGTAGTAGATGTTGGCTCCGGTGATGTCTCCCGGGAGCAGGTCCGGGGTGAACTGGACCCGGTCGAAGTGCCCGCCGGTCGCCTTGGCGAGCGCCTTCGCCAGCATCGTCTTGCCAACTCCGGGCACATCCTCGATGAGGACGTGCCCTCCCACCAGCCAGGCGATGGTGCAGAGCTCAATCTGGGCGCGGTTGCCGACTATGACCGTGCCCACGGCCTCGGTCAGCCCGCGGACCTGCTCGGGGGCGGTTGATCCCACGGGATTCTCCCTGCTCTTGGTGCCGATCCAACCCCCTCCTGCCCAGGCGGCAGTATAAGGCGAGCAGAGGCCGGGCGATGCCCCGTCGGTCAGAGCCGCTCGACGCGGCCCAGGTCCAGCACGAAGACGGTGGCCCGGCCGATCTCGACCTCGACGTCCACGTCGTAGGCGGCCGCCTGGTCGTGCCCTCGCCCGCTGGTCATCTGCTCATGCCGCGGACGGCACACCGAGCGCAGGGTCGCGATGGCCTCGTCGACCAGGCTGTCGTCCAGTCCCAGAAGCAGCAGCGAGTTGCGGCGCTCCAGGAAGCCTCCCTCGCTGTTGAGCCGCGTCACCCCGAAGCCCCGTGCGCCCAGCGCCTCCAGCGCTCGGGCGGCGTCCTGCTCATGGACGATCGCCACCACCAGCTTCAAAGCTGTCTCCCCGCATTCATCCGATCTCTGACCAGATCCTCGCACTGGCGAGCGAGCTCGTCGGCCGGCCGGTCGGCGTCCACGACCACGATCCGGTCCGGGAACTGCCCGGCAAGGTCCAGGTAGCCTGCCCGGACCGTCTCATGGTACGAGTTGGACTCCAGCTCCATGCGGTCGGGAGCCGACGCACCCTCACGCCGGACCCGGGCCAGGTCCACGGGAAGGTCGAGGACGAGGGTGAGATCGGGAAGGCGGGTCAGTCCGCACAGCCGGTGCATCTCGAGGATCTCACCGGTGGGGACGCCGCGGGCCCCCTGGTACGCCAGAGTGGAATCGAGGTAGCGGTCCGACACCACGACGGCTCCCTGGGCCAGGGCCGGCGCGATCACCTCCGTCGCCAGCTGCAGCCGGGAGGCCAAGAAGAGAGCCGTCTCCGCCCAGTGGCTGACCTGCGCTCCCGTGATCGGCTCCAAGAGCAGGTCGCGCACTCGCTCTCCCAGCGCGGTCGAGCCCGGATCCCGCACCACCGTCACCTGGCGCCCGGTGGCGGCCAGGGCCTGGGCGAGACGGCCCACCTGGGTGGTCTTGCCGGAGCCGTCGAGACCCTCCACGCTCACGAAGAAGCCGCTGTCACTCAAGGCCTGGAACACCTCCCGATGGGTTGGGTCGGCGGGTCGCCGGCGGTCGCTCAGGAAGCCTGCGAGGTGGGATAGATTCGGAGCCGGCGCCGCGGCTCCTTGCCCGTGCTGCGTGCCACCATCTCACACTCCTCCACCAGCTGATGCTGCAGGCGGCGGATGTAGGCGTTCTGCGGTGCCAGCTCCACCGCCGTGCCCTGGCGGGCGCGCTCGATCCCGTCCCGCGCCTCCTGGAGCGCGGCATCGGTGGGATCCAGTGGTTCCAGGTTGTAGAGCTGGCTAAGGAAGGTGCGGATCTGGGCCACGGTGTTGCTGCGCAGGATGGAGATGGGAATGCCATCGGCCTCCGCGGTGCGCAGCGGCGAGTCCCGCCTCCGGTAGTAGTTCTTCAGGGTCAGCACCATGTCGGCGTCGTCCACGTGGTGCTGGATCCGCACCGGGACCCGCAGCTCGCGGACCGCCTGCTCCAGGTAGGTCCGGGAGACGCCGTACGGGAACACCGAGGTGTCGGCGGCGCCCCCCTGGGTGTCCGCGCGGGCCTCGGCCAGCTCGGCCAGGTTGGTGGGACGGCGCCCCCTAGCCGGTGCCTCCTGGGCGAACAGCTCCCTCGACCCACGGTCGTCGAAGGGGGCAGGCTCTACCAGGCGGGTTGTCAACCCCTTGCCATCCCGCAGCTCCCGCAGCTGGGCGGGGTGGGGACGGCCCCGCAGGGCGTCATCGACCACGTCCGCCAGCGGCATGTGGACGGTCACCCGGTGGCGGTCCACGATCTCCACCAGGGCGTCGAAAGTGGGCGGCGCCTTGCGCTCGAGCACCGACTTCTGGGTGCCCCGGCGTCGGGCCTCCTCATCGGAGAGCGTAACCGTCTGAATCCCCCCCAAAAGGTCATTGAGGGTGGGGTTCACCAGCAGGTTGTCCAGGGTGTTGCCGTGCGCGGTCGCCACCAGCTGGACGCCGCGCTCCGCGATCGTGCGCGCCGCCGCGGCCTCCAGCTCGGTCCCGATCTCATCGATGACGATCACCTCAGGCATGTGGTTCTCGACCGCCTCGATCATGACCGCATGCTGCAACTCAGGTCGGGCCACCTGCATCCGCCGCGCCCTTCCGATCCCGCGGTGGGGGATGTCCCCATCGCCGGCGATCTCGTTGCTGGTGTCGACCACCACCACGCGCTTGCGGCTCTCGTCCGCGAGGATGCGAGCCACCTCTCGCAGCATGGTGGTCTTGCCCACGCCCGGCTTGCCCAGCAGGAGCAGGCTCTGGCCCCCGACCACGATGTCGCGGATGATCTCCACTCGCCCGGTGACGGCGCGCCCGACCCGGCAGGTTAGCCCGATGATCTCCCCCGCGCGGTTGCGGATGGCGGAGATGCGGTGCAGGGTGCGGGCGATCCCGGCGCGGTTGTCGCCCCCGAAGGCCCCGATCCGGCTGGCCACATACTCGAGGTCGCCGACGGAGACCGGCTCCTGTCCGAGCACGACCTCGCGCCCCTCGAACCTGGCCTCCGGGTCGCGCCCCAGATCCAGCACGATCTCCAGCAGGTCCCCGTACTCCTCGGGCAGCGCACGGACGGAGTCCCGCAGGGCCGGGGGGAGCGTCCCCACCAGAAGCTCCAGCTCCTCGGCGAAGGAGGGGCCGAAGTCGAACTGAAGGTTGGTCAGGCTGCTGCCTCCTTCAGGGGCGGGCATCCCCGGCCGGATCGCCGGCAGCGGTCAGCCTCCATGCGCTCCGGGCAAGGGCGGCCGGGCAGGATCGCCGCGATCCTCCGTCCAGCTCCTCGTCACGACTGGAATATACCGCAACACCAAGAAACTTACGAGGGCGAACGGCTCAGGGACCGAGCGGCGCCTGACGCACCGACTGGGCGACCGGCAGGGCGCCCGCCAGGGCCCGCTGCTTCTGCTCCAGCGGCTGCCGGGCTCGCAGCTTCAAAGGCAGATCCCTGGCCATCAGCAGCTGGGTCGCCACCGGCTCGAATCCGCGCGCCGCCACCGCCCGCGCGACCTCGCCGTCGTAGTGGCGCAGCAGGCACACGGTGGGACCGGCGGGCAGCTGGCCGAGCAGGCTGTGGACCGCCTCCACCGCGAGCTGCCGCTCCTGGGGATCGAGCATCACGCTGATCTGGGTCGGCCGGGCCTGGGACGGGTCCCGGACCCCCGCCCAGGCGACGATCTTGCCATCCTTCTCGATCACGTAGTGCCGCGAGTCCCCTAGTCGGGCGTCGAGCCGGGCGAGCCAACCGAGTTGGAAGGTGGCCCGCCACTGCTTGAGCGAGGGCGCCTCCACCGCCGCCACCGAGTGCGGCGCGGTGCTGAGGTAGAGCAGGTACACCCCCATGAGGTCCTCGCGATGGGCCGGCCGCCACGGAGCCGCCTCCAGCCGCGGCGGCTTGGGCAGCTCGCGGAAGCTGATCTGCTCGCTGGCGTAGGGCTGGAAGCCCTGCTCCCGCAGCAGGCTGGCCAGCGCGTGCCCTTCGGGGATCCGCACCAGAAACCTGGTCACGCCCCGCTCCAGGCCCTCGTTGAAGAGCTGCTGCAGCAGGGGAACGCCGGCGAAGTGGCCGCTGGCGGTGGGCTCGAGACACAGGTTGAGGATCTGCCAGGCGCGCCCCCCCGGGGCCGGTTCGGCCTGCACGAAGCCCACGATCCGGCCGTCGTCCTCGGCGACGTACAGCTGGTCACCGACGTCGGCCAGCGGCATCAGGGCGGACAGGCTCTTGGTCAGGATCGACCAGGCCCTGGCCAGCGCGGCTCCGGGCACCGGGCTGTGCGGGCCGGCGGCCGCCAGCTTCTGGGACAGCTCCTCCTCCACCACCATGGTGGTCCGGTAGAGGGAGTCCACCTGGCTCAGGTCGCGGTAGCTGGCAGAACGAACCTGCATGCCTCTAGTTTGCTACCGGCGGAGACCGCTCAGTTGCCGCCGGCGGGCAGGCTCAGCCAGAGATGCACCGCCGCGTAGGCGCGAAACGGCCGCCACGGGGCCGCCAGCTCGGTCATCTGGGCCGCCGACGGCGGCCCGGCCTGGGTGGCCAGGGCCCGCCTCAGCCCGAGGTCGGAGGCGGGGAATGCGTCCGGCTCCCCCAGCCGCAGAGCCAGGTAGTTGGCCGTCCACGGGCCGAGCCCGGGCAGTGCGACCAGTTCCGCCACCAGCTCCTCGAGCGGACAGCTCCGCTCCAGGTGCAGCCGATGGTCGGCGACCGCGGCCGCGAAGGTCCGGATCGCGGCCGCGCGCGCGCCGGGCATCCCGAGCCCCTCGAGGTCGGCGCGGGCCAGCTCCTGCGGCTCCGGGAACAGGTGGGTCAGCCCCATCGCGCCGAGGCCAGGGACGGCCCTCCCGTGGCGCTCCACGATCCTGCCGATCACGGTGGTTGCCCCCGCCACGCTGACCTGCTGGCCCACGATGGCACGCACGCCCACCTCGAATCCGTCCCATGCGCCCGGGGGGCGCAGTCCCGGCCGCAGCGCGACCAGCGGGGCGAGCCGGGGGTCCGACGCGAGCCGTTCGGCGGCAGCCAGGACGTCACCGTCCAGGTTGAAGACGCGCCGGGCCCGGCTGACGATGTCGATGAGTCCGTCCCAATGGGGGAGGTGGGCCCGCAGCAGGACGGCGTCGGATCCCGCCCGGCTGAGCTCGATGACCCCCGGGTCGCCCTCGATGCAGACGGTGCGCCGGTAGCTGTCCCCGGCCACCCGCTCCACCCCCGGAATGGCACGCCGCGCCAGGTAGGCGAGCATCTGCTCCCACGCGAGCGGCCCGGGGAACGGGAGCCGGATGGGCAGGCCGCCGTCCGCGGCCAGCCGGTCGGTCGCGCGCCGGCGCGCCCGCAGGCTGGTCGGAGTCGATCTGAAGATCTCCAGAAAGGCGCGGTTCAGCTGGCGCACGCTGCCGAAGCCGGCCGCGAACGCGACCTCGGTGATGCCGAGGTCGGTGTCGTCGAGTAGCCGACGGGCGAAGTGAGCTCGCCGCGAGCGGGCCAGCTGCCCCGGGCTCACTCCGAGGTGTTTGTCGAAGAGCCGGCGCAGGTGGCGCGGGGAGACCCCGACCCGGGCTCCCAACTGGGCCTCGGTCCCGGCGTCGAGGGCTCCGTCGAGGACCAGGCGCAGGGCCCTCCGCACCAGCTCGGGAGGCGCGCTCGCCGGTGGCGGCTCCCAGCGGTACGGCCGGCACCGCAGGCAGGCCCGGAAGCCCGCGGCCTCGGCGGCGGCGGCCAGCGGGAAGCTGCGCACGTTGGCCTCCAGGGGCCGCGCGCCGCAGCCCGGGCGGCAATAGATGCCGGTCGTCACCACCGCCTGATATGGGCCCACAGCCGGCATTCTGGGGCGGCGGCCGGCCTGCGGCAAGACAGATTCGGACAGGGATTGCTCGTGTCCGAATCCGTCTAGACCGGAGCTGTCGAGTGTGCGACCCTCGGCTTATGCAACCGGCCACGCCCCGCCTCGATCGGACCGCCAATCTCCGCTATTCGGTGACCGCGAGCCCGCTGGGAGCGATCCTCCTGATCGGGGGGCAGGAAGGACTGCGGGGGCTGCACTTCGCCGGCCATGAGCATGCCCCGAAGGTGGGCGGGGACTGGGTTCGCGACGACGCCGCGCTGCGTTCTGCGGCGCGCCAGTTGGAGGAGTACTTCGACGGCAGCCGGTCGGCGTTCGACATCGCGCTTGACCTCCGCGGCACCACCTTCCAGAAGCAGGTCTGGGAGGCGCTGCTCGGGATCCCCTGGGGAACCACGCGCACCTATGGAGAGGTGGCGGCGGCGATAGGGCGGCCCGGCGCCTTCCGGGCGGTCGGGGCGGCGATCGGAAGCAATCCCGTGTCCGTCGTCGTGCCCTGCCATCGGGTGGTCGGATCCAATGGCGCCCTGGTCGGGTACGGATGGGGCCTCGACCGCAAGCGCTGGCTGCTGGAGCACGAGGGCGCGGAGCTGAACCTGAACTCCTCCCGTTCAAGCGGCTGGAGCCGGCCCTAGCCTGGTTGGCGTGCCCAGCCCGAACCAGTAGGTGGGCAGGCAGCCTCAGAGGCCGGAGAGGAACAGCTGGTGCAGTCGCGTGTCGCCGCACAGCTCGGGGTGGAAGGTGAGCCCGAGGTGGACTCCCTGGCGGACCGCGGCGATCCGGTCCTGATAGCTCGCCAAGACCTCCACACCCGCCCCGACCTCCTCGATGGCTGGAGCTCGGATGAACGCCACCGGAACCGGCTCAGGGCCCAGGGCGGGGATCTCCAGGTCGACCTCGGCGGACTGGAGCTGCCGACCGAAGGCGTTGCGCCGGACCGCTATATCGAGCACGTGCAGACTCACCTGGTCAGGGATGCCGCCGCGGATCTCCCGGGCGGCCAGGATCGTGCCCGCGCACGTGGTCAGGCAGGCAAGCCCCGATTCGATCGCCTCCAGCAGCGGCTCCACCAGCCCCGAGCTCACGAGGAGCCGGCTAATGGTGGTGCTCTCTCCACCGGGCACCACCAGCCCCTGCAGGCCGTCGAGATCCTCGGGCAGCCGGACCCTGGTCACCTGGGCGCCACAGCGCTCCAGGGTCGCGGCGTGCTCCCGGAAGTCCCCCTGCAGCGCCAGGACGCCGACCGCTGCCTTGGTCAAATGAGTGGCGGCTCGAGCAGGTTGCCGTCAGATCCCGCGCACGGCCAGCAGCTCCTCGGGGCGCAGGCTGGAGGTGCTGATCCCCACCATCGGCTCGCCCAGGTCCTCGCTCACCTCGGCCAGGATCTCTGGCTTGTCGTAGTAGGTGGTCGCCTGCACGATCGCCTTGGCCCGGCGCAGGGGATCTCCGCTCTTGAAGATCCCACTGCCGACGAAGTTGCCATCGCAGCCGAGCTGCATCATGAGGGCTGCGTCCGCCGGGGTCGCGATCCCTCCCGCGGAGAAGTTCACGACGGGAAGCTTGCCCTGATGGGATACCTCGCGAACCAGCTCCAACGAGGCTCCCAACTCCTTGGCAGCGCTGGCCAGCTCGTCCTCGCGGAGCGACTGCAGGCGACGGATGCCCTGGCTCACGGCGCGCATGTGGCGGACCGCCTCCACGACATCGCCGGTGCCGGCCTCACCCTTGGTGCGGATCATGGCGGCACCCTCGGCAATTCGTCGCAACGCCTCGCCCAGGTTGCGCGCTCCGCACACGAATGGGACCTTGAACTGCCACTTGTCGACGTGGTTCTCCTCGTCGGCGGGGGTCAGCACCTCGGACTCGTCGATG
>JAKABA010000129.1 GCA_021802115.1 bacterium | reverse complement strand
GGACCCTGATTGCCGAACTTCAAGAGCTCACCCTTGCCGTAGTCGGAACTCCAGTCTCACCTGGTACTCACCGCCAGTCCCCCGCGACCACCAAAGTCCACCGCGGCCGCAGGCCCGCCAGGTCTCAGTAGCCCTGCTCCCAACCCCTCCTGCTCTGCTCCCTGCCTCACCTATTCGTGCGTGCTCTAAATCCGCCTGTGATCGGGAGGCGCAACCCGGTCCTGGGCGGGTTCGATTGCCTTGCGGTCACGCTTGGAGACGGCCAGCTCGTGCTCTGCCGGCGCCATGCGCCTGGCCATCCGCTGACGTACCAGACCCGGGCCGATGAAACTTGCTCCGGCCACCACCCGACGTTCCCGAACGTGCCTCGCACTGCTGGACCCGGCCCATGAAACTGGGTCTTGACACGCCGAACTGGGGCAGTGTTATGGTGAGGGCAGGTTACCGGACTCAGACGGAGGTTACCGACATGAGAACCGTCTGGACGTTTCTGAGGCAGACTCGGGCGGAGTGATCAGCCCCCCGGGGCCGTTTCTCGACGGTGGCCGCGCCACCGCCAGGTTTGTCGGGTCCCGGCGCAGGGCTGACTGACGATCCGAATCTAGTCCGGCTTATCCGCTGGACGCGGTGCCTAAGCACCGGCAAGCAATTGGGCGGGCCCGATGGGCCCGCTCTTCTTTTTAGCGCTTCGGCCCCACGGAGTCGGCGATCCGGAACCTCAGCGGTGACTGGTCCTTGACCCCCACCCTCGGCCCCACCAGCACCGCCACCTCCGGGATCCTCTCTCCCACCTCCAGCCAGAGCTCTCCACCTCGACCTCGACAGAGGTCCAGACGGTTGTGTCGCAGGTCGATGTCGAGGGCCGCGCAGATCCGCGCCGGACCGTCGAGCCGGCGCCCCAGCAGCTGCGCGCTGGGACGGGCGCCCCGGATCAGCACCGCCTGCGGCAGCCCGACTGGTCCGGTGACCACGTTGAGGCAGTGGTGCATCCCGTAGATGAAGTAGACATAGGCGAAGCCTGGCGGGCCGTACATGGGTTGGTTGCGCGGGGTCGGTCCCATCCGGGCGTGCGAAGCGGAGTCGGCCTCACCGAGGTAGGCCTCGGTCTCACAGATCTGCACCGCCTGGACCAAGCGCTCGCGGCGACGCACCAGCCAGGACCCGAGCAGATCGCGGGCCACCTCCGGGCTCTGTCGCCCGAAGAAGGCCCGGGAGATGCGTTGGCGGCGCCGGGAAGTAGCGCCTGGAACGGAGACCGGCAAGTCAGCGTACCCTGGCTCCCGAGACATCGGCCAGCACCCTGGCCACTCGGTCACGAAGATCCACCCCCTGCTGGCTGGTCAAAGTCCGGTTGGGGTCGCGAAAGACCAGTCTGAACGTCCATCCCTTCAGGCCGTTGGCGAGTTGAGCGCCACGGTACTCGTCCAGCACCCGGACCGCCTCCAGCTCCGCCAGCCCGATGCCGTCAACGGCGGCCACCGCCTCCCCGAGGGGGGCCTCCTCCGGAACACTCACCGCCAGGTCCATGATGAGCGGCGGGGTCTGCGCGAGCTCCCGCCCAGATCCCGGCCGCCCGCCCGGCAGCAGCCAACCGTCCACCCGCAGCTCACAGGCGACCACCCGACCGCGCAGCCCCAGCGCCGCGCAGGACCTCGGGTCCAGCTCTCCGACCACACCCCGCACCTCGCCCCGGCTCACAACCTCCGCGCAGCGGACGGGATGGAAGCCGGGTCGGACGGCCGCCATGAACTTGGTGGAATCGGCGCTGAGCCGGTCCCCCAGAGCCTGGCAGACGCGGAGCAAATGGCGAAGAGCCGCGGCGCTATCTGAGGCCTGGAAATCGACCCCCTGGTCCACCGCCGCCAGCAGCTCCGGCTCCTGCGGCCGGCCGTCCTTCCCAGAGGTCCAGAAGACCCGACCTTGTTCGAATAAGCGCGTCCGCTCGGCCCCCCGCGCCTGGTTGAGCTGGCAGCTGCCGAGCAGCCCCGGCAGCAACGATACCCGCAGCCCCTCGAGCGCCCCGGAGAGCGGGTTGGCGATCCGCTGGGCTTCAACACCGTCCCCCAGCCCGGAGACCGGCCTCGGACGGCCGGGATCAAAGAGGCTGAGGGTGATGGCCTCGGTGTAGCCGGCGCCCATCAGGATCTCCCCGGCCAGCCGCTGGGTGGCGTTCGCGCTGGGGCCGGCGGGCGGCCGCCGGAGAGCCGGAAGAGTGGCGGGGAGCCGGTCATACCCGATGATCCGGCCCACCTCCTCCACCAGGTCGACGGGCTGGCTGAGATCCGTGCGCACAGTTGGCGGGGAGGCGACCAGATCCTCGCCCTCAAGCGCCACGGTAAACCCCAGCCGCTCCAGAGCCGACCTGGATTCCCCGGCCGTGACCTCCATGCCCAGCAGCGCAGAGATGCGCGAGGCGGAGATCCGAATCGGCTCGGCAGGAGGGGGCAGCTCGCCCGCGGTGAGCAGCCCGGGGCGGGGCGAGACCCCCAGATGGTCGTGGAGAAGCCGGGCGAAGCGCCTGGTCCCCATGGGAACCAGATG
The DNA here is from genome assembly GCA_021802115.1 of bacterium. The sequence goes on along the minus strand of JAKABA010000129.1, from coordinate 8,311 downwards.
GGGAGACAGGAACCGCTCAAAGCGGGCGGAGGCCTCGGTCCGCAGTCCCAGCCGCCGCGACGTCCCCCTGATCGAGGTCCACTGAAAGTTGGCGGACTCCAGGAGAAGCTGGGTGGTCTTCGGGGTCACGGACGAGTCCCAGGAGCCCAGCAGGCCGGCGATCGCAGCCGCCTTCCCGTTGGCGGCGATGACCAGATCTGACGGCGCCAGCGACCGCTCCTGCTGATCGAGGCCCAGCATGGTCTCGCGCTGCCGGCCCGGCCTCACCTCGATCACCACCCGGCCGTCCTCACCCTGGATGCGGTCGAGGTCGAACGTGTGGAGCGGCTGGCCTACGTCCAGCATCACGTAATTGGCCAGATCGACCACCACCCCGAGCGACCGCTGTCCCACCGCCATGAGCCGACGCCGCACCTCAAGGGGGGCGGGCAGCTGCGGGATCGCGGTGAAGGCGCAGGCCGTGTAGATCGGGCAGAGCTCCCTCACCGCGATGCGGACCTCGACGCTCTGAGCGATCGGCTCCCCGGTGGCATCGACCGGCGTCATGTCGCCAGGGTGGACGGGGCGGTCGAGCATCGCCGCCAGCTCGGTCGCGACCCCCAGGTGGGAGAGGCAGTCCCCCCGGTTGCTGAGGATCTCCAACTCGTACACGGTGTCCTCGGGAAAGAGCTCCCTCAGGGGCTGGCCGGGCTCGCCCTCTCCGGGGCGGAGAGTGAAGACCCCATCGTGATCGGCCCCCAGCCCCAACTCGTCGGGGGCGCAGAGCATGCCCTCGCTCTGAACTCCCCGAATGCGACGGCGCCCGATCTCCAGCCCCGACGGGAGCCGGGTTCCGGGCCTAGCCCAGGGGACGAGCGCTCCCACAAAGAGGTTGGGTGCCCCGCAGACCACCTCCACCGGCTCCGGCTCAGAGCCCCTGACCTGGGCGAGGAAGAGATGGTCGCTGCCATCCAGGCGCTTGAACTCGACCACCTCTCCGAGTACCAGCGGCTCCAGCCCGGCCGCGAACCTGGTCACCCGCTCAACCTCGGTACCGCTGATGGTGAGCAGCCGCTCCACCTCTTTGGGGGAGACTCCCTCCAGGTCCACCATCGACCCGAGCCACTCGTGGCTGACCCGCAACTCAGAACCCCTCCAGCAGGCGCAGGTCGTTCTCGTAGAGCTCGCGAACGTCGCGGATCCCGTAGCGAAGGGCGGTGATGCGGTCGGGCCCCATCCCGAACGCGAAGCCGCTGTAGCGGGCCGGATCGACGCCGACGGCGGCCAAAACCGAAGGGTGGACCATTCCCGACCCCAGGATCTCGATCCAGCCCTTGTTGAGGCAGCTGCGACAGCCCTCTCCGGCGCAGATGCCGCAGGCGACGTCCGCCTCCAGCGACGGCTCGGTGTACGGGAAGAAGCTGGCCCGCAGCCTCACCCGGCGGTCCTGGCCGAAGAGCTGCCCCAGGACGTATTCAAGCGTCCCCTTCAGGTCCGCGACCGTCACGCCCTCATCCACGCAGAGCCCCTCCACCTGATGAAAGACCGGGTTGTGAGTGGGGTCCGGGTTGTCGCGGCGGGCGACCTTGCCAGGCACGATGATGCGGAAGGGAGGCTTGCCGGCCAGCATGGTGCGGATCTGCATCGGCGAGGTGTGGGTGCGGTAGAGCCAGCCCTGGGCGGAGCCGCCCAGGTAAAAGGTGTCATGGCCGTCGCGAGCCGGATGCTCCTCGGGCATGTTCAGCAGCTGGAAGTTGTGCAGGTCGTCCTCGATCTCAGGCCCGGCCACCGCGGTATATCCGAGGCCGGTGAAGATGTCCTCGATCTCTCGCACCGTGCGGGCCACCGGATGCTGGTGGCCTCGCTGCAGCGGGTGCAGCGGGTGGGACAAGTCCATCCGCTCTTCAGCCAGCTCCCGATCCCAGAGCGAGGCTTGGAGTTCCGCCTCCCGCTGCTCCAGCGCCTCGGTGACCGCACGCTTGGCGGCGTTGAAGGCCCGTCCCAGGGCCGCCCGCTCTTCGCCCCTGACCTCGGCCAGGCGGTCCGCCGCAGCCGCGATCGAGCCCCCGTGGCGCGCCAGGTAGCGCCGCCGCACCTCTTCCAACTGGTCCGGATCAGCGGCCCCGGCGATCTCCTCCAGGGCCGTCGCGGCGAGCGCCTGGAGGTCGTCACCGGTCACTTGGTAGCGACTTTCTCCCGGGCCACCGAGATCAGGCTGGCAAAGGCGTCCGGGTCGCGGGCCGCCAGCTCGGCCAGCTGCTTGCGAGAGATCTCCACCCCCGCCTGGTCCAGAGCGGCGATGAAACGACTGTAGGGAATCCCCGCCTGGCGGGAGGCCGCGTTGATGCGGGCGATCCAGAGCCGGCGGAAGTCTCCCTTGCGCTTGCGGCGGTCACGGTACTGATACGCCAGCGAGTGCATGACCGCTTCGTTGGCGGGTCGAAACAGCCGGTTGTGGGTTCCCGTGAGTCCGGAGGCCAGCTCCAAGACTCGCTTGTGGCGCTTGCGCGCGGTGACGCCGCGCTTGACTCGGGCCATGACTCAGCTCCCCAGGTACGGCGCATCGCGCCGGATCGACTTGGCGTCGCCGGTGGTGACAACCTGTGTCTTGGCATAACCCCGCTTGCGCTTGGCCGACTTGTGCTCGAGCAGATGCGATTGGAAGGCGCCCCGGCGCAGGAGCTTGCCGGTCCCGGACAGGCGGAACCGCTTCTGAGTTCCCTTATGGCTTCGAATCTTGGGCATCTTCCTTGGCTTCTCCTCTGACCGCCTTCTTGGGAAGCGGGTTCAGAATCATGATCATGTTGCGCCCCTCGAGCAGGGGCTGGCGCTCCACAGTGGCCACTTCCTTGACGTTCTCCGCCAGCCGCTGCAGCAGCGCCCGGCCGATTTCCTGGTGCACCAATTCGCGGCCACGGAACATGATAGTGAGTTTGACCTTGTCGCCCTCCTCCAGGAAGTGGCGCACGTACCCGTACTTGGTCTGGAAGTCGTGCTCACTGATCTTGGGCCGGAGCTTCATCTCCTTGAGCCGGACGGCATTGTGCTCCCGGCGCGCCTCCTTCTCCCGCTTCAACGCCTCGAACTTGAAGCGTCCGTAATCCATCAGGCGACACACCGGCGGCTGCGCCTGGGGGGCGACCTCGACCAGATCGAGCCCCCGCTCCTGGGCCAGCGCCTGAGCCTCCGCCAAGGTCACTATGCCGATCGCCTCGTCGGTGGTGTCGTCGAAAAGCCTGACCGAGGGTACCCGGATCTGGTCGTTGATGCGCAGCTCGCGAAACGCTATGGACGCGCCCTCCTTGCAGATGAGTTTGAGTTGCCGATGCTACCACGCCGGAGCCCTCGGCCCCTACCTCCGACTGCGGTCGTCAGGATGGGATGGTCTCCTGCCGCAGCCGGGCCAACAGCTGGTCCCGGTTCAACGCCACCTGCTCACCCGACCTCGTGTCGCGCAGGTGCACGGTATGAGCCTCCACCTCGCGTCGGCCCACCACCGCCAGGTAGGGGATCTTGGCCAGCTGCCCGTCCCGTATCTTGGCCGGCAGCTGGCGTCCCGGGCGATCGTAGACCTCGGCTCGAAAGCCGGCATCCTCCAGATCGGCCACCCACTGATGCGAGTAGTCCAGCTGATCGTCGCTGACCGGGACCAGCTGCACCTGCACCGGGCTCAACCAGGTCGGCAGGGCCCCGGCGTAGTGTTCCAGCAAGACTCCGAAGAACCGCTCCATCGAGCCCAGCAGGGTGCGGTGGACCATGATCGGCCGGTGGGTGGCGCCATCGTCGCCCACGTACTCCAACTCGAATCGCTCGGGCTCATTGAAGTCGAACTGGACCGTGGCGCACTGCCAGCGCCGGCCCATGGCATCGCGGATGTGGACGTCCACCTTCGGCCCGTAGAAGGCGCCCTCCCCCGGGTTGACCTTGAACTCCATCCCCCGCCCCTCGACCGCCCGGGCGAGGGCCGCCTCGGCCAGCTCCCACATCCGGTCTTCCCCAGCCGCCTTGGCCGGTCTGGTGCTGAGGTCCACCTCGACCTCCTGGAAGCCGAACCGCGCCATCATCACGCGCACCAGATCGAGCACTCCGGCGACCTCGCGCTCGGCCTGCTCCTCGGTGCAGAAGATGTGGGCGTCATCCTGGGTCAGCCCCCTCACCCGCAGCAGCCCATGCAGCGTCCCGCTGCGCTGGAAGCGGTAGACGGCGGCCAGCTCGGCCAGCCGCAGCGGGAGCTCCCGATAGCTGCGCTGCCGGGAACGGTAGATCATGATGTGGAAGGGGCAGCTCATGGGCTTGATCCGGTAGCGGTCGCCCTCCACCTCCATCGGCCCGTACATCTCATCAGCGAAGTAGCCCAGGTGCCCACTGACCTCCCAGAGGTGCTCCCGGGCGATGTGGGGGGTGTAGACCAACTTGTAGCCGCGGCGGCGATGCTCCTGGCGCCAGTAGTCCTCGATCACAGTGCGGACGGTGGCGCCGTTGGGGTGCCAGAGCACCAGCCCTCCCCCGAGCTCCTCCGAGAGGGAGAAGAGGTCCAGCTCGCGCCCGAGCCGACGGTGATCGCGCTGGCGCGCCATCTCCAGCCGTTCCAGGTACTGGTCCAACTCCTCCTGGCTGCCCCAGGCGGTCCCGTAGATGCGCTGGAGCATCGGCTGGCTCTCGTCGCCGTGCCAGTAGGCGCCCGCCGGATGGAGCAGGGCGAAGGCGGGGATCGCGCTCGCGTCGGGGACATGCGGGCCCCGGCAGAGATCGAAGAAGTCGCCGGTGCGGTAGCAGCTGATGACCTCGTCCGGCGGGATCCGTTCGATCAGCTCGACCTTGAAGCGCTGGTGAAGACGGCGGAACTCCTCGAGCGCCTGGTCGCGGCCGAGCTCGCTGCGCTCGTAGGGCGTGTGCCGGCCCTGGATCTCGCGCATCTTGGCCTCGATCCGCGGCAGATCCTCCTCGGTGAAGTGGGCCCCTCCGGGAAGCAGGAAGTCGTAGTAGAACCCATCCTCGATGGCGGGCCCGATCCCGTACTCCGCCCCGGGGTACAGCTCCAGCACGGCGGCCGCCATGAGGTGGGCGGCGCTGTGGCGCAGGGTGTCGAGATCGATGGCGGCGGCACTCATCTCCAAAGGATTGTAGGGGGAGCCGGAGGTGGAATTCGCCGCCTGGCCCGCCGACTATAATCCGACCACCCGGAGGGCGCATAGCTCAGGTGGTTAGAGCGCTACCCTGACACGGTAGAGGCCCCAGGTTCGACTCCTGGTGCGCCCACCAACGGGCCCGTGCGCCCGGAGAAGCGGACGGATGGCGATGCGACCAGCGGAGGCGGTCGGCACGGCCACGGCCTGCGCCACCCGCCATCTGGAGACAGCATCGGTTGGTCCACCACGTTGGCGGCGCCCCGGCCGCTCGGTTGCCTACTTCCGCCTGCACCCCATCGTCCCAGGGGAGGGCACCCCGCGGGCACCCGGATCGAACCCCGAGGGAAGCGACCATGGAGTGTTCGACGGGGGCAGGAGCAGGGGTCGCTCCCCCGGCCGTCGGCCGGCGCCGGAGGCCTCCGAGGCGGCGCGGAGCCCAAGTTGTCCACACCCCGACGTGGGGAAACGGGGCACAACCGGAACCCGGCGCCCTTGGGCGAATTGCCATATTTTATTGGGAGTTTTCGCCATTGACAGCCCCCCCCAAGGAGGTTCTAAGATGGCCCCCGTGCCCCGCCCCCGACGTGCCCTGCCAGTCCTGCGGATCTGCGCCCGCTCCGGCTGCTCCAATCTGGTCAAGAAGCAGACCGCCAAGTACTGCAGCGTGCGGTGCTCCGCTGAGGATCCGGACCGGCGGGCCCGCCTCAGCCGGCGGGCGAAGGACGGGCGGCTATTGCCGCTGGCTCGCCAGCTCCCGCTGGCCTTCGACACCGATGAGCTCGCGATCGGCAAGGCGGCGGAGAGTCGCGAGGAGATTCCCCAGGGTCTCTCCCGCTGGGCGGTCTGAACTCAGCTGATCGGGGTTCGCGGTCGGGAGCGCTGCATGGCGGCGGCGGTGCGGAGGTCAGCCTCGGTGACGCTCACCACCAAGCTGCGCTCGCAACGATGGCAGATGATGTGGAAGGTGCTGGGGGCGAGGATGTCTCGGGCCACCTCCTGACGGTGCCCGCACCCCTCACAGCTGACTACGGCGCGCATGCGGCCATTGAACTGGCCCTGAGCCTCGGCAGCACCGGCTGCTGGCGAACCGCCACAACTCGCAACCGATCTGTAACCGCGAGTGCGACCACTCAGCTGCGCCCCCACGCCCTCACCCCGGCCACCAGCCCGGTCGCCAGCAGGCAGACCCCCATGAAGGCGATGACGTCGCTGGCACCGACCACGTCAGCGACCGCCCCGGCGACCAGCAACGGCAGCGCGATCGCCAGGTTGATCACCAGGAACGCCCCGCCGAAGATCCGGCCCCTGGTGGACTCCTCGGTCCCCTCCTGAATCAGCACCAGACAGGGGATCAAGACCGATCCCAGGCCGGCTCCGAAGATGACCGCCAGCACGATCGCCAGGGGCACCAGGGTGGCGTCCAACCGCAACCCCGCCAGGACCGGGGGCAGGACCCCCAACACCAGCATCGCGACCCCAGCCAGGATCAACCCCCGCACCACGCTCCCCACCCCGTGCTGGCTCGAGTTGCGACGGCTCACCAACATCCCGGTCAGCACCATTCCGAAGGTGGCAGGAATGAGCAGGATGTAGCTGTTCTGCGGCGACTGCAGGAGTACGTGCTGCATGTAGCCAGCTGAGAGCGCGAAGATCGTGAACACGATCACCAGCGCCAGGGTCAGCATGCCGAAGGCGAACGGCAAAACGGCACTGTCGCGGATCACCGCCAGCACCTCGGTCACCTCCCGGAACGAACCACCGCTGACTTCCGGCACGAGATCGCCGTCGGGCTTGACGACCGCCAGTCGGGGACGGATCAGCCAGATCGCGCCCGAAGCCAGCATGAAGAGCGCGGCCCCAAAGTAGTAGGGTCCCTCCAGGCCCAGGAGCCTCTGGGCGATCGAGGCCAGGGGAACGGAGACCACGATCGTCAGCACGATCGTGACCGTGAACAGCGAGGTCGCTGCCGAGAGCTGGTTGCGCTTGACCAGGCTGGGGATGCTGGCTGCCTCGGCGGGTGCGAAGAGCTGACCCACCCCGGCGAACACCAGCGTGATCGCGTACAGCGGCAGCACCTGGTGCTGGGCCACTCCCGTCAGCTCGAGCGCCGGCACCCCGAGCACCATCACTCCGCGGCTGAGGTTGGTCCAGATCATGAGGGTCTTCTTGTCGTAGCGGTCCGCGAAGATGCCGGCGGGAACCGACAGGAAGACCGCCGGGATCGTGTACGCCAGCAGCAGGGCCGCGTCGCTCAGGTAGAGATGGGTGAGGGAGTAGATGGAGAGCAGCAGGGAGAAGGCGAAGAACTTGTCGCCCAGCTGGGCGGCCACCTGAGCTCCCCAGAGCAGCCGGAAGTCGCGGTTGCGCAGGGTCTCCCGGAAACCCGACGTCCCGGGGGAAGCTGGCGGCGGAGCCTCGCTGACCTGCTGGCTCACAGCCGTCATGGGGGCGAATATATCATCCGGGCTGCAGGGGTCCGAGCTCCTGGAGAAGCCGCTCCCACTCCTCCAGCCCCAGGCTTCCCGGCCTTCGGGTGGGCTCGATGCCGGCTGCGGCGAGCGCCGCCGCCGCGCGGTTGGCGTCACCTCCCAGAGCCCTGGTCAGCCCGTGGTGAACCTGCTTGCGGCGCATCTGGAAGATGGGGCGGGCGAGCCCGATCAGGGGCGGTAGGAGCTCGGGCCGAGCGCCGGGGCGGGGCCGCAGCTCGATCAGGGAGCTCCAGACCCGAGGCGAGGGCCAGAAGCTGGCAGGGTCGACATCGAATTCCAGGGTCACGGTCGCCACCAGCCGCAGGGTCAAGGTGGCCAAGGACCAGTCCCCAAGCTCGGCAGTGAGGCGTCGGGCGACCTCGCGCTGCACCAACAGGCGGCACCGCGAGGGCTGGGGCCGCCACTCCAGCAGCCGGGGCAGGAGGGCCCCCGTGATCTGGTAGGGGAGGTTGGCCACCACCTGGTAGGGGGCTGGCAGGCCCAGTTCGTTCGCGCCCACCAAGAGGGCATCCTTCTGGATCACGCGGAAGCTCGGGTGACCTGCCTGCAGCAGGCGCAGGGCGGCCACGCAGTTGGGATCCACCTCCATCCCGGTGAGTTCGACCCCGGCCTCCAGCAGCCCCTGGCTGAGGGCTCCCAGGCCGCAGCCGATCTCCAGCGCCGGGATCGTGACATCCACTCCGCCGACGATCGCGTCCCGCACCTCCTTGGAGA
>JAKABA010000128.1 GCA_021802115.1 bacterium | reverse complement strand
GAGCCCCTGATCTGCGGCCGGGACCGGTGAGACCGGGCCACACGCACGCCGGTCACCACGGTTGCGACATCTGCTCCCGGATCGCCGAGAGTGGTGGGCGGCGAGTGAAGCAGGTGGGCCGGAACCGATTTCAGCGCGTGATCGGCTCCAGGCCGGGGCGACGGCACGTCGCCCGGGCTGCCACACCGTCGCCGTCGGCTTGCGGCCTCAGCGTCCATGCGGCGCCGGCCCCGTGCGGATTTCCCGGGCCCAGGCGGCCCGCCGTAGTCACGGGCTGACGTTACCGTAGCGGTGCTGCCCTGTAGCAGCGTCCAGCTCGGGCATCACCCACTCCTCCCCTAGACTGGCCCACGAGCCATGCAGGAGACCCCCACCCCGGCATCACCACGCGCGGCGTGGCGCTGGGACCCTCCCACCATCTTCTTCGTCGCGGTCCTGATCCTGGGCCTGGCCGCCTTCACGACCCCGCAGTTCGATCCGGACTTCTGGTGGACCGCCCGCATCGGGCTGGAGATTCTGGCTCGGGGCTCGGTGCCGCTCCACAACTACTTCACATTCACCGCCTCCACGCACCCGTTCATCAGTCAGGAGTGGGCCTCCGAGGTGATTGACGCCTGGCTCTACACCCATCTGGGGATGACCGCGGTGGTCCTGACCTTCGCGGTGGCGACCTGGGTGGGGTTCTTCCTGGGGGTGATCCGGGCGGATCGCGCCGGCCAGTCCCGATGGGTGCTGGCCGTGGGAGCGGCTCTGGTTCTGATCAGCGGGCTCCAGATCTGGGGCCCCAGCCCGCAGATGTTCTCGTTTGGGCTGCTGGGGATCCTGCTGACCCTGCTCGACGCCTACCGGCGCCGACCGCGACGCCGGTTGCTGGCGGCCCTGGTGCCGCTGTTCGTGGTCTGGGGCAACCTGCACGGTGGCTTTCTGGTCGGCCTGGGGGTGGTGGCGGTGTTCCTGGTGGGGGAGTGGCTGGAGACCTACCTGCGCCGCCCGCTGGCCATCGGCTATCCCGCCTGCCGGGAGCTGCTGCTGGCCTGGGGAGTGGCCGCGCTGGCGCCGATGCTCAATCCCAACGGAACCGGCATCTACCTGTATCCCGCCAAGCTGCTCTTGAGCCATGTTGCCCAGGCGAGCCTGAATGAGTGGCAGCCGCCCGACTTCCACTCCGTCGCCACCCTTCCCACCCTGTTCTTGTTGCTGACGACCCTGCTCACCGCCCGCTGGGCCGGCCGCACCCGGCTCTCCGACCTCCTGCTGGCGGCTGCGGGGACGGTCCTGATGCTCTACGCGGTGCGCGACATCCCCATCTTCGCCGTGCTGGTGCTGCCGCTGTGGGCCGACGGAGTCCAGGGTTTCCTGTCCCACTTGGGGCAGGCCCGGAGGGTCGCTCCGGTCCGGCGCCGGCCGGCACCGGCCTGGTTCGTGGCCAGTGTCCTGCTGATCGTGGCGCTGGCGGCCGGGGCTCGCATGCTCGACCAGCTGCACAGCCCCGAGAACGACCTGACCGGCTCGGCCTACCCGGTCGCCATCGGTCGGGTCATCTGCCAGGGACCGGTGGCCAGGGTCTTCGCGCCCTATGGCAGCTCGGGCTGGCTGCTGTATCGGATCGACCACCGGACCCCGCTCGGGCGCTCCTGCGCGCCGGACCGGGTGTTCATCTTCGGCGAGGTGGTGCTGATGGGCCGGCAGGTCATGTCGGACTATCTGACCGCGGTGAGTGGCGGCGCCGGCAGTCTGGCCGTGCTGCGCGAGCACGGGGTGAACCTGGTCTGGCAGCCGCGCGGAGCGCCCCTGACCACCCTGCTGCTGAGGACCCCTGGCTGGAGGTGCGTCTTCGCCACCTCCAGCAATGTGCTGATGGCTACCGGCGCGACCGCCCCCGCCTGGCACTCCTCGCGGGCGGACTGTCCGAGCTGACGCCGCTCAGGCCGCTGGAGGCCCCTTGGCTATGGGTAGATGCCCCGGACGGCGGTGGCGTCGGCGACCCGCTTGACCGCGAGGCAATAGGCTCCCATGCGCAGGGTCGTCTGGTGCTCCCGCGCCAGGTCGTCGACCTGCTGGTAGGCGCGCTCCATGATCCTGGTGAGCCGGGCGTTGATCTCCTTTTCCTCCCAGAAGAAGGACTGGAGGTCCTGCACCCACTCGAAGTAGGAGACGGTGACGCCGCCGGCGTTGGCGAGGATGTCGGGGACGACCACCACGCCTCGCTGGTGGAAGATGTCGTCGGCCTCGGGGGTGGTGGGCCCGTTGGCCGCCTCCACCACCAATTTGGCCTGAACCCGCGCCGCGTTCTCCAGGCTGAACTGGTTCTCAAGCGCGGCCGGCACCAGAATCGTGACGGGCAGCTCCAGCAAAGCCGCGTTGGAGATCTCCTGCGAGGCGCCCGCAAAGCCTCCCACCCGGCCGGTCCTGGCCTGATGTTGCAGGAGCGCTGGCACATCGAGCCCAGCGGGATTGTAGATTCCCCCGAAGACGTCGGAGACGGCAACCACCTTGAAGCCCTCGGCGTCGAGCAGCTCCGCGCTCACGCTGCCCACGTTCCCGAAGCCCTGGATCGCCACGCTGCACTCCTCCGGGCTCCAGCCCAGCCGGCGGCAGGCCTCCACGGTGACCACCATGACGCCGCGGCCGGTGGCGGCCGGGCGGCCCTCGGACCCCCCGATGGAGAGCGGCTTGCCGGTCACGGTGGCGGGCACCGAGTATCCCTTCTCCATCGAGATCGTGTCCATGATCCAGGCCATGGTCTGCTGGTTGGTGTTGACATCGGGGGCGGGGATGTCACTCTCCGGGCCGATCAGCAGGGAGATCTCGCTGGCAAACCTGCGGGTCAAATTCTCCAGCTCCTGCTGGCTGAGCTGCGACGGGTCGCAGATCACCCCACCTTTGGCCCCTCCGTAGGGAAGGTTGGTCACCGCGCACTTCCAGGTCATCCACATGGAGAGCGCCTTGACCTCGTCCAGGCTGACCTGGGGGTGATAGCGGATGCCGCCCTTGGCGGGCCCGCGGGTGAGGTTGTGCTGCACCCGGTAGCCGGTGAAGACGCGGATGCTGCCGTCATCCATGCGCACCGGGAAGTTGACGGTGAACTCCCGCCTCACCTCCCGCAGGACGGCCCGCATGCCCGGGTCCAGCTCCAAGAGCGAGGCGGCCTGGTCGAACTGCCGCTGAGCGGTTATGTAGGGGTTGGCTGGCGCCACCGTGGCTGCCGGTGTTGTCATGACGCTGTTGGTCATCGACCTGCGCCCTCCAGATTGGCGATTGCTGCGGCCGTCGCAGAGCGCGGCCCGGGTCAAGCGTAGCCACCGCGGGCAGGCCGATGTCAACCTCGCGCCTGCGCGGGCGGGCCGGCAGCCGGCGCGCCCGGGCTCCGGCCTGGGACGATCACGGGATGCCAGACTCGAATGCGGTCTGCTCGCTCCTCCCGGCGCGGCTGCTCACCCGCGGCCCCGGCACGCCGGCGCCGGACCCGGCTCGGGGGGGCTGAGCGGTGCCGGCCGGGAACCACCTGGAGGCGCTGCTCGACGGGCCCACCTGGGTGATGGCCCGGGCGGAGCCGGGACTGGGAAGGCTGACCGAGGCTGTCAGCCTCACCACCATCCTCACGGCGGCGGGCGCCCGCGCTCCCACCCGGTTCTACACCACGCCCGCGGCCGCGCCCCTGGCGCGGCGGCTCCTCCGCCGGCCCGTGCACGGGTTCGAGCTGGGGCGGGGCGAAGACCCCCAGCAGACCTTGATCGATTCGCCCGGGGTGCAGCGGCTGCTGGTGGCGCTGCGGCGGTCGCGTCCCGCCGCCGTGGTGGTGGACGGCTACCCGCTGCTGCTGCCGCTGTTGCGGGCGCTGTCACCGGCCCGGCTGGTGGCGATGGCCAACCTGCATGACCTGCGCAACCCCGCCCACAGCCGGGGGGCGCGGCTCCTCCAGGAGGCGCTGCATGGAAGCTCCGGCCTGATCCTGGTCAGCGAGCTGCGCCGAGGTTGGGTACGCGACCGGATCGGTGAGGTGCCGGTGCTGCGCATTCCCAGCCTCGTCCGCCTTGAGGTCCCGTCCGGCCGCCTCCTTCAGGGGCGGGGACCGGCGCCTCCGGTGGTCGCCGTCCTGGGTGGCGGGAGCCGCGGCGACAGCCGTCTCCAGGCCTCCGACCGGGCCATCCTGGCAGCCCTGGAGAGGGCGGTCGGTCGCGGCGTCCTCCCCATGTGCCTGGTGTTCGCCGGGGCCGGCCCCGGGCCGGCCGAGCCTGAGTTCCCCCACCTCGCGTTCGCATCAGACCCTGCCGCCTGCCTGCCCTCCCTGGCCCAGGCGGAGCTGGTGATCGCCCGGGCCGGCCGCAGCACCCTGGCGGAGGTCCTGGCCCACGGCCGCCATGCGGTCGCGGTGATCCCCGAGTCGGACACGCTGCGAGGGGCCGAGCAGGCCGCCAACGCCGCGGCCGCGGCCAGGTTGTCGCCCGCGATCATCCCCTTGCCGGTGACCGAGCTCGGCCGGCTGTCGGACGCGTGCCGGCGCGCCGCTCTCGCCAGCCCCCGGAGTTGGCGGCCGGGCAACGCCGTGGTGCTCGACGCCCTGGCCGCGGTCTGAGCCGGGACTCGGCCGGCCGGGGCGGCGCCGGTTGGGCCGGCCTGCTCATCTGGGCGGCCCGTCGTTCCCCGATAATCCCGGCATGGCGTTGGTCTTGCCCATAGAGGTGGAGCGGGAGGCAGCCCTCGAGTGGTTGGCCGCCGGAGCCGTCCTGCTCGATGTGAGAGAGCGCCAGGAGCGCGAGGCCGGCCGGATTCCTGGTTCACTGTGGATCCCCATCAGCGAGCTGGGCCGGAGATGGCGCGAGCTGCCCCGCTCAGGGCCCATCGTGGTCTACTGCTCGGCCGGGTCCAGGAGCTTCCGGGCGGCCAAGTTCCTGCGGGAGCAGGGGCTGCCCGCGGCGGCCCTGGTGGGTGGGCTCAGCGAGTGGATGTCCGCGGGGGGTCCGGTGGAGACCGGCGCCCTCGAACCGGTAGCGGCGAACTGATCTCGGGCCGCCGGGCGCCCGGTCATGAGAGCATGGGGCCAAGGGCAGTCGAGTCGCAGCGGAGGTGGATGAAGATGACCGATTCGGTTGAGGTGCTGCCGCAGGCCGGCAGCGAGCTCGACAACCTCTGCATCAACACCATCCGCTGCCTGGCGATCGACGCCGTGCAGAAGGCCAACTCGGGCCATCCCGGCCTGCCGATGGGCGCGGCTCCGATGGCCTATGTGCTCTGGACCAAGTTCCTGCGCCACGATCCCCACGACCCCGGCTGGGCGGACCGGGATCGCTTCATCCTCTCCGCCGGTCACGGTTCGATGCTGCTCTACGCGCTGCTCCACCTGACCGGTTACGGGGTGTCGATGGAGGATCTGCAGAGGTTCAGAACCTGGGGCTCGATCACCCCTGGGCATCCCGAGCGCGGGCTGACCCCCGGAGTCGAGGTCACCACCGGTCCCCTGGGCCAGGGCTTTGGCAACTCGGTGGGGATGGCCATCGCGGAGCGGGCCCTGGCGCACCGCTACAACCGGCCCGGCCATGAGATCGTCAACCATCGCACCTTTGTCCTCTGCGGCGATGGCGACCTGATGGAAGGGGTCTCCTCCGAGGCGGCCTCCCTCGCCGGCCATCTGGGTCTGGGCAAGCTGGTCTGTCTCTACGACGACAACCACGTCTCGCTCGACGGCCCCACCTCTCTGTCCTTCTCCGAGGACGTCCCGGAGCGGTTCCGGGCCTACGGATGGCAGGTGCAGCGGGTGGAGGACGGCAATCTCGACCTGGCCGGCATCGAGGCGGCGATCGCGGCCGCGGTAGCCGACGAGACCAGGCCCTCGCTGATCGCGGTGCGAACCCACATCGGCTACGGTGCGCCCCACAAGCAGGACACCAACGCCGCGCACGGCTCCCCGCTCGGGCCGGAGGAGGTGGCGGCCGCCAAGCGCGCCTACGGGTGGGATCCGGAGCGCTTCTTCTACGTCCCGGCACAGGCCGCCGAACACTTCGGCCGGGCGGTCGAGCAAGGCGCCCGGCTGAGCGCCGCCTGGCGCGAGGCATTCGCCGGGTGGGCGGAGGCCAACCCCGAGCTCGCGAAGGAGTGGCGGATGGCCCAGTCCGGGGAACTGCCCCAGGGGTGGCGGTCGGCCCTGCCGCGCTGGCAGGTGGGGGACAAGGACATCGCCACGCGGGCATCCGCCGGCCGGGCCCTGAATGCGCTCGCGGAGAGGATCCCCTGGATCCTGGGTGGCGACGCCGACCTCTCGGAGTCCACCAAGACTGGTCTGGAGGGGCAGGGCGACTTTGACGGCCAGACCGGAGAGGGGCGGAACCTGCACTTCGGCGTGCGCGAGCACGCGATGGGCGCCGCCTGCAACGGGATGGCCGCGCACGGCGGCCTGCGTCCGTACAGCGCCACGTTCTTCACCTTCTCCGACTACCAGCGTCCGTCGGTCCGGCTCTCCGCCCTGTCCCATCTGCCCGTGGTCTGGGTCTACACCCACGACAGCGTCGGCCTCGGCGAGGACGGGCCGACCCACCAGCCCGTGGAGCAGCTGGCGTCGCTGCGGGTGATGCCCAACCTGGTGGTGCTGCGCCCCGGCGACGCCAACGAGTCCAGCTGGGCCTGGGCGGTCGCCCTGGAGCGCAACCAGGCTCCCACGGCCCTGGTCCTGTGCCGCCAGAACGTGCCGGTTTTGGAGGGCACCGCGGCGCTGGCGGAGGCGGGGGTGTCCCGCGGCGGGTACGTGCTCCAGGAGGCGGCGGGAGGCGAGCCCCGGGTGATCCTGATCGGGACCGGCTCCGAACTCAGCCTCTGCGCGGAAGCCAGGGGTGCCCTGCAGCGGGACGGAGTCCCCACCCGGCTGGTCAGCATGCCGTCGTTGGAGCTGTTCCACGAGCAGGAGCCGGCGTACCGGGAGCAGGTGCTTCCCGCCGGGGTCACCGCCAGGGTGGCGGTGGAGGCCGGCGTGAGCGAGCCCTGGCGGGTGCTGGTGGGCGAGCGTGGCGGTGTGGTGGGGGTGGACCGTTTCGGCGCCTCCGCCCCCTACGAGGACGTCTACCGGCACCTGGGCCTGACCGTGGACGCGATCGTGGCCAAGGCCACGGAGGCCATGGCCAGATGACCCGTGCGGGTCGGCGCCGACCGCGGCTGGCGGCCGCCCACCGGGCGGGGGCCTTGCGGCGGCTCGACGCCGTGGGCAGGTGGCTGATTTGGCGATGACTCAAGACCTCCACGACCCCCTGGTGAGACCTCTGGACGGGCCCAAGGAGCTGGCCGAGTTCGCCGCTCACACGATGGCGGTGGAGATCCAGCAGGCGGTGACGGCTCGCGGTGAGGCGGTGGTGGCGCTGCCGGGCGGCACGACACCGCGGGCCGCCCTGGAGGTCCTGGCGGAGCTTCCTGGGATAGATTGGGCCCGGGTGGTGCTGGTTCCGGGTGACGAGCGCATGGTCCCGGTCACCGACCCCGACTCCAACGAGGGGATGATCAGGGCTGCCTTGGTGTCCCGGATCTCCGGGCCCACGCCGATGCTGGTCGGTTGGGAGGTGGAGGAGGGGATCGGGCCGGAGATTGTCGTCGCGCGCTTCGAGGCCAGGCTCCTCGGGCTGGTGCCAACTGTGGACGGTCGACTTCGGATCGACTGGGTGGGGCTGGGGATGGGCCCCGACGGGCACACCGCGTCGCTGTTCCCCGGTCGGGCGTATCCCGAGGAGAAATTGGCGCTGGCCACCACCCACCCCTCCGGGCAGCGCCGCCTCAGTCTGGGCCCGAGCGTGCTGCGTGCGGCGGCCCGGGTGCGCTTCCTGGTCGAGGGCGAGGCGAAGGCCGCGGTCCTGGCGGAGGTGCTGGAGGGAGCCTACGATCCAGTGCGCCTGCCCGCCCAACTGGTCGCTCTCCGAGCTCCCGGATGCGAGGTCTGGTGCGACCGGGCGGCGGCCGGATCGCTGACGAAGCCCCATGTCGGCTGAACTCGCGCCGTCGATCCTGGCCGCCGACTTCACCCGGCTCGGCGAGGAGGTCGCGGCCTGCGAGCGCGCCGGTGCGGATCGGATTCACATCGATGTGATGGACAACCACTTCGTGCCCAATCTCACCCTGGGACCGGAGATCGCCGCCGCCTGCCGCCGCAGCTGCGGACTCCTGCTGGAGGCCCACCTTATGGTCGAGGAGCCGGATGCCATCATCCCGGCCTTCGTGGCGGCGGGAGTCGGGCTGATCACCGTCCACTACGAGGCCTGCCGGCAGCTCCACCGCACCGTCGGCGCGATCCGGCTGCAGGGAGCGCGCCCCGGGGTCGGCATCAACCCCGCCACTCCCGTGCAGTTCCTGACCCAGATCCTGGACGAGGTCGACCTGGCGCTGGTGATGTCGGTGGACCCCGGCTTCGGCGGTCAGAGGTTCCAGCCGGGGGCAATCGCTAAGCTTGTGGAGTTGCGCAGCATGATCGACACCCGCGGCCTGTCCTGCGAGCTGGAAGTGGATGGCGGGGTGGATGCGAGCAATGCCGCCGCGTGCGTGGAAGCGGGGGCCACCGTGCTGGTGGCCGGCACCTCCGTCTTTCGCGCCGAGGGGGGGGTGGCGGCAGGGGTTGGCTGCCTGCTGGCCCAAATGGGGCGTGTCGGCGCCGGGGCGGCCGCTCCCAGCTCAGTTTCTTGATCCGAGTCTCTGGAGGTCCAATTCCGAATGTCCCGTAGCCCACTCACGGTTCCCGAGCACCCCGAACTCTCTCCGGAGGTTCGCCAGGTGTACGTGGAGGTAGACCGCAAGTTCGGCGTCTTCATACTGCCCCAGTTGCAGCAGGCTGGGGCCGAGGAGGCGGTGCAGCGGCTGTTGCAGCGCGGCGAGGAGCTGGCCGCGACAGCCGCCACCGGCGACCACGCCGGGCTGGCCGACCGCTACCGGGAGCTGCTCGGCGAAGCCCAGCGCGAGCTGCGCGAGGCCCGCGCTCATGAGGTCGAGCGCGAGAGCGCGACCCGGCAGGAGCGACAGCGCAGCGCCCGCATCGATCAGGTTTTGGCCATCGCTCGCACCCGCCTGCCCCCCACCCGGATGGCTCGGCTGGAGGCTCAGCTTGCCGGCGGCGACGGTGATGGCGCCCCGGAGGCCAAGGTGACCATGGTGGAGGCGGCGGTTCTGGATTGGGAGCGGCTGAACCAGACGCGCCAGGCCCGCGAGGCGGAGCGGCTGGCGGACCAGGCCCACCTGCCGGTCCGCCCGCGTCACACCGAGACCTCCAGAAGCCGCCGGGCGCGGCGCGATCAGGCGCGGATCATCGAGTTGGCGAGGAATTTCGCCCTGGATGAGGAGGTGGCGGCCGGCGGCCCGGTCAGGGTGGGGAGGTCAGCTCCCGATCAGTGACGGGAGGTCTCCATCTCCAGGGCCTCGCCCTCCTCGGCCTCGATCGTGACCCAGTCCGGCTGCCCCAGCAGGCGGCTCACCTCGACCATGATCCTGCCCTGAGCATCAAAGACCGCGTCCTGTACCCGATCGATGCTGGGCCTGCTGGAGGCCACGACCGAGGCGAGGTCGGGATCGGCCCGCGCCACCTCTGCCTGGCGCAGCTCCTCGGTGATGGCGGGGGGGACCACCCGGCGCTCCCGGATCCGGGCATCCTCCAGGTCGGCCAGCACCCGGTCAAGGTGTTCGAGATGGGAACGGTACTTGCGCAGGGTTCTGGTTCTGGCCAGGCCCTCGTGCTGGCGACGCAGGATGTCGCGACGGGTGACGCGGTACCGGTTGTCTCGCTCGGTGGTCATCATGTGGGGGTTCCTCAGGCGCGTGAACTGTCTCGCTGCCACTTATTCGGTCTGCCCACTGGAGCACTGGGCACACTCTCTTGAAACGGCGCCGGGCGCAACCGGGTTACCCGGTGCTCCCCATCACCTGGCAGCTCCGCGAGCCGCGGCTGCGCTGAGTGAAATTATAGCCCACATAGCCGCGAATTGACAAACAATTTGGCGCCGAATCTGACGACTTGAGCAGCCCCCAGAAGGGCCCGCCTCAAAATTTCCCGGATTCTCACCAGCCATATGCGGCCCGTTGTCCGGACCAATGCCTCCCGAATGCCGACTCCGGGCCATCCGGCCGGACTCCCGGGCCACGGTCGGAGGCGGGCGGTGGCCTCTGTAAACTAGGCGGATGCCCACCAACTCGAAAACCCCACGGGCCCGCAGCAACCGGCGGAGCCCAGCCGCCCTTCCCTTCGGATTGACCGCCCAGGAGTGCCGGGAGATGTACCGCAAGATGGTCCTCATCCGGCACTTCGAGGACCACGCCGCGGAGGCCTATGCGCAGGCCAAGGTGGGTGGGTTCCTGCATCTGTACATAGGCGAGGAGGCGGTCGCGGTCGGAGCCCTGGCGGCCGCGCGTCCTGACGACCACGTGCTCGGCCACTACCGGGACCATGGCTATGCGCTGGCCAGGGGTTGCGACCCCAAGGCCTGCATGGCGGAGCTCTTCGGCCGCGAGACCGGCCTCTGCCACGGGCGCGGCGGGTCGATGCACCTGGCCGAGGCGTCGCGCAACTTCTGGGGGGGCTACGCCATCGTGGGCTCCCACATCCCGATCGGAGCGGGCATGGCCTACGCCATGCAGTATCAGCAGCGCGAGCAGGTGGTCCTGGACTTCTTCGGGGACGGGGCCACCGGCAACGGGATCTTCCACGAGGGACTCAACATGGCCGCCCTCTGGAACCTGCCCGTGGTCTTCATCTGCGAGAACAACCTCTACGGGATGGGAGCGACCCTGGCCGAGGAGTCACCGGTCAAGGACATGATCATCAAGGCCGAGGGCTACACCATGCCCTCGGTCCAGTGCGACGGGATGGACGTCCTCTCCGTGTACGAGGCGCTGCAGAAGGCGACCGCCCACTGCCGGGCCGGCAACGGCCCCTTCTTCGTGGAGGCGCTCACCTACCGCTTCCGGGGTCACTCGATGGCCGACCCCGAGCTCTACCGTGACAAGGAGGAGGTGCGTCGCTGGCGCGAGCTGGATCCCATCCCGCGGTTCGGGCGGTTCCTGGTGGAGCACCGCGTGTCCAGCGAGCAG
>JAKABA010000018.1 GCA_021802115.1 bacterium | reverse complement strand
AGATGCTGGCGTGTGCGGTCACCGGGGAACTGGTCGACCGGGACGTCAACGCGGCCCAAAACCTCCGCGACTGGCCGGATCATGCCAGTTGTGGCTCAGTTGGAGCCACGGCCCCGTCCGTTCTCGGGCCATCTCGGGATGGTACAGGCGACGGCTCGGATGCTCGGATGACCGGGCACCCGGGGAGTGAATGTAAGACCAGCGCTTCGGCGCGGGCGGTCCGCGGTGAGGCCAGAACCGAACCCAGCAATGGGGAGGAACCCCGCGAGGGGTGCCACTGCCGTGGGCTTACTAAAGTTCACGCAGTGGCAACGGCAGCATGAGCGACCTCGGACGGGTGTGCGTGGTTGGAGCTGGGCAGATCGGCACCAGCATCGGAATGGCACTGCGAGCTTCGCCAGCCGCTGCCGAGACGGTGGAGGTGTGGGACGTCGACCCGGCCCAGGCTCGCGACTGTGCCGCGCGGGGCGGCGCGGACCGCGCTCTCCATGCACCTGAGGAGGTCCTTGGCGCCGACTTTGTGGTCCTGGCGATCCCCGTGTCGGAGGTGGTCCACTGGGTCTCCACCTTTGGGAACAGCGTTGGCCCGCAGACCCTGGTGATCGACACCGGCAGTGCCAAGGAGGCGGTGGTGGCATCGATGCGGGCTCATTCGGCGGCCGGGAAGCACTGCATGGGGGGCCATCCGATCTGTGGCAATGAGGGCCGGGGCCCCCAGGCCGCTGACCCTCGGATGCTGGCCGGGTCGGCGTTCGTGCTGACCCCGGTAGGTGACGACAGCTGGGCCCTGGATCGGGCCCTGACCCTGGTCCGAGCGGTGGGCGCGCGCCCGCTCGTGCTGGACGCCACCCGTCACGATGAGATCCTGGCGATCTCCAGCCACCTGCCCCATCTGCTGGCGGCGGCTTTGCTCCATCTGGTGCCCGAGGACGGACCCGGAGAGAGCCTCTGGCGTGACCTGCTCGGCCCAGGATTCCGCGGGAGCACCAGGTTGGCGGCCAGCGATCCCAAGATGGTGGCAAGTTTCCTGAGCGCCAATGCCGGGCCGCTGCGCCGGGCCCTGGCTGAGGTTCAGAGAGAGCTGGCCCTGCTCGGAGAGAGCCTCGCCTCAGAGGAAGCGGTGACGGCTCGCCTTGAGGGCGCGTCCCGGCGCCGGTCGCGCCTGGTGGGCGACTGCTGATGGCGGCCGTTCGCGCGCCGCTTGCCGGTCGCGGGCTCCGGGGCAGGTGCTCGGTGCCTGGGGACAAGTCGATCTCCCACCGGGCCGCACTCCTCTCGCTGCTGGCCTCCGGTGAGTGCCGGGTCCGGGGCTACTCCTCCGCCGCGGACTGCATGGCGACCCTGTCCGCGGTCAGGGCGCTGGGGGGTGCCGCTCACTTCGCCGCCGGTGAGCTGCATCTCGCCCCACCGTCCTGGTCCCGCACAGGGCCATCGGGCCTAGAGGTCGACTGCGGCCGCTCCGGCACCACCATGCGGCTGCTCGCGGGGCTGCTCGCGGGACGCCCCGGCACCTTCCGCCTGGTCGGCGACCCCCAGCTCACTCGACGGCCGATGGCGCGGGTGGCGGAGCCCCTGCTTGCAATGGGCGCCGAGGTGACACTCGCCGCCCGCGGCACCGCGCCGATGCTGGTCCGAGGCGGCGACCTGCGTGGCATCACCCACCGTCCCGCGGTGGCCAGTGCCCAGGTGAAGTCGGCGGTCCTGCTGGCGGGGCTGCAGGCGAATGGGAAGACGATTGTCGCCGAGCGGATCCCCACCCGGGACCACACCGAGCGGCTGCTGCTGATGATGGGAGCCAACCTCCAAGCCGGCTCGCTTGAGGGCGAGCACGCGGTCACGATCCGGCCCTCGGCCCTGCAGCCGCTGGTGATGGAGGTTCCCGGCGATGCCTCCTCGGCAGCCGTGATCGCGGCGGCCGCAGGTATGGTGCCGGGCTCCGATGTGGTGATCGAGGAGGTCAGCCTGAACCCCACCCGATTGGGCTTCTTGAGGCTGCTGGCCCGCATGGGTGCACAGGTGGAGACCGAGGCGCTGCCGACCACGGCCGAACTGGAGCCGCGCGGAAGCGTCCGGGTCAGGCACCGGCCCCTGCGGGCGGTGCAGGTTGGCGCCGCCGAGATCCCCGACCTGATCGACGAGCTTCCCCTGGTCGGACTGCTGGCGACCCAGGCGGAGGGGGTCACCGAGGTCACCGGGGCGGCGGAGCTCAGGGTGAAGGAGAGCGACCGCATCAAGGGGCTGGTCGACGGGCTCAGGGCCCTTGGCGCCAGTGCCGAGGAGCTGCCGGACGGCTTCCTCGTGACCGGGAAGGGGCGGCTCCGCGGCGGGGTCTGCGATGCCCTTGACGACCACCGGCTGGCGATGACGTTCACCCTGGCGGGCCTGATCTCCCGGGCACCGACCACGGTGGTGGGACCGGAGTGCATCGTGGACTCGTTCCCCACCTTCGCCAGCTGCCTGGCAAGCCTGCTGTGACGGTGCACCTCGGACTGATCGGCCATCCGGTCAGGCACAGTCCCTCACCGGCGATGCATCGGGCCGCCTGTGCCGCCCTCGGACTCGACTGGAGCTATTCGGCGATTGAGGTGGCTCCCGGAAAGCTTCCCGAGGTGTGGCCCGAGCTGGTGTCCCGGCTCAGCGGCGCCAACGTCACCACCCCCCACAAGGAGGTGGCGGCGGCCATGGCCGATCGGCTGACCCCGGAGGCTGCGGCCGCCGGCTCGGTGAACACCCTGGTCTGCAAAGACGGCGCCGTGCTGGGGGCTACGACCGACGGCGCCGGATTCATGCGGGCCCTGGCCGCGAGCGGCCGGAAGGCCCCGAGCGCGGCACTGATCCTGGGGGCGGGAGGAGCGGCGCGGGCGGTTGCCCGCGCCCTGGCGGCGGGGGGCAGCGAGGTCGCCATCGCCGCGCGCCACCCGACGCAGGCGGAGACGGTGGCGGGTCACCTGGCCGGCTCCGGAGGCTGGCGGGTGACGGTCCTACCGTTCGAGGCTGCCGCCATCTCCCGGACGCTGTGTGGGTGCGAACTCCTGGTCAACGCCACCACGGTCGGGTCGTTGGCGGACCCGGCGGAGTGCCCGTTGCCCCGGGAGGTCGCGCTGCCGTCCGAGCTGACGGTGTTCGACCTGACCTACGGGCCCCATCCGACCGAGCTCCTGGGGCGCGCGGCCGAGGCCGGGTGCCTGGCCATCCCCGGGGTGGAGATGCTGGTTCACCAGGCCGCGCTGTCCTTGGAGCTCTGGTGCGGTCGTGAAGCCCCTCTAGAGGTCATGCGGGCGGCGGCGGTAACCCATCTGGAACAGCTGGAGGTCATGCCATGAGCCTGCGCCTGTTGACGGCGGGGGAGTCCCACGGTCCCGAGTTGGTCGCGATCCTGGATGGGATGCCGGCGGGAGTCGTGGTGGATCAGGAGAAGGTCGATCGGCAGCTGCGTCGCCGCCAGGGGGGACACGGCCGGGGAGCGCGCTCCACGCGCGTGGAGCGAGACCACGCGGAGATCGTCGCGGGGGTGTCATCCGGGGTCACCACGGGCAGCCCGATCGCGATCCGCATCGTCAACCGGGACCACGCCAACCAGCCCACGAACCCACCGCCGATCACGACCCCCCGGCCGGGGCATGCCGATTGGGCCGGGGGGGTCAAGTACGGCACCACCGATCTGCGTCGCATCCGCGAACGCGCCAGCGCCCGGGAGACGGCGGCCCGGGTCGCGGCCGGCGCGATCGCCAGGCAACTTCTGGCCAGCCTGGGCGTGGACGTGGTCAGCTTCGTCACTGCGATCGGGACGGTCGAGGCGGCGCTCGACCTGGGCCGGTGCGACGCCCGGGAGCTGAGCCGTCTGGCAGACCTCGCCGAGGACGACCCCGTGCGCTGCTTTGATCCCGACCGTTCGGCGCTCATGGTGCAGGCGGTGGACGCGGCCCGAGTCGGTCGGGAGACCCTGGGCGGGACCTTCGTGGTGGCGGCCAGCGGGGTTCCGGTCGGGCTGGGGTCGCACACCCAATGGGATCGCCGTCTGGACGCCCAGCTGGCCCACGCGATGATGTCAATCCCTGCGGTCAAGGGGGTGGAGATAGGGCCCGCATTCCAGGTCGCCACCATGCCCGGCACCCAGGCTCAGGACCCCTTCGCGACCGACCCGATCTCCACATCAAGAGTGCAGAACTTCGCCGGAGGGCTGGAGGGGGGCATGACCAACGGTGAGCCGGTGGTGCTGAGAGCGGCCATGAAGCCGCTCTCGTCGGTCCGGGCGCCAGTGCAGTCGGTCGACCTGGCCAGTGGTGAGCGGGCCGATCCTCCCTACATCCGCTCCGACATCTGCGCGGTGCCGGCGGCGGCGGTGGTCGGCGAGGCGGTGGTCGCCTTGGTGCTGGCGGGCGCCGTGCTGGAGGGATTCGGGGGCGACCGGCTCGACGACATCGTCGCCGCCGCCGTGTCCGCTGCCCGGCGGAGCCTGTTCTGGGGACTGGAGTGACCCGTTCCGAGCTGGAGCTGCCGGCCATTCCCTCGGGGCGGCCGAACCTCGTCATCACCGGGTTCATGGCGAGCGGCAAGACCACCGTCGGGCGGCTCGCGGCCCAGCTTCTTGAGATGCCGTTCTTCGACCTCGACACGGAGCTTGAGTTGGCGGTCGGGGAGCGGATCCCCGACCTGCTGGGCCGCCGCGGCGAGCCCTGGTTCCGAGAAGAGGAGGCCAAGCTCATGCTCGAGGCCTCACGTCTTTCCGGCTGCGTCATCGCGACCGGCGGGGGGGCGGTGCTGTCACCCGAGGCCTTCGCCCAGCTGGCCGGCTCGGGGGTTGGCCTGGTCCTGGGAGCCGACCCTGCCGAGCTCATCGGGCGGGCAGGCAACGGACAAGGGAGGCCAATGTTGGAAGGGCTCGCGGAGGAGGGGATCCTTCGCCTGCTCGCCGACCGGGAGACGGCCTACAGCCGCGCGGGAGAGCCGTTGGATACGACCGGCCTCGCTCCGTCCGCGGTGGCGGACCTGGCGGTCGCCGCTTACCGCCGCCGCGGGGGCGGGGAGGTGGCGATGATCCCGATCGCGGGCGACGGGTGGCAGACGGATCTGGTGGTGGGGGGAGGAGCCGTGGGCCAAATCAGTCAAGCCCTGGCCCGGACGATCCCATCGAGTGGGCGGGCCTTCGTGGTCATGGACTCGGGCCTGCCTCGCAGCTCCCGGCTGCTGGTGCCTGATCTGCTTCGCCAGGCGGGCTGGGACGTGTCGGTCCTGGATGTGGCCGGTGGCGAGCCGGCGAAGACACTCGCATCGCTCGCCCGGGTCTGGAGCTGGCTGCTGGAGCTGAGCGCGGAACGGCACGACGTTCTCTTCGCGGTGGGGGGAGGAGCTGTCCTGGACGCGGCCGGATTCGCCGCCGCCACCTTTGCCCGGGGAATCGCCCACGTCAATGTGCCGACCACGGTCCTCGCCATGGCCGATGCCGCGCTGGGGGGTAAGACCGCGATCAACCACGACGGCGTCAAGAACCCCGTGGGCGCGTTCCGACACCCCGTGGCGGTGATCGCCGACCCCCACCTGCTCGGCTCGATGGACCGGCCCGGGGCTCGCGACGGGCTGGCCGAGGTGATCAAATCGGTGACGCTGGGCGCCCGGTTGGTGGTCCGCCGGATGGCGCACGAGGACGCCGACCCGGCGGCCGGCAGTCGGGTTGGGTGGCTCATCGAGCAGGCGATCCGGATCAAGGCCGGGTATGTGGCGGCCGATCCGGCCGAACGTGGCCTCCGCGCCGCGCTGAACCTCGGACACACCTACGCCCATGGTCTGGAGGCCGCCAGCGGCTATGAGATCTCCCATGGCGAGGCGGTGGCCCTGGGGCTGCTGGCGTCCGCATCGCTGGGAGCCTCCCTGGAGATCACCCCAAATGAAGTCGGCGACCTCTTGCGGCGAGCGCTGACGCGCGCCCGGTTGCCCGCGTCCTTACCCTACGCGGTGGATCCCACCGCGGTTGCGGCGGCGATGGGTCGCGACAAGAAGCGGGAAGCGAGCCAGATGGTGTTCCTGGTGCCGGGGGTTCACGAGGGGGTGGTGCGGGTGGATGATGTGGGCTTGGACACAGCCCTGGAGCACCTTTGGGAACTGCAGACGCCGGCGCCCTCCTGGGTGCCGCACGCCGCGGATGAGGGGAGGGCGGGGTGAGGCTGCTGGTGCTTCACGGTCCCAACCTGAACCTGCTGGGAAGGCGGGAACCCGCTCTCTATGGCAGCACCACCCTGGCCGAGATCGACCGGATGCTGGAGTTGAGGGCGGCCGAGCTCGGGGTGGAGCTGCGATCCCGTCAGACCAACTCGGAGGGGGAGCTCGTCGACCTCATCCAGGCCGGCGCGGAATGGGCTCAGGCGGTGATCATCAATCCCGGGGGCTACTCCCACACGTCGGTGGCCATCCGAGATGCCATCGCGGCGGTGGGGCTGCCCACGGTGGAGGTGCACCTCACCAACCCCTCCGCACGCGAGCCGTTCCGCCAGGTGGATCTGGTGGCCGGGGCCTGCCGGGCGGTGGTCGCGGGATTCGGCGCGTCCGGGTACCTGATCGCCCTGGAGCAGCTGGTGGCGGGATCCAAGGGGGCCGAGCGCCAGGTCTGATCGGAGTCGGCGTACGCTGGAGCGAAGGGCCAAGCACGAGGAGAGGCTGATGCTGAAAATCGGAGATCGCGTGCCGGAGTTCCGGCTGCAGGCGGGTACGGGGGAGGTCGTTGACAGCCGTGAGCTGATCGGCCAGCGGTGGGTCATCTACTTCTACCCCAAGGACAACACCTCCGGGTGCACCATCGAGACCAGGGAGTTCGGGTTGGCCCAGGAGGCGCTGCACGCCCGAGGGGTGCGCGTTTTCGGCTGCTCGGTCGGCGACGCCGCCGCCAAGAAGAGCTTCGCCGTCAGCTGTGGGGCACCTGGTCTACCCCTCTTGGCGGACGAGGACCATCACGTGGCTGAGGAGTTCGGCGTCTGGCAGCTGCGCAAGTTCGCCGGCCGGGAGTACATGGGGATCGCCCGGACCACCTTCCTCATCGACAAGCAGGGAAAGGTTGAGCGGGTCTGGGAGGATGTCAAACCGGAGGGGCATGCCCAGGACGTGCTGGAGGCGACTGCCGCCTGAGATTGGACCACGGCTGGCGTCGGTGGGCAGAGCCCTCTGGCGGCGGGAAGGGGCCCCGCTCGAAACTCAGGGCCATGCCCCAGCTTTCTCTCGGAATTCTCCAAGGCTCCTGGGGCAGAGTGGGAGGCAGACGGCGACTCCGATAGCGATTCCACGCCAGAGAAGGAGAGTGAACGATGGACGACATGAGCGGAACCGGACGCGATCCTTCTGAGAGCCCCAACCCAGGCGAAGAGCCCCAGCGTCCGATGGGGTGGGAGCCGAGCCCGGTCCCACCCTCCTCGCCCCTTTTAGGCGGTGATTTCGGAGGGTACGAGCCGCCTCCGCCAGCCAGCTACACCGGTTCCCCGAGCCCCGGGGGTGACTTCAGGCGTCCCCGCCGGTTTGGCCGCTGGATTGCCGCTGGGGCGGCCGCGGTGATCGTGGTGGCCGCGGTCGGCTTCGGAAGCTTCCAGTTGGGGGCCTCACACAACCAGCAGCCAACGCTGGCGACCCAACCGGTGCCCTCGCCCGCCAGCGTGTCCACCTCTGCCAGCGGCAATGGCAAGATCAACGTCTCCAAGGTGGTGGCGGAGGTCGATCCTGGGGTGGTCGACATCAACTCCAGCGACTCCTACACGGGTGCCTCCGACGCCGGCACCGGAATGATCCTCACCTCCAACGGCGAGGTTCTGACCAACAACCACGTGATCGCGGGTGGTACCACGATCACAGCGCAGATCGACGGGAGCGGGCCAAAGTATCGGGCCAAGGTCGTGGGCACGGACCCGACCCAGGATGTGGCGCTGCTGCAGCTTCAGGGCGTCTCCGGGTTGCACCCGTTGAAGATGGGCAACTCGGCGGCGGTCCAGGTGGGGGAGCCGGTGGTGGCGATCGGGAACGCCCTGGCACTGCCGGGCAGCCCCACCGTCACCGAGGGCATAATCTCCGCTCTCAACCGTTCGATCTCCGCCTCGGACAGTGGGAGTGGCACGGTGGAGCACCTGGTCGGGATGTTCCAGACCGATGCCCCGCTCAGCCCGGGCAACTCGGGGGGGCCGCTGGTCAACGGGTCCGGCCAGGTGATCGCCATGAACACCGCCGCGGCAACCGGCAGTGGAGGCCAGAACGCCTCCAACATCGGATTCGCGATCCCGATCAATGAGGCGCTCTCCATCGCCAGCCAGATCCAGAAGGGAGAGGCAAGCTCCAAGATCGTGATCGGTACGCCAGCGTTCCTGGGCATTGAGGCCGAGAACGTGTCCTCGGGTTCCTCCGGCGGATTCTTCGGTGGATACTTCGGTTACACCCCGCCTGTGAGCTCTGGCGCTCTGGTCGCGGCGGTGATCCCCAACACGCCGGCGTCCTCGGCGGGGCTGGTGGCGGGTGATGTCATCACCTCATTCGGGGGGCAGTCCATCAGCTCGGTGAGCAGCCTGACCACTGCGATCGACGGATACCACCCGGGCCAGCGAGTCCAGGTGGGTTGGGTGACCTCCTCTGACACCAAGGAATCGGCGACGGTGACCCTGGCCAGCGGTCCAGCCGCGTAGGGGCGAGAACGGCCGCGGGGCCATCGCCGCCGCGCGTATCACGTCACGAGAGCCGGGCGAGCAGCACCGCCCGGCTCTCCCAGCTGGTGGGATCCTCGCCTACCGAGTGCGCCCAAAGCTGGTTCTCGAGGGCGCGCATCTGGGCCCAGCCCAGGACCAGACAGTCGGCGACCTGGAGGCCGGCCGCCACCCGGTTCAGAAGAGAGGCAGTCATCGCACGGTCAAGGTTCCCGCTGCGGTTCATGGCATCGAGGAGCAAGAACCCGCCTTCGAAAGCCGGCGGGCCGACCATCGGCTTGGGATCGATCAACAGCCACCCTGCGCGCTCCGACCGCAGGACGTTACCCAGGTGGGCGTCGCGGTTGACCAGCAGCTCGGGGGCCGGGTCCTCGCCAAGTCTGCCTGCCAACTCCCGGGCGTCAGTCAGCCGCCGGGTTCGCGAGGCATCCGGGTGCACATCCGCAGCAGCCATTAGCCTCAGCCATTCCTGCAACAGGTCCGCGCACCCGGCGAGCCCGGGCGGAGGACTGGCGGCGCTCCTGAGTCGGACCAGAATCTGGCAGGCGATGTCGATCGCTTGACCGAGGTCCGGGAGGGCGCCGAGGGGTGTGCCCGGCAGGGCCCGCTCGATCAGCATGGCCCGGGAGGTGGGATCGAAATCCAGGAGGGCTACGGCGCCATGGCCGCCGTAGCTGGCCAAGGCGTCCGCTTCGAACCAGCTCTCCGGATCCGGATACGGCACCTTCAGCACCACCTGGGCGTGCCCGGCCGATCTGGCGGCCAGGATCAGAGACGCCGTTCCTCCGGCGAGACACCGCTCAGGTTCCAGCCGCCACTCCCGGGAGAGTCTGGCGACGAGGTCGGGAAGCCCGTCGAGCCACGGCTCGGCGTCCTGCTTGAACCAGCGCCGGACGGTTGCCGCCAGCTCCGGCGGTGGAACCACGAGGTTGGGCGCGCTCACGCCAGCGACTATATATGGGGCAAGCGGGGCGTCCATGGTATGGGAAACGCCCCACGCGGCCTGTGCGCGCCGGTGGAAGGGAGCGCAGCCGGATACGGGCTCGAGATCCTTGAGCCGCCGGTTACGTCAGGGAAGCCTCTGGGGCCACGCCCGAGCGACCACTGTCAACGAGAGGTCGATGTCAACAGCGCCGCGCCGAGCCGAGTTCCGAGGCGATCAGCACACCGACTGTGGCACCACTCCTGCCGCGGCCGTTGCGGCCCGCCTAAGAGCTGATCGCCTTCTGGGTCAACCGTCTCCGGGAGAGGGTGGAGGCCGGTCACCCGGACGATCGCGCCAATGTGGGACTGTCGCAGCGCGTTGTCTGGGGTCGGCGGCTTCGGTTCTGCACGTGTCGTCAGCCTCCGGTTCGGCTGACCGTTGCTCTGGTCAGTCTGGAAGAGTGACCAGCACCGCCCGATCGGGCAGGTGGTGGAGGACAGCCTCGGCAGCCTCGCCGAAGTAGATGCCCTGGTCCGTGGCCACCGGACGCACACCCACCAGGACCAGGCCATTCCCGGCGGCGGCGGCCACCAGGCCCGGCTCGAACTCGGGGTTGGCGAGGACCTCCGGCCTCACGGTCACGTCGTAGCCGGAGCTCATGGCCACGGCCTGCGCCAGGATGGCCTCCGCCGCCCGCTGGTCGCGCTGATGGTGCAGGATCCGGCGCGAGATCAGGCGGTCTGGCCGAAGCGAGCGCAGGCCCCGAGGACTGGTGTCGACGTGGAGCAGCTGGATGACTTCGTGGGTCTGCTCCGCCAGGCTGAATGCGACCTCCAGGGCCGCCCGGGAGGCGCGTGCGCCCGAAACCGACACCATGATGCCGGGGGGGATCGAGTTGGACGGTCGCTCGGTGCCTGGTCGCAGGACCAGCAGGGTGGGGACGTTGACCACCGGCACCAACTGTTCCACCAGGCTGGGCTCGTGAGTGTCGCCGGTCCCGTCCATCTGGGATGCGAGCACCAGGGTCCCATATCCCAATTTGAGTTCGGACGTGATGGTCTGGGCCACGTCCGAGTTGTCCGCATCACGCCACTCCACCGCGCGGGCCGCCGAAGCAGCCGGCGGCGAGTCCCGAAGCGCTCTGGCGGCATCGGTGGTGATCACCGTCAGCTCGGCACTCTTGGGCCAGGCCAGTTCCACCAGGCGGATGGCATCCGCTCCTGCGCGCGCCTGATCCGCCACCAACAACACCCTTTCGTCGGTGACCAGCGCTTGGCGCGCCAGCCTGGCCTCAAGGTCCAGGCGGCGGCGTTCCTCCGCTGAGCCGCTCCACCTGCGCACCGCTCGTCGCAGCAGGGGTGGGGTGGCAATCGAGGTGACGAGGGACATGGCGACGATGGCTGTGTACGTGCCCGTGTTCAGGATCCCCGAGGCAAGGCCTACCGTGCCCGCGATGACCTGGACGGTTCCCCGGCCATTGAGTCCGATGCCGAGGGCGATCCGCTCCATCTGGGGCAGGCGTCCGGCCGCGGCTCCGAGATAGGAGCCAGCAAACTTGGCGACCGATCCGACCACGATGAAGACCAAGCAGACGATGAGGACCTCCGGGTGGCGCAACAAAGCCAGATTCGCCTCCAGGCCGGCGGTGGCGAAATAGATGGGGGCGAAGAATGAGGAGCTGAGCTGGGTCACGAACCGAAAGGTCTCGGCATCGCCGAAGCGCGACCGGGCGAGCACCACACCGGCCACGAAGGCCCCCAGTGCCCCCTCGACTCCGATCAGCTGGACCAGCGCCGCCGCGACCATGGCGGCGACCAGGCAGATTGCCAGCGAGGGGTGGGAGTTGGGAGTGCCTCGTTCAGGCCCGTGCCGTCGGGCCGCGCGCAGCAGGCGGTCAACCAGCGGCTGGGCGAAGACGGTGACCAAGGTGCCCAGCACCAGCAGTCCGATTACGACCTTGGCGAGCTGCGAAACCGCGCCACTGGCGCCCATCGCGACTGCGAAGGCGATCAGCACGAAGGCGAGGGCGTCGTTGACGGTCCCGGCCGCCAGGGTTATCTGCCCGAAATCGCGTCTCGTTGCTCCCAGGTGGGTGACGATCTCCGCGATGACCGGGAGCGAGCTGGCTCCCAACGCCACGCCAACCAGTAGGGAGAACGAGAGGGCGTTCGCCAGCGGTCCGCGGACACTCACGGGCAGTGCTAACGCGACGGCCACTCCGGCTCCCAGCGGCAGCAGCAAGCTGCCCACGGTCACCCAGCCTGCGGACCGGCCCAGCCGCCGGAGCAAAGTCAGGTCGGTCTCGAAGCCGACTGTCAGAAGCAGCATGGCGAGGCTGAGGGTGCTCACGGCGAAGAGAAGGGACGACTGAACCAACTCGCCCCGGGGCAGGAACCAGTTGAATCCCGTGGGCCACAGCTCGCCGAAGACCGTAGGACCCAAGATCACGCCCGCCAGGAGTTGCCCCACCACGGGCGGTTGGCCCAGCCGGGCGGCAACCCTCCCCAGGCTCACCGCGAATATGAGCAGGAGCGCCATCTGGACCCAGAAGACCGTCTGATCGTGAGCAGTGACCGGTGCGAGTCTGAGGGCGGCGGCGGACAGGAGGTCCGCCCGGGCAGGGTCAAGGTGCATTGACGTCTCCCTCCAGCGGGACCGAGGTGTCGCTCCGCAGCTTATCGAGTGGGCCCTCCCGACCCCGCAACGCCCGTTCGCGAGCAGAGATCTCGGGGCCGGCCAGATGGCCTGTGAGGTCTGCGACTATGCGCCCTGGGAAGCGGGAGTGCGGTAGGGTGGAGGAGTGCCCCGGCGGGTGCCGGTGGTCCCGCCGCGCTCCGGCGGCTCGCGGCGCCGCGCCGGGACCAGCCCCTGGCAGATAGCAAGCGAGGTGAATGCCTGTGTCATCCTCCACATTCCCCGTCGAAGTGCTCGCCACGGTTGCAGCGGTAATGGTCATCGTGCATGCCGCTGGGGTCGCCATCCTACGGCGGCGTGTGATCGGCAAGCGCCACCAGGTGGCGCGGTCAGTTCTGGAGCACTCCAAGCGCCCTCTCCAAGCGGTCCTCCCTCTGGCGGGAATCGAAGTGGCGCTCACCGCGGTTCGACTGCCAGGGCAGCTTGGGCCGATCCTCCTACATGTGTTTGGAGTCGGGCTGATCCTCGCCAGCGCGTGGCTGGCGGTCGGGCTGTCTTACGTCGTCGACGATCTGGTGCTGGGGAGATATCGACTTGACGTCGACGACAACCTGCACGCGCGGCAGATTCACACCCAGGTGCAGGTCCTGAGGCGGGTGACCACGGTGGTGGTCGCTGTGGTGGCCGTGTCCCTGGTTCTCCTCAGCTTTCCGGAGGTGCGGACGGCCGGTGCCGGCCTGCTGGCTTCCGCTGGCCTGATCGGGGTGGTGGCAGGCATCGCGGCCAAGCCGGCGGCGACCAACGTGGTGGCAGGCCTGCAGATAGCCGTGAGCCAGCCGATCCGGGTCGATGACGTGGTGGTGGTGGAGGGTCACTGGGGGCGCATCGAACAGATAGCACTGACCTACGTGGTGGTGCGGATCTGGGATCTTCGGCGGCTGGTGGTGCCGATCTCATATTTCATCGAGAGCCCCTTCGAGAACTGGACGCGCAGCAGCGCCGAGATCCTGGGGTGGGTACACATGGAAGTTGACTACACCGCACCCGTGTCCGAGATGCGTCAGCAGCTCTTGGAGATCGCCAGGCGATCCCCGGACTGGGACGGCAGCGTCTGTGTGCTCCAGGTGACCGGCTTGGGTTCGGAGACGATGCAGCTTCGCGCCCTCCTGAGTTCGCCGGACAGCTCCAGATCGTGGAACCTTCAGTGTGAGGTGAGAGAGAAGATGATCGAGTTCCTGCGTGATAAGTACCCCGGTGCGCTCCCCCGGACCCGGTCGAGCGTCGCCCTGAACGAGGATGGCCGGCCTGCGCAGCCGGCTCCGCCGGGGCGAGCGCGATCGGGCTCGGGTGGCCGGAGAGTGCCGATGGGTGCCTGATAGACTGACGACCCGCAGGCCGACGTAGCTCAGTGGTAGAGCAGCGGTTTCGTAAACCGCTGGCCGGGAGTTCGAATCTCCCCGTCGGCTCCGCTTTTTGAGTTCAGCAGTGACCGCAGACGTCCACTTCAATCCGCCCCCGTTGCAGTCAAAATTGCAGTCAACTTCGGGGGGATCCGGCCGGCCTGTAGCGACCTCTGGTGGTCGCCGTGAGTCGGACCGAGTCCTGGCGAAGAGCCGGGAGGGGAGCGGTCCGATGTTGGCCCGGATGGCCGTCCCTGGGTCCCTCGCATCTGAATGGCACCTAAGCGGGCCAGGCCCGGTCACCCACCGGAAGGCTGTGGACGGCACCTGGAGGCGGCCATCCAGGTGCTCAGCAGGCAAAACCGGGGATGGTTGGGGTCACCGCGACCACTGGGCTCGGTGGAGCGCCCTAGCAAGACCCCTGCCGACCGGCTGGCACGGCCTCTCAGCCGGCGCTCATAGGAGGTGGAACTCAGACACCCACGAGGTACTTCGACGTGGCTGCCGCGTCGGCGAAGTAGTTGGCATGAGTGACCCGCACCGTGTCGTAAGAATCCGACCCAACAAGGACGATCTCCAGCGAAGGGCTCGTCCGTAGGTCTCGTTCCTTCTCGGCATAGGCCGCCAGGGCGCGAGCGGCATCACACCCGAACTCCTGCACCTCGACCAACTCGCCTTTGGCATGATCGAAGACCAGCAGGAAGTGTTGGATCGACTCGCTCATGGCTTGTTCCTCCGTAAGTTTCGTTCCAAGTATGGCATCGCGGCAGCCCGCAACGTGACCACTTCCGCCGCTAACTCGCGAGCCACCATTCCTCCCGCCTCCTCAATCGCCATAGCGGCGGATGCCGTCCTTAGGAAGTCAAGCACCGGCCGCGGACCGATGCCACTCTTGAGGTCAGCTTCAATACGCCCGCCGAGGCGCTCGACGGTGACGGCCCACTCATGCATGATCCGGGTCCGCAACTGGACCTCGATGGCCCTGGCTACTCCGTCCTCGTCCGGGTATGAGACGACGACATGGACCGCTCGGTAACCTGAGGCTCGCGGGGCACCAATGTAGTCCGCCACCCGAAGCGGCGGGCGGTTCCTGCACAGGCGCCGCTCCACACTCCTGATCTCCGCCACGCTCTCTACGATGGCCCGACAGCCTCCGATGTCCTGCATCTTGGCTAGCTGCATAGTTGGCTCCCGCCGAAGCTTGTCAACGATGGTGGGAATACGCTTCAGGCGCTGAGTGACCTCCACCTGGCACCCCTCTGTCCTCAAGACGGAGCGCAGGCCCATGTTCGCCTTGATCAGAGGGTATTGGTGGGCTGCTCTGAAGACGACCAGCACCTCATAGGCTGACCGGAGGCGGTCTTCCGACCAAGGTTCAGCCTCGACAATGAACTTGCGGATGGTCTGTCCTGCCCGATTGACTTGCGAGTTCGTGGGCACCCCGACCATCGCGCCATGTTCCCACACTCGGAGTGCCGGCCCCGAGTGCCGTAAGCCGGGCCCGGCGTAGCCCGATGGCTATTGCCGGTAAGCGGGGCCCAGCACGGGAACGGAGCGTCCGGCGAATCCCGGGATCGCGCCCCCGTAGACAGATGGGAAGGTGCCGTGGACGCCTCACCTTCCCCCCGACACCTAGCGTGGTCGCTGTAGGCTGATGGGGGGCAGGTGGTCGGCGGTCGCAGAGCGGACATAGAGTCTGGATGTGAAGGGCAGAGTCGGACGTCGTCCACCGACGTCCCGAGCCTGGCGGCGTCACGGAGCCGGCCGGTGGCCGCCTGTTGGGCGGCACGGGCGGCCCGGTCGGCGCCGAGGTCGCGGACCGTCAGTTTGGTCACCTCATCTCCCAGTGCCCCGGTCCGGCCCAACTCCGAGAGGCAGCTCAGGTTCCCGCCCCCGCGGAGCGTCTGACCGCGGAGAGCCACCGGTCCAGTTCTCGGGGACGAGACCCCTCTGATCTCAGCAGGCGCCACTGCGGTCCACTTCGATTCACCCGGGTCGGCGTCGGAACGTGTGCGGCAGCGAAGCCGCACGCCGGCGGGGCACCGAGGTTAGCGGCTGACTGGATTCCAATGTGGGATGGCGGCCATGTTGGGCCTGGGTGGCCAGGCGGAGCACGGAGGCGGAGTTGGGGAAGATCCCCACCAGCTTGACAGGAGGGTGCTCGGAGCTCAACCCAGATCGGCGGCGCAGCGCGGTTGGAGCGAGTTGCTTGCGATTCTGCTCCCACGACGAGGTTTGGTGCGCGGCGTACAGCATGCCTGCAAGAAAGGCCTCTGACGAGGGGCACGTGGTTTCAACTCGCGCTGGTCCGAACGACACGGAGTCGCGCCGCGATCTCCTCGACTTCCACGGTGCCCTGAGCAGCGTCCATGACCAGGTCGAAGGCTGCGTCGTCATCGAGATCCGGGGTCTGGTCGTTCAAATCCAGAAAGACCACCGTCGCTAGCCAGGCCAGGCGCTTGTTGCCGTCGACCAAGGCGTGATTCCGGGCGATCGAATGGAGCAGCGCCGCCGCTTTGAGATCGAGGCTTGGGTAGGCGTTCTCTCCGAAGGCGTTGGACCGCGGCCGGGCAGCCGCTGAGTCAAGGAGGCCCAGATCGCGAACAGGTCCGGCCCCTAGAGCTCGGGTCAGCCCCAGCAGGTCCTCGAGGTCCAGGTACTCGACATCGGTCACACGCGGCCTAACCGCTCGATGACGTCTTCCCAGCGGCTTGCTAGTCTCTCTGTGCTGGCTCCCACACGGGCACGGTGACCGTGCCGCTCGTAGCGATCCAGCACGGCTCGGCGGATGACCTCCTGCCGGGAGGCGCCCTCGGCCTGAGCCAGCGCTGTCAAGGCCCGCTCCATCTCCGGGTCGGTGCGGACTGTCATGGCCATGATCTGATGATACCACTTTGGTACCAACAAGCCACTGGCTATGGGACGCGAAGTTCACCCAGTGGGTCTTTCCCGACCAACCGCCGAACCGCGGCCATGCTGCACGCATCGGTAACTCGCGAACCGCGTGTACCGCGTTGGGACCGAGAAGATCCTTGAAGGCGCCTGAAGCCATCAGGCGTCCGCGCGAGATCGCCGCCACCCGGCCGCAGACCCGATCGACATCACTCAGCGGTTGGAAGTTGAGGAAGACCGTACAGCCCGGCCGCGCATGGTCCGGATGAAGGTCCGGGTGTGGTGCCGGCCGACGGGCTCAAGGAATGAGGCGGGCCCGCCGAGTATGACCGGCTCCGGGTTGCCTTCGCCGGCCGCGGCGATCGCCGCCGGCCCGGCAGCGACCACGGCGGTGGTCGGGACGGCCCTCATCGGCTCATGCCGTTCGCCGCGATGTGCCGAGAGCAGGTCGTTGGGGCGATGCATCACGACCTGCGATGCACTGATCACTCCTCATCAGACGCTCCCCCGAGCGCACGGTCGACCAGCGAGACCAGGCCGACCAGGCCGGCCACCTGCTCGGAGTTGAGCCTGTAGCGACGAGCGAGGGCGGTCGGGTCGGAGAAGAGGACCGTGCTCCCCGAGGCGCCCCGGGACGCCTGACGGACGAGGAGGCGGGTCGGAAGCTCGAGGGCGAGGTCAGGGGCGGCGAGCATCGCCGGCGTCCCCGCAGCCGGGTTGCCGACGATCAACACCTTGGCCTCGGGCATGTTT
The DNA here is from genome assembly GCA_021802115.1 of bacterium. Next base: position 30,193 of record JAKABA010000018.1, on the reverse strand, counting down.
AGGCCGACCGACCGTGCACCGGCGGCATGGTCGATGATGGCAAACACCGTGGCGCCGGCAGCCGTGACCGCGTCGGCGAGCCGGCGGACCGCCTCGTCGACGGGGAGCGGGCTCGAGCGCTCGACGACGCCACGATCAGCGGGCAGCGGTGCCGAAGCGTCCCCGGCGGACTTGGACCACCACAGTTCGAGCTGGATGTGATCGGGATCTCTGAAGACGAGCGCGGAGCCAACCTCGGTGTCAGCCACCGGCGAGTGCTCGACATCGAGCGCCGCCAGACGCTCCTGCCAGACATAGAGATCCTGACGCCGGCCCACGGCGAAGCCAACGTGGTCCAGCCCGGCGCGGCGCTCGTCGAAGGGCCCCCCGTGGAACCCCCGATGCTGGTTGAGCCCGACCACGAGACCTGAGGCGTCGTGGCGCAGCACGATCATGGTGCGCTCGGGAAAGTCCGTCCGCCGTAGGCGCCGCAGCCCGAGCACGTGCTCGTACCAGGCAGCGCTCACCTCGACGTCGGAGACCGACAAATCGACGTGACCGATGCCAAAGAAGCCCGCATCCTCCACGCGTATGCCTGTTCCTCTACAGCTCGATCTCGCGCTGTGCCGTGGCTTGCTGCGGCACCATCATCGTAGACCAGCTCTCTCCTCCCGTTCGCCTCCACGATGGCGCCGGCGGGCATCAGGCGTCCCCACAAGATCATCACCACCGGATCGCAAAGGTGTTCAGGCTTGCCGAGCAGGTAGGAGTTGCGGAAGATCGCCCGGCCGCGATCGAACAGGCTACGGAGGGCGGTTCGGGCGTGGTGCCGGCCCACGGGTCGAGGTCCGAGGTGGGCTCGCCGAGGATGGCCAGCTCCGGGTTGCTGAGGAGGGCGGAGGTGAGCCTCAGCGGCGCCTGCATTGGCGATCGAGGGGCAATGAGCGCTCGGCGCATACTGGCACCATGAGCAACACCGGACCCGCGACGCAATCGGCTAACCGCTACCGGGTAACGGTCGAACGCCTGATCCCCGCTTCACCGGCGGCCATCTTCGCAGTCCTGGCCGATCCGCGACGCCATCCGGACATCGACGGGTCTGGCTCTGTGAAGGCTCCAAAGGTGAGCGGCCTCCATCGTCTCAACAGTGGGGCCAGCTTCGGCATGAAGATGCAAATGGGGCTTCCGTACTCAATGATGAACACCGTGATCGAGTACGAGGAGAGCCGCCGAATTGCGTGGCGAACCACGGCGCCCCCGCCCATCGGCCATCTGGTCGGTGGTCGCGTCTGGCGGTACGAGCTGACCCCCGTGGATGGCGGTACCCTGGTCAAGGAGACCTGGGATATCTCCGAGGATCGGCAGCGCCCATTCCTGCAGCTGTTCGGCCTCCCGGCCAAGACCAGGGCCAACATGGCAAGGACTTTGGAGCGCCTGGCTGAACTGCTGGAGCGCTCTGGGGACCAGCCCGCGACCAGCACCGACTGAGCCGCGGCTGTGATGGCGCGCAGGCAACAGCACGCCCGGAAGTGGGGCGGAGTTGACGGAGCTGGCGCTGCGCACCGGGGTCCGGTAGCAGCCGGCTACGCGATCGACAGGAGGGCCCCGGTGCCAGTCCTTGCCGAAGCTGTTCCCGTCCAGTCCCGCTACCTACAGCTGGCGCCGGGGTCGGTTGGCTCGGAGATCCTTCGCGTTCGGTGCGACCAGGTGGCTCCTACCAGCCTTCCCAGGAAGGACGCTGCCGGGACAGCACGAGCGGCAGACCGAGTTTGAGCGGCGGCTGTTCGAAGACCGGGGTATCGCCACGGCTGCTCGGGGTCATGGCCGAAGATCAGGGGTGGGGCTTGAGACATGGGGTCGAGTCCTGCTGCCAGTGGCCAGGTCAAAGTAAGCACTGGTGGCCAACACGAGTGAGCGGCTGGGGTTGGCGCATGCTCGCCTGCTGAGTTTGTCCAGCAGGCGGCTCCAACCGATTAGCTCGCCGGGACAACTACTCACAGCAGACGAGCCGGGCCAAATCGAGCCCGTCCAGTTGAATGCGGGTGCCCCAGCGCCGACCGCAATCAGCCGGGCGTTCCGGGACAGATGATCGGTCCAGAGTTCAAGTTAGCCGTCAGTGTGGCTCAGCGTGCGCGTCTCCGGGGCCGACGGCCGCGATCTGTCCCTGCAGCAGGTACCCAACCCCGGGCACTGTGAGCAGGAGCCGCGGAGCCTCCGGCTCCTCTTCCAATTTGGCGCGCAGGCGCTGGATGATGGTGCGGACGTACGCGTGTTCCGCCGTATAGGAAGGACCCCAGACCGCTGCCAGGATCTCGCGGTGGGTGCGCACGCGACCACGGTGGCGGGCAAGGTCCTGAAGGACTCCCTTCTCCATCGGTGTCAGACGCACCGGCTGCCCATCTACCACTGCCTGGCTGGCCGCAAGGTCAACGCGCACCCTCCCCAGGTCGATCGGAGCATCGAACTCCGAGCGGGGCTGGCGGCGCAAACGAGCCTCGAGCCGGGCCAAGAGCTCCTGAACCCCGAAGGGCTTGGCAATGTAGTCGTCGGCGCCGGCGCGCAGGGCCGACACCTTGTCGGCCTCCTGTCCCCGGGCACTGACGACCAGGATGAGCGGCGTCTGCTCCCACTGCCGGATGGTGCGCAGCAAGTCCATCCCATCGATGTCCGGCAGCCCCAGGTCGAGAATCAGCATGTCCACCGCACTGCTCCCCAGGGCTCTCAGGCAGGCCTTCCCATCCTCCGCTTTGAGCGTGCGGTATCCGGCCGACTCCAGCGTATCGATCAGAAATCGACTCATGCCGGGGTCGTCCTCGACAACCAGCACGGATGCCCCCGACGGAACTCCGCTCATGGTGATGCCAGAAGTGCGGGCACCGCTTCTGGCTCCGCCGCTTGTGAAGGGCGGGGGAGCATGAGGTGAAACTGCACTCCCGAGTCGGGCGCGTGGTCGATCCACAGCGCGCCCCCCATCGCCTCGGTCAGGCCGCGGCTGACGGCGAGCCCCAGGCCAAGGCCGCCCTCTGAGGCGGACGCGTACCTCTGGAAGAGGCGATCCCGGACCTCCGGGGCGATTCCGTGCCCGTGATCTCGCACGACCAACTCGGTGGCGGTGCGCCGGTAAGGGGGCGCCTCCCGGACCGCAATGTCGGCCCGCGTCTGGCCTGAATGGAGCTCCACGTTCCGCAGCGCGTTGTCCAGCACCTGCTGGACGCGCTGCCAGTCGGCTATCACCAGAGTGGGGCTCGACGGAACAGTCACCTGCAGATCCAGCGTCCGAGCCCAGCGCTGGGCCGCCTCCTTAGCGGCATCTCCCAGATCCATCACCTGGGTCTCGATGTGCACCTGCCCGGTGTCGATTCTCGCCATCTCCAACAGATCGTCCAACAGGCGGTTCATCCGTCGCGCCTCCGCAGCGATGAGCTGTGGATACTCGCGCCAGCGCTGGTTATGCCAGTCTGCGTCCGACAGGGCGGTGCTGTATCCGAGCAAGCTTGACAGCGGAGTTCTCAGCTCATGGCTGACAGTCGCCAGGAGCTCGCGCCGAAAGGCCTCCGCCCGCCGGGTCGCGGCCAAGGCCGCTTCGGTGCGGGCCAGTTCAGTCCGAGCGGCGATGCTCTTCTCCAACTCCGCCTCGGCGGCGCGCAGCTCGAGGTTGCTTGCTCTCAGTTGCGCGGTTGCCGCCCGCAGCCTCAGCAGGTGGCGGCGGCGAGCATTCGTGAGCCCGGCCACCGCCAGACACACCAGGAGGAACGCGACCCAGGCCAAGGTCTCAGTGGTGGAGTAGATGGTGAGGCGGCCCACCGGAGGTAGAAAGAAGTAGTCGACGGCCAAGGCCGACGCAAGCGAGCCCGCCATTGCTGCTGGGAACCCGTAGACCCCCGCAGCCGCCACGACCACGGCGAGATAGATGAACTCGTACGTTTGGGTATGGTCGGGCAGGCGCAGGGCCTTGAGAAGGGCCGTGAGGAGGGTCACCGCGGCCAGGGTGAGGACGAGCCCCAGGACGACGCGCCATCGTGACGCGCCCGGCTCATCGACCGGACGGATCGCGCCCGCAGCTCTCCGGCGCAGAGAATGCGGAATCAGCTGCACCATGTTCGGTTCCGATCGTAGCAAGCTGAGAACGAGCGATACTCCGCTTGTCCGAGCGCTCCCATCAACGCTCAGCAGGAGCGCGGGCAGCGCTGGTCAGCGTCCAACGGCCCCAGCCCTGGCGAGAGTGGTCGAGCTTCGGAGCGCGGCTCCCACCACCGGGTTCGGGTGGGACCCGGGTGCGCCCGGATCAGACCGAGCGCCCTCGATCTGGGAAACCGATCATGATGGTCGCGTGCACGCGGCAGCCCGCGATTCTCATTTCGTAGCTCTCACCCGCCCGGCGGTGCGGCTTCGCGCTGAGCGGAGGAGGGACCGTTAGTGCCCTCTGGGATGACGCCGGCCCAGCCGGCAGCGACGGTCCCACGGCGTGGGAAGGTGGCGGGCCGGGGGACGCTGACCGTGTTCCTGGGATCCGCGCCCGGAGTTGGCAAGACGTATTCGATGTTGGAGGAGGGGCGCCGCGAGCTGACCACTGGGACCGACGTGGTGGTGGCATGGGTGCAGACTTACGGCCGACCGCTCACGGAGGAGGCGCTCGACGGCCTTGAGCGGATTCCTCCGCTCAAGGTGGTGTACCGGGGCATTGAGGTCGAGGAGATGGATCTGGAGGCGACGCTTGAGCGCCGCCCGGAGCTGGCGCTGGTCGATGAGCTGGCCCACACCAACGTGCCTGGAATGTGTCACGCCAAACGCTGGCAGGACGTCGAGGCCTTGCTCGACGGTGGGGTCAACGTGTGGACCACCGTGAACATTCAGCACATCGAGAGCCTGCGCGATGTGGTGGAGCAGGTGACGGGGGTCTCCGTCCGGGAGACCGTGCCCGACTTTGTGCTCCAAAGCGCGTCCGAGCTACGCCTAGCTGACATCACCCCTGAAGCGCTGCGCAAGCGCATGCGCCACGGGAACATCTATCCTCCAGAGCGGGTCGAGGTGGCCCTGAACAGCTTCTTCCGGGAGGGGAATCTGGCGGCCCTGCGCGAGTTGGCGCTTCTCTACACAGTCCAGCACCGGCAGGCCCGGAGCGTCGCGGCGGCCCCGAGCCAGGCGCTCGACCGGGTTCTCATCGTCGCGGCCGCCGATGCCACCGCACTGGGTCTGATCCGCCGAGGGGTGCGGATGGGTCGACGGCTGTCGGCCCCGGTCGAGGTCATGGCGGTGGGCGAGCCCGGCCATGGGACTGAGGCGCTCGCAGAGGCCGCCCGCCTCGCAGAGGACCTGGGCGCCACCTACAGAGCCTGCTCTGACACCGGCTCGGTGGCGGCGATTGCCGCTGAGATCGAACGTTCCGAGGCCACCCACATCATGCTCGCGGCTCCTGCCGGCAGTCGACCTGGGTCGCGCCAGCAGGCGCTGCTCGCGCGGCTGCTCGAGGAGCTCAACGACCGCCATCTGCACGTCATTGGTCGGCGGCTGGGGGCAGTCTCTGCGGGATCGGGGGATGCGCGCCCGGATCCGGCGGCGATCCTCCAGCGGGAGGCCAGGCGCGGAACCCAGGGGTCGCTGCGGCTGTACATCGGGTACGCGCCCGGGGTCGGCAAGACCACCCGGATGCTGGAGGAGGCAAGCCGCCGCCAGCGCCGCGGGGCTGAGGTGGTGGTCGCCGCCGTCGGGGGTCGGGGGCGGGCCGCAGTCCAGGTCCTGCTCAGCCGACTGCGCCAGATTCCGGCGCTGCCCACGGGCGCCGTCGACGTGGATGCGGTGCTGCGCAGCAACCCCAGCGTCGCGTGCGTTGACGACCTGTCGGTGCGGGACCTGGAGACTCATGAGCCGCGCTACCTCCAGGTCCAGCGATTGCTGGCAGCGGGCATCAACGTCGTGGGCACGATCGGCGTCATCGACCTGCCCGGGTTTGAAATTGCTCGAGGTCAGTTGGAGGCCTTGCGCGACCAGCACCATGGGCTGACGGGCTCAGTGCCAAGCCGCATTCTGGACCAGGCCGACGAGATCGAGCTGGTCGATATCCCTCCCGCCGAGCTGCGGGAGAGGGTGCGAGCCGGGTGGATCGTGCCCCCTGACGAGGTGGCGGGAGCCCTGTCTGCCTACCGGGAGGAACTCCTCGGAGACCTGCGTGATGCCACCTTGAGGTTGGTGGCCCGGCACACCGAGCAGCGCCTGCAGCGCTACATCGCCACCAACTCCATCAGGACGCTATGGGCGGTTCAGGAGCGGATTGCAGTTGCCATGCGCCCGGAGCGGGTGGATCTGGCGGCCCAGCTGCTGGAAGCCGGTCTCACCATGGCCAGACGCGAGGACGCGGAGCTGTCGCTGGTCACGGTCACTCAGCCGCGGCCGGACCAGAGGGAGGCGAGAGCGGTGGAGGAGCTCTCGCGGCTCGCAGCCAAGAACGGAGTGGCACTGGTACCGCTGCCGCGCAGCGGTACGGTGGCGGCGACCTTGGTTGGTTGGGCTGAGTCCCATCAGGTGACGACCCTCATCATGCCCGCCCCGCGGGTCCGGCACCGCCTGCCCTGGGAGCGATCGGTCGCCTTCGAGGTCATCCGGCTCGCCAAGGACACGGACATTCACATATTGGGGCGCACCCTGTTGCCGGCGGCGGTCAGCGCAGGCGAGCCAGCGCCTCGTTGAGCGCGAGCACGTTGACATAGGCTGGGCCGAGAAAGCCCAGCTCCGGTCCGGTTGTCTCGGCGCGTATCAGCTCACGCAGCCTTCGGGCGGAGATGCCGGTTGCCGCCGACACCATGGGAATCTGGGCGATGGCGTCGGCCGGGGTGATGTCCGGGTCCAGCCCGCTGGCCGACGTGGTCACCAGATCGGTGGTGGGGTTCACCCCGCGCTCATGCCAGTAATGGATGAGTTCGCGGACATCGTTCACCAGCACCTTCGACCTCGGACCCAGGTTGGCGGCTCCCGAGCTCCCCGCCCGGCCATTCTCCTGGAGCGGGTTGTCGGCGTCAGGACGGCCATGGAACCACTGGTTGCCGCTCCATGACTGACCGATCAGGGCAGAGCCGTAGCGCCCGATCGAGCCCTGGGCCTGGCTCGGAAAGAGGGCTCGGGAGAGCCCGATCCCAACCAGGGGATAGGCCAGGCCAAACACGACCAGGGCCGCCAGAGCGAGGATCACAGCCCGACGCAGTTCAGTGAGCAAGTTGCCAGCCCTCAGTAAAGATGTGCTGCAGTTAGCAGCAGGTCGATCAGTTTGATCCCGATGAACGGGGTGATGAGTCCCCCCACCCCGTAGATCAGGACGTTTCGGCGCAGCACCGCCGCCGAGCCCGATGGACGCCACCTCACCCCCCGCAGCGCCAGCGGGATCAGCGCCACGATCACCAGCGCGTTGAAGATGACCGCCGACAGCACTGCGCTCTGAGGGCTGTGAAGACGCATGATGTTGAGCGCCTCCAACTGGGGATAGGTGGCGGCGAAGAGCGCAGGGATGATAGCGAAGTACTTGGCTACGTCGTTGGCGATCGAGAAGGTGGTGAGCGCCCCCCGGGTGATCAGCAGCTGCTTGCCGACCTCGACCACCTCGATCAGCTTGGTGGGGTTGGAGTCGAGGTCGACCATGTTGCCCGCCTCCTTGGCGGCGTTGGTGCCGGTGTTCATGGCCAGCCCGACGTCGGCCTGGGCCAGCGCCGGGGCGTCGTTGGTCCCGTCACCGGTCATCGCCACCAGCTTGCCGCCGGTCTGCTCCTGGCGGATCAGCGTCATCTTGGCCTCCGGAGTCGCCTCTGCGAGGTAGTCGTCCACTCCCGCCTCCGCGGCGATGGCCGCCGCTGTCAGGGGGTTGTCCCCGGTGATCATCACGGTCCGGATTCCCGCGCTGCGCAGCTCGGCAAATCGCTCCTTGATCCCTGGCTTGACCACGTCCTTGAGCTCGATCACCCCCAGGATCTCCGGCCCGTCGGCCACCACCAGCGGAGTCGCCCCAGCCCGTGCCAGCTCGGCCACGATCGGTTCAAGGTCGACGGGGATGCGTCCACCGTGCTCGGTGACCCACGTGCGCACCGCGTCCGCCGCACCCTTGCGGATCTGCCGCCCCTCCATGTCGATTCCCGACATCCTGGTGGTGGCGGAAAAGGGAACGAAGGTGGCCGCGCTGGGATGGGCGCTCTCGTGGACTTCGAAGCGGTCTTGGGCCAGGGTGACGATGGACCTCCCCTCCGGGGTCTCATCGGCCAGGGACGACAGCAGGGCGGCACGGGCCAGCTCACGGTCTTGGTGTCCCCCCACCGGGATGAAGGCGCTGGCCATCCGGTTGCCCAGGGTGATCGTGCCCGTCTTGTCGAGCAGGAGGGTCTGCACATCGCCGGCGGCTTCGACCGCTCGACCGCTCATGGCCAGCACGTTGCGCTGGACCATCCGGTCCATGCCGGCGATCCCAATCGCCGACAGCAAGGCCCCGATGGTGGTGGGGATGAGACACACCAACAAGGCCACCAGCGTTACCACGGAGACCGAGCCGCCGGCATACCGGGCGAAGGGATACAGACTCACCACCACCGGCAAGAAGACGATGGTCAGCGCCGCCAGCAGAATCGTGAGGGCGATTTCATTGGGTGTGCGCTGCCGGTTGGCGCCCTCGACCAGGGAGATCATCCGGTCCATGAAGGTGTTGCCCCGCTCTGCGGTGATCTCCACCACGATGCGGTCGGAGAGCACCCTGGTGCCACCCGTAACGGCCGAACGGTCGCCCCCGGACTCGCGGATCACGGGGGCCGACTCCCCGGTGATCGCCGACTCGTCGACGGAGGCGATGCCCTCACGGATCTCCCCATCGGAGGGGATCACGTCCCCGGCTTCGCAGACCACCAGGTCACCGCGCCTAAGCTCGGCCGAGGTGACGTGGTCCTCGGCGCCATCCCGGGTCACTCGGCGCGCCATGGTGTCGGACCGGGTGCGCCGGAGTGCGTCGGCCTGGGCCTTCCCGCGGCCCTCCGCCACCGCTTCAGCGAAATTGGCAAACAGGACGGTCAGCAGGAGCCAGATGGTGATGCTCCAGCTGAAGATGGTGGGATGGAACACCGCCTCCAGCAGGGTGACCACCGTTCCGACCACGACCACGAACATCACGGGATTGCGAATCTGCACGCGGGGGTCAAGCTTGAGGACGGCCCCAAGAGCAGCCTGCCGGAGGATCCGGCGGTCGAAGAGGCCGCGTGCCTGAGGCCCTCTGCGGGGTGAGTGGGCGGGCGAACGCCGACGGGCGATGGGGCTCAAAAGACCCATCAGAAGAACCTCCCATGGCTGAGCTGCTCCACCACCGGTCCCAGAGACACAGCCGGGAAGAAGGTCAGTCCGCCCACGATGACGATCACTCCCAACAGCAGCACCACGAACATGACGTCGTCGGTCCGGAAGGTGCCGGCCGAGGTCGGGACCAGCGGCTTGGCGGCGAGCGAGCCGGCCAGCGCCAAAACCGGGACCATGATGCCGAACCGTCCGAGGAGCATGGCGATCCCGCCAGCCACGTTGTAGAAGAGCGTGTTGCCGTTCAAGCCCGCGAACGCGGACCCATTGTTGTTGGCCTGCGAGGTGAAGGCGTAGAGGATCTCGGTGAACCCGTGGGGCCCAGCGTTGAACGCTCCCGCCCGCCCGACCGGCAGGGTCGTCGCGATGCCGGTCAGGACCAGCACCGTGATCGGCATGACCAGAACCCCAAGGCTGGCGAGCTTCACCTCCCGGGCCTGAATCTTCTTGCCGAGGTACTCAGGGGTTCGCCCGATCATCAGGCCCCCGATGAACACCGCGACGATGGCGTCGAGGAGGATGGTATACAGTCCGCTGCCGACCCCCCCAGGGGTCACCTCACCCAGCATCATCCCGGTCAGCAGTCCAAACCCTCCCATGGGGGTGTAGGAGTCCGGGGTGGAGTCCACCGACCCCGTGGATGTCTGGGTGGAGGCCACGTCGTACAGGGTGGAGTCTAGGACCCCGAAGCGTACCTCCTTGCCCTCCATGTTCCCGGTCGGCTGGTGGATCAGGCCGGCAGCCGCGACCGCCGGGTTGGGCTGGGACTCTGCCAAGGTGGTGAAGGAGGTCCAGATCGCGAATATCACGGCCATCGCTGCCAGCAGGGCCACCCCCTGGCGGCGCGATCCCACCAGGCGGCCGAAGGTATAGGTCAGCGCGACCGGAATCGCCAGCAGCAGCGCGATCGATAAGAAGTTGGTGAGGGCGGTGGGGTTCTCGAACGGGTCGGCGCCGTTGGCGTTGAAGAAGCCGCCACCATTGGTCCCGAGCTGCTTGATCGCCTCCATGAAGCCGACGGGGCCGAGCGGGATGAGCTGGGTGACCCCGTTCAGTGGGTCGTGCACCAGGACTGGGCCGGCCAAGGTCTGAACCGCTCCCTGAGCGACGTACACGAGACCGGCGACAAAGGCGATCGGAAGCAGGATGTAGAGCAGTCCCCGGACCGTGTCGACCCAGAAGCTGCCGATGGTCGACTGGCCCCGGCGCGAGAATCCGCGCACCAGCGCGATCGCGACGGCGATCCCCACGGCCGCCGACACGAACTGCTGAACCTGGAGCGCCGCCATCTGGCTGAGGTACGACATGGTGGTCTCACCGGCGTAGTTCTGCCAGTTGGTGTTGGTCACGAAGGAGACGGCGGTGTTCCAGCTCAGCGCCGGCGGCACCGCGCCCAGATGCTGAGGATTCAGCGGCAGGGACCCCTGCAATCTCAGCAGCGCGTACGTGAACAAGATGGCGATCCCGGAGAACACCAGCAGCGCCGCCGCATAGCTCTGCCAGCTCTGCTCATGGTCGGCGGTGATCCCCAGCAGGCGGTAGATCGGGCGCTCGAGAAACGCCAGCCAGCGCACCCGCCCGCTGTAGACCGCCGCCATGTACGCCCCGAGGTAACGCCAGGCGAGCGCCAGCACGACCACCAGCGCCGCCAGGGTGAGCGCGTAGTGGACCATCTAAAAGGCCTCGGGCTTGAACATCGCGTAACCCAAGTAGACGAAGAGCACCACGGCCAGCGCCAGCAGGATCAGGTGCACGACCATCAGACGCGCTCCAGCCACCGAACCAGAGCCAGCCCGGCGATCGTGAATATGACCACTCCGCCCACGGCCAGCAGGTCACCCATGGGGCAAGGCTGCCACCGGCGGCATAAAGCGCGTGTGAAGGTTCCCCGCACTGGCGTCAAGAAGTTGTCAAGGACCGCCGGGGTCCGAAGCTCGCCGAGTGCGGCAGGCGGCCTGGAGTACCGCCGCCTGAGTGCTGGCGATGGGCGCTCGCAGCCGCTGAGACCCCCAGCGCCACGACCGGCCAGGTGGTGGGGATGCAATCTCCAGCACCGGCCGCGAGCGTGAGTCCAATCGCGCGACTACATCGCCCATCACGGAAGGGTGGCCGGGGGCCGACAGCACCAACCCCGTCATCATGTCGGGCATGGAGGTCAGGGAAGATTTGGGCGAGCGGTCCGACCGCATGGGGGAGGGTGTGGTGGTGGCGCTGGGGGAGCTCTTCGCCGGCATTCGGGCCCGCCACCGGATCCCCGGCATCGGGTTTGGTGTCGTCGACTCTCAGGGACTGTGGGCTGTGGGATGGGAGGGGTGGGCTGATCTCGAGTCGGGGAGACCGGTCACCGCGGAGTCGGTGTTCAGGATTGCGTCGATGACCAAGAGCATCACAGCTTGGTGCTTGCTGGCGTTGAGGGATGCGGGGGCGCTGACTTTGGATGACCCGGTCAACTCCTACGTGCCGGAGCTGCGATTCAGGCTGGGCGCGGCGGACTGGACCGAACCTCTGACTCTGCGCCAACTTCTCACCATGTCGGCCGGTCTGGTGGAGGATGACCCTTGGGCCGATCGGCAGCTGGCGATGTCGGCTTCTGAGTTCAGCCACCTGGTCCGATCGGGGCTCCCTTTGAACCGGCCCCCAGGCTGTGACTTCGAATACTCCAACCTGGGCTACGCGATCCTGGGACGGGTAGTGGAGGTGGTGTCCGGTACCACGCTTCCCGACTTCGCAGCCCAGCATCTGTTCGTGTCCGTGGGCATGAACTGCACCCACTTCGAGTTCGAAGAGGTCTCACTTGCGCGGCGCGTCCTAGGCTACCGGGACCAGGACGGATCCGCGGTCGCCGAGGCGCCTCTCCACCACGGCGCGTTCGGGGCGATGGGGGGAGTGTGGACCTCGATCGAGGACTTCGGCCGCTACGTACGGCTGCACCTCGCCGCCGCCCGCTTTGGCGAGGTGGAGCAGAGCGTTCGCACCACCCCCTCGACTCTGCGCGAGATGCAGCAATCGCATCGAGCCATCCGGCCCGGTCGCCCGGTCCGCCCCGGCGTCACCGGACTTGCCTACGGGTTCGGGTTGTTCTCCGGCTGGCACGAGAGGCAGGGGCGGGTGGTCTTCCACAGCGGGGGCCTGCCCGGCTTCGGGTCGCATGTCGAGTGGCTGCCCGACTGCGATCTGGCCGTGTTTGCGTTCGCCAACCTGACCTATGCGCCGATGCGAGTGGCGGTCGCCGAGGCGATCGAGCACTTGGACCAGGCGGGGGTGCTGAATCGCGGGGAGACCGAGCCTGCCGCCGAGCTCGTTGTAGCTCGCGAGCTCGTGATCGCGGGCTACAACACCCTCACCCTCGACGGTCTCGGGGAACTCGTGGCCACCAACCTGTTCGTGGACTCCGCTCTCTCGGCGAGGAATGCCGAGCTGGCCCGCCTGCAGGCCCGCCACGGGCCCTGCCTAACCGCTGCCGCGATCAGACCGGCCGGGCGACTACGCTGCAGTTTCACCATGCACTGCGAGCGTGGTGACGTCGACTGCGAAATCTGGCTGTCCCCGACCTCCCCGCCCAAGGTTCAGCGGCTCGCGTTCACCAGCGTCGCCGGCGAGTAGCCACCGCGGCGGCAAGCGACTCTGGGCCAACCCTGGCGTGCGGGCGCTCATGCCGCGCGATGCCCGCTAGGGTGAACTGATACGGAGGTTTGGGCCAGGGGCAATCGGCTGGTCGCCGAACCGCATCTGCCCCCAGCGGAGGGCTTGTCGGTGCCCCAGCGCTCTCTCGATGCCCTGATCCTGCTGGGCCCCTCCAATTCAGCAGCGGTCTCCGGCCAAGCTGAGAGGTGGACTGGGGAGCCGGTCCAGGCGGCGCCTATCCCCTCCGAGCCAGGAGGAGGTCGCGGGTCAGGTCCATGTGGCCGCGGTGCCGTGCGAGTTCCTCGTAGATGTGGATGAGGGCGCCACCTTGGGTTTTGCCCATCGGCGAACCCCGCAGCTCATCCCCGGGGGAGTTGTTTACCGCGCGATTTGGCTCGGACCCGATTAGGTCCTCTTGCAGTTGCCGCTGGCCCGCCCGGGCCCGGTCGACCAGGTGTTCGACCGAGCCGCTGGCGCGGAATTCCGAAGCGCGGTCGCGTGAGGATGGCCGGCCCGCGACCACGTGCCCTCCCCAGTACTCCATGACGCCCAGGCAATGGGTGAGGATCGCGTACGGCGAGTTGGAGCCGGGGACGTCCAGCGCCTGGTTGGCGAGCGCATCTCCCAGTTCGAGCACCATGGCGATCATCGCCTGCAGCTGCTCGTCTACAAAATAGAGGTAGTCGTCCTTCGAGATCATGGTGTCCCCCAAGACGCCCTCGGCACCAGCCCGAGTAGCTCGATTGTACGGGCCGGCTGTACCCCCTCGGGAGGCACCCTTGGGTGTTGCCGGATCGGGATGGGGATCGCGGGCCTTGCGGCTGCGCGGTCGGCCGGGCGAATGGTCGGATGGGGCTCGGCGAACGCCTGGGTGACCCACATCCGAGCGGTCACGAACGGCAGGTGAAACTACAATCAGAACCTCAGCCACCAGCCTGCCCGGCCGGTGTCGCGACCCCGTCGTGGGTGGCCCCCGATGTTTACGTTGTTCCGGATTGGGAGACTTCCGAGTGAGCGATAGCGAAGATCCGACCGCGGTCCGACTCGGCCGTGATCACCTCTGGACGGGAGCTCGACCGCGACAACTGGACGCCGAGGTTGTGGCCCGCCTGGAGGAACACGCCGCAGAGATCCTGCGCACCCTGGGCATGAACTTCGACACTCCGGGCACGCGCAACACGCCTCGACGCTTCGTCAGGGCGCTCGTGGATGCCACCGTGGGGTATGACGGCGATCCCAAGTTGCTCACCATCTTCCCGACGGAGTGTCAGGGCGGGCCCGACTGCAGGATCAGCCAGATCATCGAGGGCCCGATACCTTTCTATTCACTTTGCGAGCATCACTCCCTGCCCTTCCATGGATTCGCCCACGTCGCCTACATCGCGCATGAGCACATCGTCGGACTCTCCAAACTCACCCGGCTGGTCAACGTGTATGCGCGGCGGTTCACGGTTCAGGAGCGGGTGGGCCAGGAGATCGCGGACTGGATGGTGGATCAGCTGCGACCCCACGGAGTCGCGGTCCACCTGTCCGCCACGCACCTCTGCACCAGGATGCGCGGGGTACGTAATGAGACCACCCGCACCAACAGCTCCGTCTGGCGAGGCGCCTACGAGGAGGATGCGGCGCTGCGGGCAGAGTTCCTTACCACTGTGGGCCGAGGCCTCGGGTAGTGAGGGAGCTCACCGTCGTCGCGGGCGCCGCCGGATCCCTCGGGCGGGCGGTCGTCGAGGTGCTGGCCGCCGGGACGACCACGGTCGTGGCGGTGGGCAGGCCCGGATTTGAGGAGGTGGCAGAGCCCACCAGCGGCAAGAGGGGCGCTGTGGTCCGGCTGGGGGCTGACCTCATCGACCCAGATTCGGTCGCCTCGCTCTGGCGCCGCATCGATGGGCTTGGCGAAGTGGTGGCCGCGGTCAATCTGGTGGGCGGCTTTCAGGTCGGCACCGTCGCCGACACCACCTGGCCGACCTACCGCGAAAGCCTTCAGGTGAATCTCGACTCAGCCTGGCTGGCGTGCCGGGAGGCAGCGCCGCGCCTCGCCCAGCGAGGCGCGGGTGCCATTGTCAATGTGAGCTCCAGAGCTGCCAGGGTCGCAGGCGCCCAGAGCGCCGCCTACGCGGTCGCCAAGGCCGGAGTGGTTCGACTCACCGAGGTCCTCGCCGCGGAGCTGGCGCCTCACCGGGTGAGGGTGAACGCCGTGCTGCCGTCGGTGATAGACACTCCCTCGAATCGGGACCGCCTGGGCGGGGACAGCACCCGCGCGGTCCCTCCCCAGGCCATCGCCAGGGTCATCGCGTTCCTGCTTGGGCCGGACGGGTGGCCGATCAGCGGCGGCGCGATCCCGGTGTATGGCTGGAGCTGATCTCGTGGAGCTGCTGTTCCAGGCCAGCGGGCTCGCCGAGTATCCGCTGCCGGAGCCACTCCGCGCCCACTACGGCGGTGGACTGGGCTTCTCTGAACCGCTGTGGTACGCCAATTTCGTCTCCAGCCTCGACGGGGTGGTCAGGGTGCCGGGCAGGATGCATGTGGGATCGCTGCTCTCGGGCCACAGCCAGGCCGACCGGTTCTCAATGGCTTTGCTGCGAGCGTGCGCGGATGCGGTTGTGGTCGGCGCCGGGACTTTGCGCGACAGTCCCGGCACCAAGTGGACCGCGGAGCGGGCGTATCCATCCTTGGCCCCGGAGTTCCAGGAGCTCAGGCGCCGGCTGCGCAGAGCGGCCGAACCGCAGCTGGTGGTCGTGGTGGGCTCAGGAGACCTGGACCCTGAGCACCCCGCCCTCCAAGGGCCTGCGCTGGTGGTGGCGCCCGAGTCGAGGCTGCCCGTTCTGAGGCACCGGCTCGCATCCGCAGTTGGCTGGCTGGGGTACGCGGACACCCGCATGGATTGGCAGTGGCTGGCCACCGAACTCCAACATCGCGGCCACCGCGCGGTGCTGACCGAAGCTGGGCCGACCTCCATGGGGCAGCTTCTCCAACTCTCCCTGGTCGATGAGCTGTTCCTCACCCTTTCTCCGGCCGTGGCCGGTAGGCCGGCCCAGGCAGGCCGTGCCGGCTTCGCAGGCAGTGTTGACCTCCTTGGGGAGGGGATCCCGCCAGCCCATCTGTTGGCGGTGCGGCGGGCTGGCGACCACCTCCTCCTGCGCTACCGGCTGCGACAGCCGGCGCCCCAACCATGAGCTGGCCGAGTCGGCCGGCTCGTGGTTGCGGTTGCGCTAGGAGATGGCCATTGCTAGAGTGGGCTTTCAAGTCGGCCACGCTGGAGTTCGAGGAGGTGAGTTCAATGGCTTGTGATCTCAGATCGCCGCTCTCGCACTTCCGAACTGACAGCACCACAAGTGCCCGGCTTTCTCTGGTGGCATCTCCCATCTGAGCCTTGCGGCCGGGCACCTCCCACTAGGAGGTCGTCCTTGACCGCTCGCTTGCTGCAAGACTTCGCATCACTGGAACCCCTGGGCTGGGACGATGAGCGCGCCCGCGAACTGGCGCTGATCGCGGCTCCAAAGTCCGCGGTCGGTCGGGTGTCGCGCATCGACCGCCGCTGCTGCACGGTGCTCACTCCCACACCGGTTCGCGCCGGCTATCAGGGGTTCCACATAGCAACGGGGGATTGGGTGGTCATGTCGCCCGGGCCTGGCTCTGTAGGTGAGCAAAGGGTGGTCGGGTTGCTTGCGCGCCGATCAGCCTTTCTCCGTCGAGGGGCGGGCGCCGCGACCGAAGCCCAGGTGGTGGCCGCCAACGTCGACAGAGCGCTGCTGGTGCACGCACTGGACCGGGAGCTCAACCCGCATGCTCTGCAGCGCTATCTGGCCTTGGCCTGGGACAGTGGCGCCCGCCCGGTGGTCGTGCTCTCCAAGGCGGACTGTCGCGCGCCCAACGAGCTCCGCCATCTGGTCGAGCTCGCCGCGCGGGTGGCCGGGGGGGCCGGGGTGGTGACCTCCAGCACCGTAACCGGCGATGGGCTCCAGGAGCTGCGCGATCAGCACCTCAAGCCGGGCCTGACCGTTGCTCTGATCGGGCCGTCCGGAGCCGGAAAGTCCAGCTTGGTAAACGCGCTGACCGAGTCGCTGTCCATGCCCACCGGAGCGGTGCGGTCGGACGGTAAGGGGAGGCACACCACCACCCACCGGGAGTTGCTGGTGGTCCCCGGGGGCGGCATATTGCTGGACACCCCGGGCATGCGATCCGTCGGGCTGTGGCTGCAGAACGATGGGTTGGAGGTCGCCTTCGCGGAGGTCGAGCGGCTCGCCGCCGACTGTAAGTTCAGAGACTGCGCTCACCGAACCGAACCCGGGTGCGCCGTCTCCGCGGCCGTGGCGGCCGGGACGATCACCTCGGACCGGGTTCTGAGCTGGCAGAAGCTGAAGACGGAGAGAGCGGCGGTGGCCGCCAAGCGGGCGCAACCCGGTGGGAGACGAAAGCGGGGGCACTCTGGGAAGGCTGGTCTCTGCGGTCCGGCTCACCGCTGAGGGACGTCGGGCACGCGTCTGGTAGCTTGAGCGCACATGGATCTCCCCGTGGCGGTTGTGGGAGGGGGCCCGATCGGCTGTGCGGTGGGGCTGATGATCCCGAGCGCGACCGTCTTCGACGCCCGCCAGTACCCGCGCGACAAACCCTGTGGCGAGGGTCTCATGCCGGCGGGGGCGGCCATTCTGGAGTCGCTGGGCATCTCCCTTCAGCAGGCTGGATTTCCAACCATCGCCGGGGTGCGCTACCGTCTACCCGGAGGCGAGTCGGTCCGCAGCGACTTCCGCGAGGGATGCGGCTTCGGGACCAGGCGCTTGCGCTTGGACGCCCTCCTGGCATCGCGCGCCAAGGTCGTCACCGGGGTCCGGGTCCTGGGCATGCGGGTCCTGGAGGACCGAGTCGAGCTGCAAACTTCAACGGGTACCATATCCGCCGGTACCGTGATCGGAGCCGACGGCCTCCGCTCGACCGTCTCACGTCTCATGGGGTGGACCGGTGTACCAAGGGGGCGCCATCGCTTCGGCGTGGTGGGACACTTGGCCACCCCCACAATGATCCCCGACGTCGAAGTGACCCTGTTTGGCGAGGTCGAGACCTACCTTGCCCCGGCGGGGAAAGAAGAGGTGCTCTTCGCGGTTCTGGGACCCCGGGGCTGCCTCCGGGACCGCGGCGGTTCGGTTCAGGGTACCTACCGGCGCCTCCTCGGGTCCGCCCGACCGGATCTGCGCACGGCTCCGCTGGTTGGCCGCCTGAGCGGAGCTGGACCCTTCTTCGTAAGGCCGCGAGCGGTGTCCTGCGCTCGCGTCTTCCTGGTCGGAGATGCCGCGGGGTTCCTCGATCCTGTGACCGGCGACGCCATGACCGCCGGGCTGCAGCAGGCACGGTGGTTGGCGCGGCTTCTCACCGACGACCCCGCGTCAGCTCCGGCCCGATATCGGGCCCTCTGTCACCATCAGTGGAGAAGGCGGCTGCTGGTCACGCGCATGGCACTCCGCCTGGGTGGCTCCGATACCCTGAGTCGCCGAGCGGTGCACGGGTTGCGGCGTCGCCCGGTCGCCCTCCAGCGGCTGCTCACGGTGAACCAGGGGCTCGCGGGCGTGGGGCTTCTGCGCCCTCTGGACTGGGCTGCCCTGTTGGGCCTCGCTTAGCCGATGACCACCATAGCCAGTGTGGGCCTGGCGCTTCCCTCTTACCGCCTTGCGGCCGACGAGGGACGATCCGTGATCGCGGGTCACTGGCCCCATCTGACCGCGCTGGCGGTCGAGCCGGTGACTCGCTATCTGGTGCGGCCCGTCGACGTGACCTTTCGCCCCCGCACGATCGCAGAGCGGATGGCGGTCTACTCTGAAGAGGCTCCGAGGCTGGCCGAGGTCGCGGCGAGCCGCGCTCTGGCGAGCGCGGGAGTGTCGCCGTCCCAGGTCGACCTCTTGATATCCGTGTCCTGCACCGGCTACATGGTTCCCGCCCTGGATGTCCGGCTTTCCAACTCGATGGGCTTCAAGCCCTCGGTGCTGCGCCTGCCGCTAACTGAACTGGGGTGCTCCGGAGGCGGGGCCGCCCTGGCCGCAGCCCATCGCCACCTCCAGGCGGAGCGCACCGCGATCGTGCTGGTGGTGTGCGTCGAGTTGTGTTCGTTGACGTTCGACCCCGACGATCTGAGCCTCGACAACCTCACTGCCGCACTCGTGTTCGGCGACGGGGCGGCGGCCGCCGTGCTGCGGGACGACGGCCCCGGGCTGCACATCACCAAGGCGGGGTCCCGGCTCATCCCCAACACCGAGCACCTGCTGGGGTTCCAACTACGGGACGGCGGGTTTCACCCGGTGCTGGACCGGCACCTCCCGGGCCGGCTGGAGGCCGCGTTGACGGAGCTGGTGACCAGCTTTGGGGGTCAGGAGATGAGCTTCTACGCGGTTCACGCCGGTGGGCCCCGGATCTTCGACGCTGTCGAGCGTGCCCTGTCACTCCCTCCGTTCGGGTTGGCAGCGTCGCGCGCTTCCTTTCGCGAAGTGGGAAACCTCTCGTCGGCCTCGCTGCTCTTCGTCTTGTCCCGCCTGCAGCCTGATGCCGGCTGCGGTCTGGCGATGGCCTTCGGTCCGGGCGTCTCGGTGGAGCTCCTGCAACTCACAGCCGGATCGATCAGCGTCGAGGCGTGACGAGGAGCGGTGGGCAGGACCGCCCGCTTCCTCTACGGCGGGCTCGGCTCGGTGGCCAGAGCCTGTCCCGCCGACCAATCGCCCACTCTTGGACGGCCTGGACCGGCCCCCACGTCATACCGCCCGGCGGAGCCCAGCGACCGGGCCTTCAGGGCTTGGAGCCGGCTCCGACGGGCCAGAGAGAGCGTGGTTGGGCGTGGTCCAGGAATGGCGTGGAGTGGTCGGCCCAGTTCGCGCCACTCTGCGGGCCACGAGGGACGTCTCGTCCAGGTCGGGACCCGCGGGAGCGCGTTCGGGAACTTGGGCGGGGTCGATTCCTGGTGGGGCCTGCCCTGGGGCAGCACTGGACCAACCGGGCGCCGGCCGGGTGCTGCCTTCTGGCGCAATCTGGTCATGTTGGGTCCCCGCAGACAGCTCACCTCGGAACCCTCTGCACTCGGCGCCTGGCGGTCGCGCCGCCGTCCGCCGAGCCTGGCTCGGGCACGGTGCGCCCGCGATGGGGTCACCGCAGAGGAGATGCCGCGGACAAGTTGGCTTGGTGCGCCTCTGGGAGTCGGGCATCGGATCGACCGGACTGCTTGAAACCATCCCCGCTTGGCCTCGCCGTCCCACGGCCCCGCTCGGTGGCCCACCGGTGCCGGGACTCGGGCGGTATGCTGCGGCGACCGGCGCGGCGCCAGCGGTTCGGGAGCGTAGGGGAGGATGAGCGTTGAGTGACCTGGACGGTGCACTGGCCAAGACCGTCGATGAGTACTACCAGATCCTGCAGGGTGGGGCCGACGAGTTCGATCCCGTCCGGCTTGGCGCACTGCTCGCGTCCGACCTGGTGTTTGAGGGGCCGATCGCGGGCCATCGGATTGGAGCGGACCCGTTTGTCCAGGGAGTTGCTGGGTTCGTGGGGACAACCCGCGGCCTGGTGATGTGCCAGCTGGTCGTCGGCGCCGGCCAGGCGGCCGCCCTCTACGACGCGGAGCTCCCGGGTGGGCCGCTGCGGTTTGCCGAATTCTTCGAGTTGCGCGAGGGGCTGATCACCACTATCCGGCTGGTCTTCGACCCCGACCAGTACATCAAGCTGGGTGGGCGCTGACCTGCGTTCCCGGTCGCCGCTTGGCCCATCACAGCACTCCCGGAATGAAGCGGCGCTTGGAGGTGAAGGCGCGCCGGTAGTCCGGGTTGGCGAAGAGCAGTCTTTCCTCCGCTCGTATCCTGCGGCGCAGCACCCAGGTGTTCGCCAGGGTCAGCCCGATGGCGGACCGCCACGCGCCCGTTGCCAGCGGCAACGCGGCGACCTCGACCGCGACTGCCAGGTAGTTGGGGTGACGGATGAAGCGGTACGGACCCGAGGTCACCGGGTGCAGGTCGGCCGGCACCAGACCGCGGACGTTCCACTGGCGGCTCAGCGCGTGGATGCTGGACAGGCGCAGCACGGCGGCGGTCAGCAGCACCGCCGCCCAGGTGCCCGCTACCGACTTGGAGGCGTGCGTGAGCCTGGACTCGAGCACGGGGAACACGAACAGGCCGACATGGACCGTGACCATGAGGGGGTAGCCCTCAGGGTCCGCGAGTGACCCCTTAATGCCAGCGGCGTTGGCCCGTGATCGTCGTAGCTCGGCCAGCCGCTGGAGCAGGAGGCCCAGCCACAGGAGCCAGTAGGGCAAGCGCATCACTCACAACTATCCCGCAGAACTGCCCCCAGCACGCGGGGGCACCTGCCCTGCCAGAGCCGGAACTCGATCCGGCGTCGGGAATCGCTCGCTCCTAGACTCGAGGCGAACGGCTCGCTGCCGACTGGGCACCGCCCCCGGGGCGTGCTCGGCCTCGCTCAGCCACGCAACCGGTAACGGAGGCACCCATGGTAGGAGAGAAGGTTCAGCATTTCCAGGGCAAGCACACGGACTTGGCACAGTTGCAGGGGGCGATCGAGAGCTACCTAAAGTCCGAGGGATTCACCGTCCAGAGTTCTCCCGGCAGCGCCCACGGATACATCGTCCAGGCCAAGAAGGGTGGCTTCCTGGCTGGAATCATCGACGCCGACCGTGCCCTCACGATCATGATCTCCGGCGATCCCGACGATTTCACGGTCAGGACCGGCGTCGGCAAGTGGTTGGAGCGGCTCGGCATCGCTGCGGTGGAGACCCTGCTCATCTCGGAGCTGTTCCTGGTAGTGGACGTGGCCGAGATGGCCTGGAACGTGGAGATCGAGGAGAGGCTCGCCAAGAAGGTGGCTGAACTCGTCGGTTGAGCGCCGCGGCCGGGGGACCCGTCCCCCGGCCGTCGCCGTGTCCGAGGCAGGAAGGCCCCGCTGGCCGCCGCAGAACGGCTTGCTGTCCAGTGTCGTCGCTTAGCTGGTGATAACCGACGGGAGGGTGGCCCCGATCGGCTCTTTGGGCCGGTCGGGGCCAGCAGACCCTGGGGCGGATCAACTGATCTAGGATTAGGCCCCAGCGCGGGGCGTCCGCGGCGAAAGTCCGTGCACAGGGGGAGAGCAGCCCGCCCCAGCTGGTGGCGCGGCCCTCGCTGGAGGTTTCGATGGAGCGACTTCTGGCCTTCTGCGGACTGGCGCTGGTGCTCATCCTCATTCCGGGTCCAAGCGTCATCTTCATTGTGGGCCGAGCCGTGTTGTTCGGACGCGCGGGGGCGCTGCTGACCGTGGCGAGCAACGCCGCGGGGCAGTACCTGCAGGTGATTGCCGTCGCGATCGGAATCGGACAGCTGGTTGAAAGCTCCGCGGTCGCGTTCACCTTTCTGAAGCTGGCCGGCGCCGCATACCTGCTCCTCCTCGGGCTGAGCACCTGGCTCAGCCGCGGGCGGGCTTCCCTGCCGAACGTATCGGGACGACCAACGCCCCGGGCGGCTTGGCCTGTGGCCCGGGCCGGGCTGGTGGTCGGAGTCACCAATCCCAAGACGGCCCTCTTCTTCGTAGTCGTGCTGCCTGAGTTCGTTGACCGAGCCAGGGGTGGCGTCCCGCTCCAGATCCTGGAGCTGGGGCTGGTCTGGGTGGTCCTGGTGCTGATTGGCGACTCGGCGTGGGCGCTGCTCGGCGCGCGGGCTCACTCCTGGCTGGCGAGGTCTCCTCGCCGAGCCAGCGCCGCGACCGGAGCCAGCGGAGCGGTGACCGCCTGCTTGGGATTGTGGCTTGCCTTCACCGGCAACCACGCCTGAGGGAGACGGCCCGATCCCTGCCCGCACCCGCCCCCTCTATCATCGTTGCGCCGATGGATTCCACAGCCGGAAGGGTGAGCGAGGGCGATCTGCTCTGGGAACCCGGATCGGATCTCATCCTCTCCTCGCAGCTCACTCGATTTCGTGGCCACGTCGAGGCTGGCGGTTCTCAGCCCTTTACGGACTACCAGGGGCTCTGGGAGTGGTCCACCACTCGCCTTGAGGACTTCTGGGGGAAGCTGGCTGACTTCTTCGAGGTGGTTCCCACGGCCGCGTCTCGCCGGGTGTTGACCGACCGGGGGATGCCCGGTGCCAGGTGGTTTCCTGACAGCCCTGTCAGTTATGCGGAACAGGCCCTGCGCCGGCTGCCGGGCGACCGCGATGCCGTGGTGGCGGTCCGGGAGGACGGCAGAGTGCACCGCGTCAGCGGCCGCGAACTGCGGGTCCAGGTTGGAGCCTTCGCAGCATACCTGAGAAGCGTCGGGGTCAGACCGGGAGATCGTGTCGCCGCCTACCTGCCCAACACCATCGAGGCCGTCGTCGGGCTCCTCGGCTCCGCCGCGGTCGGGGCGATCTGGTCCAGCTGCTCACCCGACTTTGGCGAACGCGCGGTCCTCGACCGCTTCCGGCAGATCGAACCCGTGGTGTTGGTGGCGGTCGATGGCTATCAATATGGCGGCAGGGCCTTCGATCGCCGCTCCGTAGTCGACCACCTGCGCACCCAACTGCCGTCGGTGCGCCGCGTGGTGGAAGTGCCGTACCTGTACCCTGAGGGTCCCCCGCGCCCAGGGGCAGACAGCTGGAGCCGAGTCCTCTCAGGCGGGGTCGAGCCGCAGTTCGAAAGGGTCGGATTCTCGGACCCGCTGTGGATCCTGTACTCCTCCGGGACGACCGGTCTGCCCAAGCCGATTGTGCACAGCCAGGGAGGAATTCTGCTGGAGCACATGAAGGCCCTCGCCCTGCATGCGGACCTGACGAGGGACAGCCGCTTCTTCTGGTTCACCACCACCGGCTGGATGATGTGGAACTACCTGGTGGGCGGGCTGCTGCTGGGGGCGACCGTGGTCCTTTACGACGGCAGCCCCACCTGGCCCGGTCCGGATCGGATCTGGCGGCTGGTCGAGTCGGAGGGCGTGACCCACTTCGGGACCTCGGCGGGGCATATCTCCGCCTCCATGAAGGCTGGGGTGGAGCCCGCCCGGGAGCTGGATCTCAGCCCACTTCGGTTTGTGGGTTCCACCGGATCTCCACTCTCACCCGAGGGGTTCGCCTGGGTCTACCAGCGGGTCAAGCGCAACGTCTGGTTGTCCTCACTGAGCGGGGGCACTGATATGTGCACCGCCTTCCTCCTCGGGTGCCCCTGGCTGCCGGTGCGGGCCGGGGTGATCCAGTGCCGGGGGCTGGGCGCCAAGGTGGAGGCGTTCGATCCTCAAGGCCATGCCGTCATCGACCAGGTTGGTGAGCTGGTGATCACCGCGCCGATGCCGTCGATGCCGGTTCGTTTCTGGGGCGACCCGAACGATGAGCGCTACCGCGCCAGCTACTTCGAGCAGTTTCCGGGAGTTTGGCGCCACGGTGACTGGATCAAGATCCGGGCCGATGGCGGGGCGGTGATGTACGGGCGATCCGACGCCACCATAAATCGCCATGGCGTCCGCATGGGGACCGCCGAAATCTATCGGGTGGTTGAGGACATGGCGGAGGTGGTCGACTCGCTGGTGGTGGATGTGGCCAGGCCCGAGGGCGACTCGGTCATGCCGTTGTTCGTGGTCCTGGCGGCTGGCCGAGAGCTTGATGACCGCCTCGTAGGGGAGATTCGGGCCCGGGTGCGCGAGCAGGTCTCGCCCCGTCACGTTCCCGACCGGGTGTTCGCGGTAGCGGAAATCCCCAAGACGCTGAGTGGGAAGAAGTGCGAGATCCCGGTGAAGCGGATCCTTCAAGGGGAGGCTGTGGAACAGACCGCCAGCCTGGAGGCGCTCCAGAATCCACAAGCCCTGCAGGCGTTCACCCAATTCGCCACCGTCCTGGGCACGGCGCGGCCCGGATGAGCGCTGCCGCCAGCCGGGCGGGCCAGTTCGTTCGCCTATCATCAATGGCGTAGATGAGGAGCTCAGGCACTGGCGCATTCCGCGTGCCCAAAAGGCGGGTCCGGTCGAGTGGCCAGGGTTAGGGTTCGCCGGGCTGCTCTCGCCGCGGCCGCCCTGGGAGGAGGAGGCTTGGCCGCCCGTTCGGCCCGGCTGCTCTGGCGGCGGCGGGAGCTTCACTGGTCTGCCCCCGAACGTTTCTCGCAGGACGCTTTCCTGAGGGTGCAGCAGATGGGGAAGGGGCATGCCCCCGTGCTCCTGTTGCACTCACTGGAGGGGTCCTCCGGCTACTTCGGCTCCGCGTTTGACGAGCTGGCCGATCCTGGTCCGTTGCTGGTTCCGGACCTGCTGGGGTTCGGCGCGTCACCGCCCAGCCCCGGCGGCTACTCAGCCGACGACCATGTCTCAGCGCTGCTCCAGATGCTTGAGATTCTCGAGCTTCGGGATCCGATCTTGGTGGTGGGCCATGGCGCGGGAGCCGTGATTGGCCTTCGGCTGGCCGTCTTGCAGCCCAACCGGGTCGGCGCTCTGGTTTTGATCTCGCCCCCGATCTACAGCGACCCTGAGGCGGCTCGGCGGTGGCTTGGGAGCCGCTCCGCTGGACGGCGCTTGGACCGGGCACTGGCGGGGCGGCTCAGGGATCGCCCCGCTGTTCTGCGGAGGACATCGAAGATCATGGGGGCTCCGCTGCGGCCCGACCTACCTGGGCCGGTGGCGCAGGACCGCCTGGCGGCACTTGGTGCCGATGCCCACCGGCGGACTCTGGAGGAGTGCGTCATAACCTCCCCGTCCGCTGACTGGTTACGGAACGTGACCTGCCCAGTGGATCTGTTGCTGCCCAGCCAGGACCCCACGCTCGACTTGACCATCCTGCGCGAGATCGCGGACGGGAACCCACTCGTTGACCTCACCCAATTACCGTTCGGGGACGATCGGCTGCCTTTGACGCACCCGGACGGGTGCCTGGCCGCCATAGACAGGTTCCGTGAACGGGTGTTTCGGCCGGCTCCGGCCGACGGGGACGGTCGAGCTCCTCTAACCTGATCCTGCTCGGTGGGGCGTCGCCAAGTGGTAAGGCAGGGGACTTTGGATCCCCCATTCGAAGGTTCGAATCCTTCCGCCCCAGCTCTATTGATCTCAGCCAGGGCATTATCCAGCCCGTATCTGGGGCATTTGACATCTCCGTTGACATCTTCGCGGGCTCAAGCGCGACCTTCCGGCTGCAGCCGTCGCTGGCGTCCAGCCCGGCGCCCGGCGGCCCTGGGGCTGTCTTGGCAGTGCGGAGCTGACTTGCGCCCCGGTGGCCGAGGATAACGATCTGACTCGAACTCTCTCCCTGACCTTGGCGTGGGGCCAGCCGACCCGCATCGGAGCTTGGCGCCCTTGTCGGTCTGGGCCGCTGCAGCAACGGGACGATGGTAGGGCCTGTGTTGTAGCTGACAGTTCAATGGGCTAAGCGGTTCTCGGAGCACTTACCTGATCTCGTGGGACGACCGAACCCAAGTCTTCGCTGTCTGCTTAGAGATGGGCCGCCCACAGGCAATTCAGTGGTCACCACATGTCCGCGAAATCACCCCGGTGGACGATGCGCTGGGTTTCGTTGGTGGGGTACCCTCTCCCTTGGTCCCAGATCGGACGCGATCGCGGACCCAGACGCCAGGAGGGTACCGCGCCTTTGAACCAGTTGAGGCTGCTGCTTCGAGCCATGCGCTGGCGGGCGGGCGCGGCGGCAGCCCTCCTGATCGTGGCGACGGTGGCGGTGTTGGCGGCTACCGCAGGCCCCCTCTACCTGGACACGGCCAACGATAGCGTCCTGCACTCCACCCTGCTGGCCAATCCGGTCGCCTCCACTGGAATCACGATCATTCCCAGCCCTACCGCCAACGGAGGGTCGCTCGTCAGCCGGGCCCAGGAGGCGTTGGTGGAGGCGCGTCGCATCGGCCTGTATCGCTTCTACCACCCAGGGAAGATGGTTCTCGACCAAGGTTTTGGGGTGGTTGGGGCAGGGGGGATCCGCTACGGCGGCAGTCTCGTGGCGGACCCCGGCCAGTGCGGTGTGCTCCACTTTCTCGCGGGGCACTGTCCCGGCGTTGGCGAAGTTGCCATCACAGAACGGACGGCGACGGCATTGGGAGCTCGCCTCGGCACTGTGGTCACTCTGCCAGGGTCCCCTTCAATCGCGGTCAAGGTTGTCGGTCTGGTGGCTTTGGGTAATCCCAAGCAGTCGTTCTGGTTCGGAGAAGAGCCGAACTACTTCGACTTTGGGCCCGCGCTCTCCTGCGGGATAGGTGCCTCCTGTCTGCCCCAACTCGACTCGTTCTTCACAGCTGGAGCAACCATCTCAAGGCTGTCCAGCGTGCAGCCCGTGGACGAGTTCGTGCTGCGGATCGACAGCGTGCACACCACAGACGCGGCGGCCTTCAACCGGGTCTTCGGACGCTTCTCCACCTACACCAACCAGGCTCTGCTCGCGCCCGTCTCCACGGATCTTGGCAAGGAGACATCGGCCGCTGGGCGGCAGAGCCAACTCATGCAGTCCATCGTGCTGGTGGTGGACCTGCAGCTGCCATCCCAGGGCCGGGTGCTCGTGGACGGCCAGCCCATCGGCACCGGCGAGCGCAGCAGGCAGCGCTTTGGGGTGGTCCTCCAGAACCATGGCCTGGTATCGGTGTTGACCGCAGCCGAGAACGTCGCCCTGCCCCTGCAGGCCCGCGGCGTGTCGACTCAGGATGTCGGCCGCCTGGCCCAGGCTGGGCTGGATACGGTGGGCCTCCACGCCGCGGCCGACGCTCTGGTGCAGGACCTGTCCGGTGGCCAGCAGCACCGGGTGGCGGTGGCGAGCGCGCTCGCTGGCTCACCGGACGCGGTCCTCGCCGACGAGCCAACCTCCGAGTTGGTGGCGGAGCAGCGAAAGGTGATCGTGGAACTCCTGCTGCGCCAGGCAGGGGAGGGGCGCATCCTTGTCATGGCCAGCCACGACCCCGAGGTGGTCGGGGCCTGCGCCAGGCAGGTGACGTTGGTGGACGGACGGCACGCGACGACCGTCGCTGCCGCTGCACGCGCATGACTGGAGCCGGATGTGATCATGCGCTCACGGCCACCTTGAAACACTGCGCAGCCGTGAACACCGTGTGCATCAGACGTCTTCGTAGGAGGGCTGTTCGGCATGATAGGAAGGCTGGTTTCATTCACGATCGACCAACGGTCCGTGGCGAGGTATTTGTGCGGAACTCTGGCGTCGCTCGGCGTGGGAGTTTTGGTGGCCGGCTGCGGTGTCTTTGGGCCTTCGATCGCACTCCATCCGCCTGGTGCCGCTCCAAGCCCAAACGGGAGCGCCCCCGGTCCTTCGAAATTCCTGTTCAGCGGTGCTGCTTCCGGAGAGCTGGTGGCGGCACCGGGGAAATTGCTTTGCTCAAGTCGAGGCCGCTCATTCTCGATCTCGGGGCTGCTAGGCGCTGACCATGCCACCCTCACAGTCACCGGACTCCGTCCCAGGCAGACACTCCTGTTCCCCCCGACTACAGGGACGTTTGCTGATTCGGTCACGTTGGCCGTATCCGGTCCATCACTCCCCAAACAATCCTTCGTGGCGGGTCCGTCCGGGGGTGTCTTCCAGGGCACAGGATCCTTGTCAGTCTCCAAGACTGGACAGACGGGCAGCCTCCAACTTGACATGTCCAGCAACCTCAACGCTGGCACCCAGACTCTTGGTATCAGCTTGTCCGGCACATGGGATTGCCGAAGGTAGTCACGAGATGGCCACACCAAGTCTCTCGCTTGGCCCAGGTAGAACGGACCAAGTGCAACCCCCCGGGAAAATTGCTCGCCTTTCGGGTCGTAGTCTACTTGGTCCAGTAGTACACCGGCGCTCACCGGTACAGGAACGGCCCAGGATTATATGGGAGCGGGATGGCTCGCTATGAGGTGTCCCACCATGGAACTTGGAGATGGACGTATAAGGCCATTGACTGGCGCTGCGGCACCCACAAGACTCCTTCGGTCCATCGCTGGCGGTTGCGCCATCCCCGGTTTCAGCTGCACGTGACCCCCACCTATTCGTCCTGGATCAACCAGGTGGAGCGCTGGTTCGGGTTGCTCCCGGAGCGCCAGATCCGAGGGGGTTCACACCAGAGCGTGCGCGCCCTGGAGGACGCCATCCGCGTCTACCTCAAGGCCAACAACGAGCACCCCAAGCCCTTCACCTGGGTCAAGACCACCGACCAGATCCTCGCCAACATCGCCCGCTTTTGCGTATCTACTTCAGAAGCAGGACACTAGCGAGATGATGGCCTACCTTACGAGTGCTGAGCCTCCGTCGCCGTTGACTGAGAGGCTGATTGCTTTCTGCTGTCCGGCCGAATGACGTGGGTTGTGAACGCCTGATGGTCGGGCTGCACCTTGCTGGAGGAGTGTCAGTGGATAGAGACGGGCCCTTGGATCAATATCGCGATCGCCTTCGATACCCTGTCGTGCTATATGTCGACGTGTATCCCGTCATGTGGGACGAGGCTAGGCACGCATGACTCGTGTTGCTTCTCCGGCGCCGGGTGGACGTGCTCCTCTCGGGACACTGGCAGTTCGTCT
Organism: bacterium; assembly: GCA_021802115.1. The sequence goes on along the minus strand of JAKABA010000018.1, from coordinate 831 downwards.
CGGGGAAGTCCTCGCCGGGGAGTCGATCGTGGCCGCATTTCGACGCCAACTGGCATCAAAGACTGGTCGGCGTACGCACCGGATGTGGAAGCTGCGGGCCATCACTACGTTCTTTGATGAGGACTATGAAGCTGTACTGCTAGCCCCAGGCGCTGTCGCAGAGGTGAGTACTCCCGAGCAGCTAGTGCTCGATGAGTCGCTACATTGTGAGTACCGCTGGTGCGGCCAGGACGGGGCGGGACGTAGCGCAGGGATAACGGTCCAGCTAGGTGGCGAGCCGACTAGCGAACCGGGGCCAGCGATAAGGTTCAGTCGCCTACGGTGTCGACCGGTCCCCTGAGCTCCTCCATGATCTCGTCGGTCGACTTGCTGGTGCCGAGGATTCCGTAGACGGAGTCCTTGTCGGTCACTCGGGTCAGGATCAACGCGGAACCGTCTGAGTCGGGAGCCAACTCGAACTGGTCACCGGGTTTGGCGGAGAAGCCGGGGATGGAGTCGCCGGGGATCACCAGGTCGCCGTCGTCGTTGACTGTGATTCTCATGGGCGCAGATTAGTCCGGTCGCTGGAAAATCTCAATAGCTTTGGTCGGACGTCGAAGTATCGTCCGCCAGCCGCACTGGAGGCGCACTGTCATTGTCGGGATCCTGCACTGATCCTGCACTGGTTCCGCACGGTGGTAATTCTGGTCCGCACCAGGTAGACTGTAGCGGTGGTGAGACCAACCCTGGACCGTGAGAGCCCGGTGCCGCTGTACCAGCAGCTGGCCGACGTCCTGCGCGGGGACATCGAGGAGGGGAGGCTGCCCGCGGGGGTGGCGTTCCCTTCCGAGC
>JAKABA010000127.1 GCA_021802115.1 bacterium | reverse complement strand
GCATCTTCGGCAACATCACCGACCGGGACGTGCGCCGCACCATCCACCATCTTCCGGAGCTCTGCGCGCCGGGCGCGACCGTGATCTGGACGCGAGGCCGCTTCGAGCCCGACCTCACCCCCACGGTCCGGCGCTGGTTCGCTGATGCGGGCTTCGAGGAGCTGGCGTTCGTCACCGTGCCCGGGACGACCGCGGCGGCCGGGGCGCATCGCCTGGTGGCGGGGCCCCGACCCTTTCGCAGCGGGGTCCGCCTCTTCACGTTCCTGGAGAGGGAGCTGCGCCCGTCGTCACGGCGCGGGCCTGCGGAGCGCGCTCAGCCGACCGGGGGTTCCGTGGACGGCGAACCGGCCAGCAGCTCCTGATACAGCGCGAGCGTGGCCGGGTCGTATGCCACCAGGACGATCCGGTCCCACGCCGCGGGGTCAGCCGTGCTCAGCGAGCGGACCGCGATCTCGGCGGCACGGCGCGCGGGGAAGCCGTACGCGCCCGTGGAGATGGCGGGGAACGCGATCGAGCGGGCCCCCACCTCCCCCGCGACCTCGAGCGAGCGCCGGTAGCAGGAGCCGAGAGCCGCGTCCTCGCCATGGGCCCCGCCGCGCCAGACCGGCCCCACGGTGTGCACGACCCAGCGGGCTGGGAGGGCGTGTCCCGAGGTCACCTTGGCGTCTCCCACCTCGCAGCCGCCCAGCCGCCGGCAGTCGTCGAGGAGGCCGGGCCCTGCGGCCCGGTGGATGGCGCCGTCCACACCGCCGCCTCCGAGGAGGCTGCGGTTGGCGGCGTTGACGATCGCGTCGACGCTGACCCTGGTGATGTCCCCGAGCCGGGCCTCGATACTCACGGCATCCATCCTATCCAGGCGCGCCGGCGGGTGCCCCGGCGCCCGTCTCACTGCGCGAGCAACTCGTTCAGCGCCGGCTGGGCAGGGCTCCTCGACGCAACCGATCCGCGGCCGGCGCCGGGTGGCGAGGGAGCGATTCTCGAACCAATGTCTGTGAATCGGCTGCCGAACGAAGAAGGCCCGGGAGGGCGGACCTTCCCGGGCCGGTGGTGGGGTGGCCTCTTCGTCCCCCTCTACCGTCACAACGCTGTGGGGGCGGCAAACCCGTCGGCGCCGCGCCGGGGCGGGCCGTCCGGTCGGGTACCATGCCCTTGCTCCAGCGCACGGGCCCAAGTAGCTCAGAGGTAGAGCAACGCCTTGGTAAGGCGTAGGTCGTGGGTTCGATTCCCACCTTGGGCTCCGCGCGGATGTCGCTTGTGGGGCAAGGGACGATCTTGATCCTGATAATCGCGAGATGATTATCACAGGGCGCAAGCCCTTCAAAAGCGTTGGATCAAGTCGGGAGGCCAACGTCTTTCACGAACTTGGACATCGCGGAGTCGAGAAGGCCAGTATGGGCGACCGTACGCGCTGTTCTGAGCCGCTGGTGGCCCCCCGCGCGCCTACCTTGGGAGGAACATGGCTCCTCTTGCGACCGCCGAAAACGGTGACCGCGAGATGCCCGAATGGCCGCGCCGGCCGGCTCGCCTATTGGCCCTCGCTGGACCTCTCCCGCCGCCCGACGTGGCGGGTTCAGGCGGTGGCCTCAGAAGTGGTAGAATGAGGCCACAATGGAGCTGGGAGTTCGGGCCCTGAAGGGCGGGGAGCTGAGCCGGGCGATCAAGCGGGCGAGCAGGGGAGAGGAGGTGGTGGTGACCGACCGGGGTCGACCCGTGGCCCGGATCGTCGCGTATCAGCCCGGCGGTGTCCCGCCGCAGATCGCTGCCCTGGTGGAGAGCGGTGGCATCGAGTACCGAGCGCCGCTGCTGGATGGCGACGGGCCGGTGGCCATGACCCCTGGGGCGAAGACCGCGGTCGACTTCGTTCTGGAGCAGCGGCGCTGATCGTCTACGCGGACACCAGCGCGCTGGTCAAGCTCATCATCGCGGAGGAGGGTTCGGCCGAGCTGGCGACCCTACGTCAAGACCTGGAGGTGCTCGCCTGCGCTCACATCGGCTACGTCGAGCTTCGGGCTGCGATTGCCTCGGCGGAGCGAGCAGGGCGCCTCCCGGGCGCCGCGTTCACCAGGGCCAGGCGACTGCTGGAACGGGTATGGGCAGCGACCTCTCCGATCGTCGTGGATATGGCGGTGGCAAAGCGGGCCGGAGACCTGGCTGAGAGCCACCACCTCCGTGGCTACGACGCGGTGCATCTCGCCGCTCTGCAGCGTCTGGGATCGCCGCGCCGGGTGGATCGTGTCGCGTGCTGGGATGACGATCTGCGTCGCGCCGCCTCTGCTGCGGGCTATGCGCTCTTCCCGGTGTAGGGCCACCCTCTGACAGAGCGCTTGCCTTCCAAGCTGGTGGCTGAATCGGGTCCCGTGTTGACGATGGACACCCAAGTTCAAGCGCGCTTCCAATCTGCTGCAAGAATCTGGAAGATGTTGGCCAAAGAGCCGGCTGGAGCCGATTTCGAATATGCAACCGCTTCCATTTTGGTCCAATGTCCTGGTAAGGCGTAGGTCGTGGGTTCGATTCCCACCTTGGGCTCCAGTGTGATGTCGATCCAGGACGCGCCGGGTCGGTGCCATCACAGGTGATGGAAGGCGATCAGTCCGACGGCGAACGCCGCAGCTCCGGCGCCAACGACGAGCGTCTCCATCAGGAGGAGGGACCGTCTCTGCAGCGCGATGGCACCGAGATTGATTCCGGTGTGCAGCGGCGCGGTGAGAAGAGCGAGCCAGGGCTGGGCGGCCAGGATGAGGGTGAATCCGACGTGGATCGCGGTGGCCCCGATCCTCTCGGCGGTGCCGAGGGCGACAACGCCGGACGGACTCGCGGCGAGCGTGGTGGAAAGCTGCGGCACGATGAGCTCGCGTGCCTGACGCGCCTTCTCGCTCGGGTCGCGCAGCAGGCGCGGTAGGAGCAGTGGGGCAACCACGGCGTTCACCGCCGCGTACACGACTTCGACCGATGCCCAGCCCAGCCCGAGCCAGAGCGCCGGCCGGAAGGCAGCGGCCACAAGGAGGACGAGGACGACCCGGACCGACTCCTCCGCCGGCCCCGACGCGCTGGCCACAGCCAACGCAATCGTGCGCCGGTTGCGGGAGCTCCGCCTCGCAAGCAGTGAGACGGGCAGGCGGAGCTGGAGGGCAACGACCCATCCGGCAGCGCCAAGCGCGCCCTGAGCCCAATCTGGGGGTGCCAGCCAGGCGATGACGGCGGCGCCGGCGGCGACCGGCACGGCGAGAAGCAGCGGGATCCCGAACCACCAGGCGCGACGTAGTGTCTGGAGCCCACGCAGGAGCGCCTCGTCGTCCCCAGCCGTCGCCCCGGATGGCGCCCGCGCCTCGACGTCGTTCATGGCATCTCTCCCGGAGGGGGCTGCTCTGGGTCCTGGATGGGCATGAGGATGGTCGCGAGAAGCCGGCGGCGCCGTCCCTCCCCCGGGCGGTTCTCGCTCGCCTCGCTCAGCACGGAGCGGACCCGCGCGATGAGCTCGGTCAACTCGGCGTCGGTGAGATACATCCCGACCATGCGATAGCCGACGCCGTCTCGCTCGAGGTCGATCGAGCCCCGGCGGAGGTAGCGGGTGTATTCGCCGACCAGCCCAGAGACGAAGGTGACGAAATGACGCAGGTGATCCTCGGAGCTGGTTCCGGCGAGCTCCGCCTGGCTGAGAATCGCCGAACCGAGACGGTAGACGCGGTCCACCGTGCCGCGCACCCTCCGCTCGCGGTCAACATGGAGAACGCCGCCGCGGACCAGTGCTCCGAGGTGGCGATAGAGCGTCGCCGGCGGGATGTCGGGGAACAATGCGGCCACCTGGCGCGCGGTCAGGAGCTCGCCACCGATGAAGGCCTGGAGGATGCGAAGCCGCACCGGGTGGAGCAGGATGTCCGCCTTTGTACCTGACATCGCTACCTGCTCGGCGTCGCCACGGCGGGGACGATGGTCCCCCGGGGGTGCCTGGGAGAGGGCTCGGGCGAGCGCAATCGCCCGGTGGCGATGAGCCACACCGCGAGTCCTGCGAAGGGTGCGATGCCGACGAGGCCGACTGGGGGGGCCACGAGCGAGCTCGCGCCGCTCAGGGCAAGCACCACGAGCAAGGCCTGGGCATTGAGCGCACTGTGGGCGAGAGCTCCCGGCCAGACACTGCCAGAGCGGAAGCGCAGCCAGGCCAGAATGACGCTGAGGGGGACGGTGAAGAGGCAGAAGAGAAACGGTCCGAACCACAGGTGTCCCGGGTACTCGTAGCCGTCGAGGACGATGAGTGGGGCATGCCACAGTCCCCACACCACCCCCACGGCGATGGCGGCTCGGGCTTCCCCCAGGGGCGCGAGGCGGACGAGCAGGTGTCCGCGCCAGCCGAGCTCCTCGCCGGCGGTCAGGATGCAGCCCTCAAGCGTCGTGGTGGTCAGCGCCGCGCCGGCCAGGATGCCGGCGAGGACGGGAGTCGGGGGAAGGAGGCGCATCTCGCGCGACGGCGCGATCAATGAGACCTCATGCCGGAGGTTGGCAAGGAGGCTCCAGTGCTCGAACCCAACGGTGAGCCCGAGGAGCAGCCCCGCCGCCAGAAGGAGGGGGATGGCGCCCCAGGCGAGGAGGTACCAGCGATACGGGCGATGGCCGGGGAGCGGGCGCAGCCCCATGTCGCTGAACCCCTCGCGAAGCAGGCGCCGAGTGAGCACGGCAGCGACCATCGGCCCGAACATCCCCGCCGCCGCCCGGATCAGGAATGGGACCCCGGCGGCGCCGAGGCCGATCCACGTGCCCCAGCTCAACGCATAGGCGAGCAGGGCGAAGACGCCGACGCTCCTCCATTGGACCTCACTGACGCGACTGCGGAAGGTGCTTCCAGCGGCCTCGATCATGATTGATCATATTATCATATATGAGATGTCTGGAGGTTATCGGCCACGCCGGGGCGTGCGTCGCCTCCGATTGCCGACGGCGGAGCCTATCCGGCAAGCATGGCTAGGAGTTGACAGCTTGGTGGATGGAATGGCATATTTATTGTATGTCTGACACATACGACACGACCGTGACACGTGAGGGTAGAGTGCTCATCCCCGCCGAGGTGCGCCGCGCAATCGGGCTGGCGCCCGGGGTTCGGGTCAGCCTGCGCGTCGACGGCGAGAGGATCGTCTTGATGACGGTCGATGGGGCGCGGCGTCGGCTTCGCGAGATGTTCTCCGGGGTCCCAGGCAGCCTCTCCGAGGAGTTGATCGCTGAGCGGCGCGACGAGGTTCGGCGGGATGGCTGGACTGGGGGTGAGCACCCGAGGGCGGCCGGGGGGAACGAGTGACACAAGGGGCGCCCCCCCTCGGCGACGACCAGGGCTCCGATCTCCTGGATGCCTCCGCGGTGCTGGCTTGGCTCCAGAAGGAACCGGGCGCCGAACAGGTCGACGCCATCGTCGAGCGCTCCTCGATCGGTGCGGCGAACTGGTCGGAGGTCCTGCAGACAGCATGGCATCACGGCCGCGATGGCGACGAGGTTGCCGCTCTGCTCTTGGCCCTCGGCCTCACTGTGGAGGCGGTGACCTCCGAGATTGCAAGCGAAGCGGCACGTATGTGGTCGCACTGCCCCGACCTCTCGCTGGCCGATCGGCTATGCCTCGCTGCGGGAAGGATGCGTGGTGCGACCGTCTGGACAGCGGACCGCACCTGGGCGGACCGATCTCTGGGCGTTGTCGTCAAGGTCCTTCGGTGATCGCGTACAGGGGCAGCCCGTGACTCCGAGGCGAGCCCGAGGTCAATGGCACTTCAAGTCCACTGCAGAGATCTGAAATGCGGTGGCCGTACAGCGGATCGGCGCCCCCTGCGAATTCGATTCGGGCGCAGCCATGGCCAACGTCTTGGTAAGGCGTAGGTAGTGGGTTCGATTCCCACCTTGGGCTCCAGCCCCCTCCTCCGTGTCCGAATCGGAGTCGTGTTGGGCCAAGGGAGTTTGGCCTCCACTGAAGATCGGGTGGAAGAACCTCAAAGACGTCGGCTCAAATCCTTAAGCCGACATCTTGAACTCTGTCGGCCTCAGCCGACCGAGGGGAGTGGCACCGGCGCTCGGTTACTGGTGACGCCGCGGCAGAAGCGCGCCGCCGCGCATGGCGTCGCCCACCAGCAGCCGCACCCGTGCGTAGACAGCGTCCTCGCTGAGGAACAGCGTCGTCAGGAAAGTGTCCGGATGCCAGAACGCCAGGCGCCCGTAGCCGCCCCCGTGCGGGAATGCGGCCTCATCGCGGGAGAGCAGGAAGCGTGCTCCGGTGGCGATCGCGCCAGCGAGAACAGGACTGTCGGTCGCGTCTGGGACCGCCTCGGACACGTGGGCGGCCGCGTTCTGCATGGCCGCCGGCGTAGGAACACTCCAGCACTGCTCGAGGGCGTGGATGGCGGCATCGATGGTGGTCCGGACGCTCTCCATCTCGATGGCTGCCGCCTCCGCTGACCGGGCGGCCACGGGTTGGCCGAGCGCATAGACGACATGGGCTCGTGTAGCGACCCGAGCGATCTCCGCGGCGACGTACGGCGACCACCACACGATGAGATCGCCCATCTCGGCACAGACCTGCAGGGCGGCGCGGTCCGCCGTTCCCATGACGGAGGACGTGTCGACGAAGATGGGATCGCCGCGCCGCGGCCAGGCTTTCCCTTCCGGCGCTGGTGGGGAGCCGGATCGCAGACGGGGCGGCGGGATGCCGCCGACGGGGTGCTCGCTCAGTCCGGGTCGCCGGTGGGGTCAGTCCACCGCTCGTCCGGCGGCTCGGACCCGGGGAGGAGAGCGGCGGCACGAAGGCGCTCCAGAAGGTGCTCCAGGCTGGCGAGCGACGCCTCGGAGACGTATTGGTACCCGTTGGATGGGTCCGCGTATCCTCGGAGGAGTCCCGCAGCCAGCCTCCGCTTCACCGAGTTGCGAGAGATGCGGAGGCGTTCGGCGGCAGCTGCGACAGGAACGAAGCTATCGGGGGAACGGGCAGCGACGGCCATGGCACCAGCTTAGCCTGGCCTGCCCATCCTGTCAATCCTGTCCCACCTGTCCATGATGAACCCAGCGGTCTGGGCCCCCTGGTCGTCTCGCCGACCCCTTGCCACGTGGCGTCAAGGGCGACCACCGGGTATCCGATGGCGGCATAGCCGCGGCGTCGCTTCTGGTGCATCTTGGCCAGCGTCGGCACATGGACATCAACGTAGTCGAAGATGCTCACCGCGCGCTTGCGATCATGGAGACGGTGCAGCCGGCCCACATATTGCTGGACGGTGCCGCGCCAGGAGACTGGCAGTGCGAGGAAGCTCGGTGCGCTCAGTTCAGTGAGGACCAGCGGCGAATGACCTTGCCGGACGGCTTCGACAACCTCCGCCACGATACGCTCCGTCCGGGTCCGATCCGCAACCAGACGGGAGTAGATCTCCTGGATGCCAAGGTCAGCCGGTCGTGGGGAAGGGTGAATGACGTCATCCGGGGCACCACGACATGGGCGAATGGCCGCGCCGCGGCCTGCCGGCGGGCGTCGACGCGATGCCGGATCGGCCCACATTGCATGATGACGATGGGGTCGTGCCCGTCCTTTCGAGCCGGCGTTGCGGTCGGACCCGCTCGAAGCTGACGGCGGGGCGTGATGGCACTCATCGACCAGAACGTGCCCGTAGTCCGCAACGAGGTCCTTGACCTCGCCATGTGGGCTCAGGCTCTGGAGCATGCCGATATCGGTCACCCCCCGTCCCTTGTTGCGGCCGCCTCCGAACTGACCGATCGAGCGAGGAGGGATGTCCAGAAAGGTCGACAGCCGTTCCCGCCACTGGTCAGCCAGTTGCTGCCGGTGGACCAACACCAAGGTGTTGACGCCGCGCTGGGCGATGAGCCAGGCACCGATCACGGTCTTGCCGAAGGCGGTGGGCGCGGCGAGAACTCCAAGGTCATGGGCAGCCAGAGCGTTGGCCGCCTCCTGCTGGGCGACGGTCAGCTCGCCACGGAACGTCAGACTGTGAATAACCCCTCGTCGCAATTTGGGGGAGGAGGGTCCGGGAGGAGGGGGGTGGATAACTGCCGGAGCTGTGCACAGCTGGCCCTGATCAGGCCCCTGAGTTACGCGGCAGCCCCAAGCGCCATACGGATGAGGGCTGGGTACCTCACATGAGCAAGTGACAAGGCGGACGCCTCGTGTGACTGGAACCAGCGCATGTCATCGTGCTCTTCAGGCGAAGCATTGGATATCTCCCCTACCCACCTGTCGACTAGCCAGATACGCAAGTCGAAGTCAGAGGTGACGATCCGCGCAAATTCCTTTCCCGAAGGCTCAGGAATGATGATTCCCAGTTCCTCGCGAAGCTCGCGAACCAGCGCACGGCCATGAGTCTCCCCAGGGTCGGTGTGCCCACCCGGAAGATCCCAGACGTCTGGGAACCATCGACGGTTCGGAGATCGATGGCATAGCAGGATTTGGCCGCCACGTACCAAGAGCGCGGCAACGACTCGATCGCGTCTCGCTGGGCCCGCAGTGATGCCGTGCACAGCGCCCATTCTCGCACCCTCGTGCGGGGTGGCTGGGCATGATCGGGGGGTTGCAAAGGAAGACCCTCCCGGTCTCCTGAGCTCGTGATGCGGGCGGTGCCCACGGAGGCCGCGACCGGTTTGCGCAGGCTCAACAAGTTCCTCTCCTGACGGGGCTCCGCGCCCCGTGGATCAAGGCCTGATCCTCGATCCGCCGATGTCACTCACCAGCCAGACGTCCTGGATGGTCGGATGAACGCGGCGCGGCAATGATGATGCGCAGTGCCGACAGCGCCTGCCGGGCGGCCAGCTCGGCGCCATCGGCGTCGGCGGCGCGGGTGATCAGGAAACCCAGATAGCGGTCGCCCTCGGGAAGGGGCTCCAGCAGAGCGCCGGGCGCCACGGTGATGTCGACAGCGATGACGCCAAGAACAGCCCGGGCGGCGGCAACCCCCTCGACACGCTCCAGATTGCCGGCGCCCGGGATGGGGATCATCAGGGCGGCCGCCCCGCCCGAGGCCAGGGTGAGATCCCCCAGTGGCAGCCCGCAGGCCTGGCGCAGGATCTTCGCCTCCAGGCTCTCGCCGTCGCCGAAGCGCAGGGCCCCACTGCATCGACCGCCGATCGATCGTGCCGCGACCTCGATGACCGCCGCACCGGCTGGCCCCAGCCTGAGCTCGGCATGGATCGGCCCCTCCCGTAAGCCGATCGCGGAGACCGCGGCTTCGGTGAGGCGCACCAATTGGTCGAGCCTGTCTGTGGACAGCCGGGATGGTGCGACCAAGAGAGTTTCCTCGAAGAACGGTCCGTCGGGGGTGTCCGGCTTGTCGAGTACGGCGAGGATGTGCAGGGTGCCGCCATCGAGGAGGCCCTCAACCGCCACCTCAGGGCCCGGGATGAAGCTCTCGACCAGGAGGGGGGCGGGGTCTGGTTGGCAGAGCTCCGGGCGGCGCAGAAGGTGGCCGGTCCTCGCCACCGCCGCTTCTAGCTCGGCCGGTGTATTGGCGCGGATCACCCCGCGACTCGCGGCGAGGTCGACGGGTTTGACCACGCAGGGAAACCCGGCACGGGCCGCGGCGTCATGCAACTCCTGGGGCGTTGCTGCGCTGGTGATCGCGGTCGAGACGGGCTGGGCGACGGCACGGGCAGCCAGACGGCGGCGCAGCTCCCGCTTGTCACGGGTGGCGCTGACGGCCTCCACGGAGTTGTGGCGGAGGCCCAGCCCAGCCGCGATGTGGGCGGCGGCGCTCACCGCCGCCTCGTCGACGCCGATGACAGCACTTACGGGGTGGCGCGCGGCGAAGGCCACCGCCCGCTGGGCGGCATCCTCGGGGTGGCTCGGGTCCAGGGTGAGGGTGCGGTCGGCCATGAGCGATCCGAGCGAGCTGGGCTCGTCGGCGGCAACCACGACCTCCAGCCTGAGGTCTCGGGCCGCGGCCAGGAAGGCAGCGGCGCGGTAGCTGCGGGTGGGCAGGACGAGCATCACCGAGGGAGCCATGGGGTTCAGAATAAGGGTCAATGACGGGTCCTCGAGTTCAACTCACCGAGTTTGCTCGCATTCGGATCGAGCAGGTGCGGGCCAACCGCCACCAGCCTGACGCCGCCGTCCGCATCGCCATCGTTGGGAGGAGTGGAGGCGCCTTCCAGTACCAGCTGGACCTTGTGGCGCCGGGTGAGGAGCACCCCGGCGACGTCGTCGTCGAGGGGCACGAGGGGATTTACTTCCATATCCCGCTGGCGTCCGCCCCCTACCTCGATAATGCCACCGTCGATGCCGACCGGCTCACCGGAGCGCTGCGAGTGGACAGTCCCAATCCACTCTGGTTCGATCCGGTCGCGGAGCAGATCCAGGCCTTCCTCGACGACGAGGTCAACCCCAGGGTGGCGATGCACGGGGGCCACATCGACCTCCTCGACGTGAGCGAGGGCGTGGCCTACATCCACATGGGGGGCGCCTGCCAGGGCTGCGGGATGGCCGACGTGACCCTCGGTCAGGGGGTGCGAACGGCGCTGCTGGAGAGGTTCCAGGAGCTCAGTGAGGTGCGTGATACCACCGACCACGCGGCGGGGACCAATCCCTACTACGAGGCGGCCAAGAAGTAGGGGAGGGTCTGGCCGGGGTGGCACAGGCTGGGAATGGCGCCAGGTGGCCGCACGCGCCTCTGAGATAGAGCGCCTGAGGGCGTTGTTTCAACCTGCTGGAAGTAGAAGTCAAAGGCAATGTCCCACCAGGGCTTCTCGCTCGCCATTGCAGCCAGCACTGACTGTCGGATAGGGCCGCGTGGGCTCGGACGGCGTCCCGGCGACGCGCGACCGCATCCGCGCCGTCGACCGCGCTTCCATGCTCGGGGGCGACGGCTCTGTCTCACATGTGATACCATGGTCCCATGGCGAGCGTGAGCATCCGTGAACTGCGCAACCACGGAGGTGACGTGGTGGATCGGGTCGAACGGGGGGAGCAGGTGACCATCACCAGGGCCGGCAAGGCAGTTGCCGAACTACGCCCTGTGGCCCGGCCGCCCCAGGCGGCTGCCGCGCTTGTGGAGCGATGGAGCCGCCTGCCCTGGGTCGACCCAGGGGCTCTTCGGTCCGACATTGACCAAGTTCTCGACCCACGGCTGTGACGGAGGAGGTCC
>JAKABA010000126.1 GCA_021802115.1 bacterium | reverse complement strand
CTGGCGGTCACCGCCGTGTGGCGGCCGGGAGGATGACCCTATGAGGAGACGTTCGCCGGGGACGAGCGGCGCCGGGTTCTGGGTGGAGGCGGCCACGGCCCTGGCCTACCTCGCCTTCTTCGCCACCTTCCGTGGGCCCAAGCGCAGGTTCTGGCAGCGGATGACCCGGACCGGGGCCGTGCTGGGCGTGACCGCGCTCTTCGCGGACCCATCGCTGCGCCGGGAGCGGCCCCGCGCCGCCCACCTGGTGGCGGGCACGGTGGTCGCCGCCTTCCTCTACGGCATCTTCAGCCTGGGGGACCGCGCCGCCCGCCGCGTGATGCCGCGCGGATCCCAGGAGATCGGCGACATCTACTCTCTGCGCCGCCTGCGCCCGCGGGCGGAGCTGGCGCTGCGCCTGGGCCTGGTGGTGGCGCCGGCCGAGGAGCTCTTCTGGCGGGGCCTCCTGCAGCGCCGGCTGGCGGCCCGACTGGGCCGATGGAGGGGGGCCGCCGCCGCCACGGCTCTCTACGGAGGCGCTCACCTCTGCACCCTCAACGCCACCCTGATCGGCGCCGCCACCATGGCCGGCGCCGCCTGGTCAACGCTGGCGGCGCTGGAGGTCCCGATGCCGGCGCTGGTGGTAAGCCACATGATCTGGGACGTCTGGATCTTCCTCATCCAGCCCACCGAGAAGCCGCGCTGACGTCGGCCCTCAGCCCGGTTGGCCGTCGGCCCGGGCCAGCTCCAGGTAGGCGTGGCGCTCCGCCTCCTTCAGCTCGGTGGCGGTGGTGATCCGGACCCTGAGGTAGAGGTCTCCCGGGTGGCCCGACTCGCGCAAAGCAGGAATCCCCTTGCCGGTCACGCGCAGCATGCGGCCGGGGGGGCAGCCAGCGGGGATCGTGACCTCCAGCCTGCCGGTGGGGGCGTTCGCCTGGAGCCGGCCTCCGAGCGCCGCTCGGTAGTCGCGCACCGGCAGCACCATGTGCACGTCTCGCCCCTGCACCTCCACGCCGGGGTCCAGCCGGAGCTTGACCCTGAGGTAGAGGTCTCCGCGCGGCCCCTGGTTGGCCCCGACCGCGCCCTCTCCGGAGACCCGGATCCGGGAGCCCTCGGTGACGCCCTTGGGAATGGTGACCCGCAGGCTGCGCTGACGTGACTGCCGCCCCGTCCCGCTGCAGGTGGGACAGGTCTTCAGCTCGACCTTGACCGCGGTTCCCCCGGATGAACCCGGCTCCGAGACCCGGCCGGTGCCGTGGCAGGTGGCGCAGGGCTCGGAGGTGGAGATCTGGAGGTTGCGATCGCTGCCCGCGATCGCCTCCGCCAGGGTCACCTCGACCGTGTACTCGCTGTCCTGGCCACGTCGCGGCGCCTGCTGCTCACGCCGCAACCGCTCCAGCTCCAGGTCAACCAGGGGGTCCGGCTCGTTGCCGCGCCCGCCGAAGAACGTCTCGAAGAAGTCGCTGAAGCCGGAGAAGTGGGCGCCGGAGGTGGAGGAGGACCGGGTGGAGTGGGTGGGCCGGGGCGGGCGGTTGGCCTGGGCCCGCTCCAACTGCTCCCAGTCGGCGCCTAGCTGATCGTACTTGGCCCGCTTCTCGGGGTCCTTGAGCACCTCGTAGGCTTCGTTGATCCGCTTGAACCGCTCGGTGGCCTTGGGGTCCTTGTTGACGTCGGGGTGCAGTTCGCGGGCCAGCTTGCGGTAGCGAGCCCGGATCTCCTTGTCCGAGGCGGTGCGGGGCACCCCCATGGTCGTGTAGTAGTCACGGAACTCCACACCCCCAAGGTACCGCCTCGGGGCCACCTCGAAACAGCTTCAGTCGGGGTCCGGCGCCTCGATCTGTGAGCGCAGGCGGGTCGCCAGCGTCCGAAGTGGTGCCAGCAGCGCCCCCTCGGAGTCCAGGAGCGGTCCCTCCAGGATGACCCTGACCGCCTCTCCCCCGACGTGGGACGTCCGGCGCACCACCAGCCCGACTTTCCCTGGGGGAGGACCGTCCAGCGACAGCTCTCCGGTCGGCGTGAAGCGGCCTTCGGAGTCGATCTCGCCGGTGCCGGTCGCGGGAGGGGCAGCCGGCGTCAGCTCGCGCCTGAGGTAGAGGATGAGCTGCGACCAGTGGCAGCTGATCGGTCCCCTCCGGGCGGCCGAGAGCCCGAAGCAGCTCAGGTGGAGGTCGAGCAGTGACGGGCCCCCGGTGTCGCGGGCGGAGAGACTCCAGAGGGGGACGCTGGCGACCAGCCGGGGGTTCACCTCGATGCACCAGCAGTGGCCATCGGGCTCGACCACCAGATCGACCCCGAACACCCCCCGGTGACCCTGCTCCCGCACCCAGCGTCCGACCGCCAGCGCCGCCACCTCGACCTCGGCCCGGTGGGGCACCGGCCGGCTGAAGTCGTTGCCGCAGGATCCCATCCGATGGGGCGTGAGGATGTCGATCCCGGTCAGCTGCAGGCATGGATTGCCCATCTCCAGGTATTCCGGATGGGAGACTCCCGACACCGTCACCGCCTGCCCCTCCACCAGCCGGGAGATCCGGCAGGGTCGTCCGCGATAGCCCAGGTTGAGCCGAAGCAGCGCCTCCTCGCTGTCCACCCGATGGGTGCTCGCTCCGGAGAACCCGTGGGCGAGCTGGAAGACCGCGGGCAGCCCCAGCGGCCGCGCGGCCGCAGCCAGCTCGGGTCCGGCGGGGCCGGCCACGAATTCGGGAACCGGGAGCCCCGCCTGGCTGGCGGCCCGGCTGAAGTGGGCCTTGTTCTCCAGTCGTCGGGCCAGCGCGGCCGGGCTGTTCGCCAACCTGACCCCGAGCTCGGAAACCGTCCGCTCGACCACAGCCGAGGACTTCCAGACCACCACCCCGGCCGCCCGCTGCCGCAGAAGGCGCTGGACCGCGGGGGTCTCCAGCAGGGCCGCGCTGGAGCGCTGGGCCTGGGCGATCTCCAAAAGATCGCCGTCTCGCCCTCGCAGCCCGGAGTCATCCCCGCAGGCGACCAGCCAGCCACTGGCGATGGCGGGGGCGGCCTCCGGCCCCACGAACACCACCTGCCGGTCAGTCACCGGCGGGGGCCCGCTGGAACCCGGCCAGCTCCAGCAGGCGGTCCAGCTCCGACGTCGTCTCCACAACTGGGACCAGTTGGGAGATGTCAGGATGCAAAGTCCGGTCCAGCTGCTCCGACGCCCCGGTCAGAAGGACTCCGACCGGCCCCTTTGGGTGGGCGGTCTTCGCCCACTGCCGGGCCGCGGCGAGCGCCGCCAGCCCCTCCCAGGACGTTGGCGGTCGCAGTCCCGCCGCCAGCTCGGCGACCTCATCCAGCTGCTTTCGATCAACCCGCCAGCCGCGCCCGCCGCTCTCCCGCATCGCCCTCCTCACCGCCGGCGTCAACCGGCTTCTGCGGGTGCCCAGGTCCCCGACTCCGGCCCCGGGCCGGGGCGTGGACCCGCGGTACCACGGCCTGGTGAGCTCGCCACCCGGCCAGCCCTCGACCACGTGCAGCTGCGGCGATTCCTCCCCCAGGAGCCGGAAGCCCTGGTCCAGCCCGAGGGCGGTGGCGCCGCTGTTGGCGAAGGTGAACACGGCGATCCAGCGGCCCGCCTCCGCCAGTTCGGCGGCGATGCCGCGGTAGGCGACCGGCCCCAGACGGTGGGTGGAGGCACGCAGGTCGGCGAGCCCCCAGCGGTGGCTGGCGTGGTGGAGCAGCCCGACCGGCCGGCTGCTGGCGACCACGGTCGCGCCGTGTCCCAGCAGGGCCTCCAGCTTGACCCTTGGGATGAGCGGCGAGATGAGGCAGAGGGTCCGGATCCCCGCCGCCTTCGAGTACGCGGCGGCGGCGATCGCGGCGTTGCCCGAGGACGAGATGACCGCCTGCCGGCGGCCCTGGGAGAGGAGATCCGAGATCAGCAGCCCCAGGCTCCGAGCCTTGTGGGAGCCGGTGGGGGAGAGGTCCTCGCGCTTCACCAGAAGGCCGGGTACCCCGAGTGCCGCGGCCAGCTCCGGGACCTCCTGCAGAGGGGTTGCACCCTCGCCCAGGGTCACCCGGCAGTCGACCGGTACACTCGTCTCAAAGAGTCGAAGGTGCGCCCACTGGCCCGGCGGCGGCTCCGCCGGCTCGCGGCTCAGCACAGGAGGGAGGCCATGTCCCAGACGATCCCGGCCGAGCAGGAGTGTCCCGACTGCGGCGCCCAGCTGGACCTGTCAGAGGCTGAGGCGGTCGGGGATTTGGTCGACTGCCCGAATTGCGGTGCCGCCTTCGAGCTGGTGGCGCTGGATCCGTTCACCCTGGCTCCCTTCGTCGACGAGGAGAAGTAGACAGCCTCCGGACCAGGTTGCGGTAGCCCCCCTCGCGGTAATGGGCGGAGAAGAAGCCGGGGCAGGCGGGGGAGAGCAGAACGGCGGACCCCGGCCGGCTCAGCCGGTGAGCCCGGGTGACCGCCTCCTCCAGGGACGCGACCGGCTCTACGAGCCCTCCCAGGGAGCGCCGGTTGGCGGCCTCGGCGATCCGGTCCGAGCCGGGGCCGGGCAGCAGCAGCACTCGCCGGACCGGGCCGTCCAGCTGCTGGACCAGCTCGTCGAAGGGGATCCCCTTGTCGTCACCGCCGCAGATCAGGGTCACCGGCTTGGCGATGGCCCGAATGGCGGCCACCGTGGACTGGGGGGTGGTGCTGGAGAGGTCGTCGTAGTAGTCCACCCCCTGCTCCTGCCAGATGAGCTGGATCCGGTGGGCCAGGGTGCCGAAGCGGCTGATCCCCTCGCCGATCGCCTCCTGGGAGTTGGCGGTGCGGTCCCCGAGCGCTGAGCAGGCCGCGATCGCCGCCAGCGCGTTGGCCCGGTTGTGGTCGCCTCGCAGCCGCAGGGAGTCCACCGCCAGCACCGCCTGCTCCTGGCCGTGGCGCCGCTCGAACAGCTGACCCTGGTCCAGGAACGCCCCATCCCAGTCGCCGAGCCCAGCTCGGGACATGGCAAAGCGCAGCTCGGCAACCCCCTCTCGAAGCGGACCGGTGCCCACGCTGATCGGGTCGTCGGCGTTGCGGATCGCCACCCGGCACCCGGGCAGATCGAAGATGCGGCGCTTGCAGGCGACATACCCCGCCATGCCGCCGTGCTCCTCCAGGTGGTTGGGGGTGATGTTGGTGATGGCTGCGATCGCTGGGGCGGAGGTCGCCTGCAGCAGCTGCCGGTTGGAGATCTCCAGCACCAGGCAGCCCTCGCCCGCGCCGTCCCGTGCCACCTCCTCCAGCGCCTGCTGGTTGTGGCGGTCGTTGCCGCCCAACCACACCCTGGGGAAGATGGCCGCACGGCGCAGCCCGGCGGCCACCAGCGCCGAGGTGGTGGACTTGCCATGGCTGCCGGTGACCCCGATTACGGGGCCACGTGCCAGGTCCAGGTAGGCCTGGATCAGGGAGTAGAACGGGTGGCCGGCTGCGCGCAGCCGGTGCAGGGCGGAGTTGGCCGGGTTGAGAAACCAGGCCTGGGTGGTGATGATCAGCTCGGACTCGGCGATCCCCTCCAGATAGCGGTCCCCGAGGTTGAGCTGGGCCAGGCCCTGCAGGAGCCGCTCCAGGGCGCTCTGCCGCCGCTGTTCCAGCATGCCGGCGTGGGCGAGGCGGTGGGCCGCTCCCAGCTGCTCGAGATCGGGCTGCTGGTCATGTCCCACCACCCTGGTGAATCCGGCGGCGAGCAGGTAGCCGGCGATCTCACCGCCCTCCACCCCGGCAATCCCCACCACGTCTACCCGGGAGTCGCGCAGCCCGGCCAGGGCAGCGGGCAGGCGCAGCTCGGCTGCGGGTCCGGCGGGAGATCTGGGGGCGATCACATGGCCAAGGTTACCGATTGGCGGCCCGCCCTCCCGGGATGCGGCGCACGGTGAGGATCTGATAGCGCTGGCGGAAGGCGGAGAGAGGCTCCCGGCGGACCACCCCCAGCTCGCTGCAGGCGTGCACGACCTCGTCTGGACCGAGCGCCAGTGCCACATGGCTGGTCCGCCGCGGACCCCGGCTGACCGCCCCCAGGATGTCTCCACGCTGGATGTCGCGGCGGGGAACCTGGGCTCCCAGCCGGCGCTGCTGGCGGCTGTGCTTGGGCAGCAACAGGCCAGCATTGAGGAAGGCGCGCCAGACCAGGCCGGAGCAGTCGAAGCCCCCGCCCCCGGTGCCTCCCCACAAGTAGGGCTTGCCGAGCTGATCCAGCGCGGTGCCCAGCATCAGCTCCGGGTCCCAGCCCCGCTGGGGGCTTTGACCGACCACCCCGAGGTTCGTCGCGGCGTCGCCGCGCAGGGGGCCGAGGACGAACTCAGCATCCCGGTCGACCCACCCCATGGCCTCTCCGGGGGCGCGGACCAGCAACCCCGAGCTGCGGAAGGCGACCACGTCGGCGGCCGGGTCACCGGGGAGCAGCTGGGTCGAGCGCTCAGGTTCACCCGGGCTTCCCGGAGGTCGCCGCCAGATGTCCAGGGTCTGGGCGGATGGCCCCAGGCAGAGGCGTGCCCGCCTGGTCGCGAGCACCAGGATGCGGCTGCGGGCCCCGGGCCAGCTGGCGGCGAGCAGCTCGACCACCTCGTCCCTCTGACCGGTCGTGGCGGTGTGGCCCATCACCCCTCCCGGGAGCACGGTCACACCCACCATCGGTTCCCCGTAGCGTTCGCGCGCCCGCTGCGCCAGCTCCGCCACCGCCGCCGTCACCTGTGGCGGGGCCGCGGCCACGACGCCAGTCAACGGCCCAGTACCTGGCGCCACCCGGTCCACGGGCGCCGGGGCTCGCGCTCGGAGGGGTGGAGGAGGATCTCGCGGCCGTTCGTGGTGAGCAGCTGTGGGATGAGCGGGCTGCTTGCCCTCCCATAGAGACGCCGGCCGATGTGTCGGAGCTGGTCGGGGTCGGCACCCTCCCGCACCGCGGCCACCAGGACCCCCCGGTCGGGTGCCAGCAGGAGGGCGGTGCCACCGCCCCGGTCGGCCACCGCCGCCAGGAAGTCCGGAACCAGCAGCAGGCTGCTGGAGAACAAAACGTCTTCGGTGAACAGCCAGCGTTGTTGCGGCGGCGTGGCCCCGAGCCGCTGGCGCCAGCTGTCCAGCCTCACGGCGGTGTTCTGGTCGGCGCGGCTTTCGAGCTCCGAGGCGGCCAGCCCCGCGTGCTCGGCCTCCACCAACGACACCCCCCGCATGATCTCGCCTGGCAGCGCCTCCGCCACGAAGGCCACCAGACCGGCGGGCAGGGGCCTGGTCAGGAGCTCACCGGAGCGCTGGTAGCGGCCGATGACCCTCTCGGTCCGCACGCACCACACCAGGGTGGTGGGATCCGGCGCACCCTCGGGGGCTCCCGACTCGGCGACCGCCAGCCGCGGCGCCGCCTCCGCCACGAACCGGGAGATCTCCTCGGGCACCGCTGCCCCCGGGCGGCTCACGGCCTGGTGGAGGGTGGTGAGGGAGAAGCTGACCGAGTGCCGGTCGCGCCTGCCGACCACCGCGAAGCCGTGGGGCAGGGGGAGGAACTCCCACGCCGGGTAGCGTGAGCGGAGCTGCACCACGATGCGCTCCTGGAACTGCCGACGGGCGGGGTCCAGGCTGGTCTCCGCCAAAGTCATCCCCCCTGCTGGCGAGAGCTCACGTAGTCCAGCAGGACGTAGTCGCCCAGCCGCTCCGGACTCACGAAGAAGGCGCGCCCCCGATTGAGGCGGGTGATCTGCTTGACGAACTGGACCAGGTAGTTGTTGCTCTCCAGCATGAAGGTGTTGATCACGATCCGCTCTTTGGTGCAGCGCCGGACCTCCAGCAGCGTCTTCTCGAAGGTCTCCGGAAGGGGCGGGTAGCGGAACACCGCCTGGGCCCCCTCCATGTGGGCGGTGGGCTCCCCGTCGGAGACGATGATGATCTGGCGGTTGCCGCCGCGGTGGCGGCCCAGGAGGTGCTGGGCCAGCATCAGCCCGTGCTGCATGTTGGTGCCGTAGACGTACTCACTGTAGGAGAGTTGGGCGAGCTCGCCGGGCTTGATCTCGCGCGCATAGTCGGAGAATCCGACCACGTAGAGGCTGTCGCGCGGGAACTGGGTGCGGATCAGGGACTCCAACGCCAGCGCCATCTTCTTGGCGGCGTAGAAGTAGCCGCGCAGCGGCATGCTCCGGCTCATGTCCAGCATCAGCACGGTGCTCGACTGCACCGTCCGGTCGGATCTGACCACCTCGAAGTCGGCCTCCGCCAGCCGCAGCGGGCCGGCTGTGCCCTGGCGGCGGATCGCGTTCATCACCGTCTGCTGCACGTCGAGATGGAAGGGGTCGCCGAACTCGTAGCGCTTGGTGTCGTCCCCGGGATCACCGCCTGGGCCCGCCCGCCCGAGGCTGTGGTTACCCAGACGGTCTCCGCCCAGCCGCCGGAACACGTCCCCCAGCGCCTTCTGCCCGATGCGGCGGATGCCGTAGGGGGTTAGCTCCAGCCCCTGGGCGCCGCGCTGGAGCTGGCCACTCTCCTCCAGCCGCTGCAGCAGCGCCTGCACCCGGGCGACGCTGGAGGCCGCCGCGGGTCCCAGCAGCTCGGCCGCCTGCCGGCCCAGCTCCGCCGGAACCGGCTCGCCGCGATACGCCTGCCGCAGCCCGCGCTCCACCGCCTCCATCTGGCGCAGCTGTCCCATCATCTCCAGCGCCGCGGGGAAGTCCAGGTCGTCACCGCCCGAGAACGGGTAGGCGCTGGACGGTGCGGGGGGCATCATCCGGGAGAGCAGACGCGCGAGCTGGTCCAGCTCCGAGCGCAGCTCGGAGTCGTCCATCGTGGCCTGAAAGAGCTGCTCCATCTGCCGGCGTGACTCCGGTGAAAGCGATCGCATCAGGGAGTCCATCTCCCCCATGCGCTGTTGCAGCTGTTGCAGCAACTCCTCCAGGTTGCCGGGCCGCTCCGGGAAGAGCTCCCCCCATCGCTCCATGAAGGAGGCGAACTGGGGGTCCTCCCCCTGCAGCTGACGCTCCAGCATCCGGTTGAGGTCCTTGATCATCTGCCGCAGCTGGGCCATCTGCTGGGGCCCCATGCGCTCCATGCCCGCGCTCAGCTGCTGGAACTGGGCCTCGGCGAACTGACCCCGCAGCTCCTCCACCAGCTCCCGGAAGGCCTGGGCGGCCTGCTGGTCCAGGAACTCGTAGTCTCGAAGCGCGGAGATCGCCGAGGCGGGCTCTGGGGGGAGCGCGTCCAGCTGCCGCAGCCTCCCCTCGATCATCTTCTGGCGCAGCCCCGCCGCCTCCTCCCCAGCGGACGCCGCCAGCCGGTCCCTGAGGGTGGTGCGCTCGGCGGCGAGGATGCGGTCGAGGCGCTCCTCCAGCTCGTGGAAGAGGTTCTCCAGGTTGTGATGCTGCAACAGCTGCTCGCGCTGGTGGCGCAGCTGCTGCAGCATCCGGTCCAGCCCGGGGAGCCGGTTGCCCTGCTCATCGGTGAAGCCCTGGCCCAACAGCCGGCGGAGCGCAGCCTCGAAGTCCCAGCCGTGGAACACGTCCTCGGCCAGCTTGGAGAAGAGCTCGTTCAGATCCGGGAAGCCGACCTCCTGGCTTCCGTCCCAGCGGCTGTACCGCCGCATCTCGGGGGCCACGGCCCAGCCTCAGCTGCCATAGACGGTGGCCCCGTCGACCATCGTCTTGTTCAACCGCTTGGCCAGATGCAGCCCCTCCAGCACCAGCTCCAGCGCCGCGGCCACCGTGGCCGGGCGCATCACCTCGTCCAGGTCCGCCAGGATCCGCTTGGTCTCCGGAATCTCCCCAGCGAGGGTGAGGTACCTCTCCGCCGCCAGCATCTCACCGGTCTCACAGGTGAGCCCCTGCTCGAAGCGGCCGATCAGGGGGGCGAACTCCTGGATCGAGAAGTGGCGGCGGAAGACGTTGGAGACCGCCGTCCGGATCAGCTTCTGGAGGATGACCTGGTCCTCACCATCCTCCCAGCTCTCCAATTCCAACTTCCCTGAGGTGGAGGCTGCCATCGCCGTCAGGTCGCTGAGCCGTGGCACCGCCTCCGGCTCCTGCAGCAGGATCGCTCGGCGAATCGCGTTGGCGCACAGGCTCTCGTAGTTGGCGATCGAGAGCCGGACCGAGACCCCCGAGCGCTGGTTCACCTGCGCCGCCCGCCGGGCCTGCTGCGATATCTCCGCCACCAGCTCGCGCATGTAGGCGGGCACGTGCAGGGGCACCCCCAGGCCGTCGAAGGAGGCCGCCTCCTGCTCTATGATGGCCGCCTCCTGTTCCCCCGAGCGTGGGTAGTGGGTCCGAATCTGGGCGCCGAAGCGGTCCTTGAGGGGGGTGATGATCCGCCCCCGGTTGGTGTAGTCCTCGGGGTTGGCGGTCGCGACCACCACCAGGTCCAGATCCAGCCGGACCTGGAAGCCGCGGATCTGGACGTCCCGCTCCTCCATGATGTTCAGCAGTCCCACCTGGATCCGCTCGGCCAGGTCGGGCAGCTCGTTGATCGCGAAGATGCCGCGGTTGACCCTCGGCAGCAGGCCGTAGTGGATGGTCAGCTCATCCGCCAGATAGCGACCCTCGGCCACCCGGATCGGGTCCACCTCACCGATGAGGTCGGCGATGGAGGTGTCGGGGGTGGCCAGCTTCTCCGCGAAGCGCCGTTCCCGGGGGATCCATTCGATGGGAGTCTGTTCGCCCCGGTCGGCGACCAGGTCCCGTCCGAAGCGGCTGATTGGGGCGTACGGGTGGTCGTTGACCTCGCTCCCTAAGATGACCGGGATCCGTTCATCGAGGAGGCCGGTCAGCGCCCGGATCAGCCTCGATTTGGCCTGCCCACGCTCACCCAGGAAGATGACGTCCTGCCCCGCCAGAAGGGCGTTCTCCAGTTGCGGGATCACGGTCTCCTGGTACCCGATCAGGCCGGGAAAGAGCGGCTTGCCCGCCCGGAGCGCGGCCACCAGGTTCTCCCGCAGCTCCTCCCGGACGGACCGCATCCGGTACTCGCTGCCCCGCAGTTCGCCGAGAGTACCGGGGAGCGTCAAGTCGTGGGGTCCACCTTTGCTTGGCTGGTCAGCGGCGCTGTCCTCACTATAGCCTGGGCCCGGAAACCAGAGCCCGGAGTCGGTGCCGTAGCCGCGCCTGCCCGTGTGGGGCTCGATGTGCCGAACCAGGCCCGGATGTCCCAAGCTATTCCAGATGCCGACTTCACGCGACTCAGCCGCTCTCCCCGCGGGCCTCGGGGAGGC
>JAKABA010000125.1 GCA_021802115.1 bacterium | reverse complement strand
GGCGGCAGCCTTGAGCGCTGCCGTCCCCGGAGCCCCTGTCGTGGACTCGCAGGGGATCTACCTGGGAACGGTCGGCGTGGACGTGCTGACCCGGGCCGCCGCTCAGGACCCCCCGCCGGCCCTCTCCCAGCTGGTGGATGCCACCACCCCCACCATCGCCGCCAAGGCCAGGCTCGACCTGGCCCTGGAGGCCCTGACCCAGGCGGGTGGCCACTGGGTGACGGTCACCGACGGCGCCCGTCACGTCCTGGGGATACTGACCTTCGGCGACGTGGTGGCCGGCTACCAGCAGGCGCTCTCCAGCAACCTCGGGGTGATGACCCAGGTCAGCAGCCACACCATGAGCATCGAGGAGCGGATCGGCGAGGGGTCTCCGCTGGCCGGAAAGCCGCTGCGTTCGGTGAAGCTGCCACCCGGCTGCATCATCGTGACCGTCCTGCGGGGAGCCGAGCTGACATTCGCCTCGGGTTCGACCGAGCTTCAGGTGGGAGATGTCGTGAGCGCCCTGGCCGAACCGCGGCAGGGGGAGCAGATGCGCCAGCTCATGCGCGGCAGCGAAGGGCTGATCGACCCGGCTGTGGAGCGCGGCGGGCAGCTGCTGTGAGGCGCTGTGCCGAGATCGCGACCGGGCGGCGGGCTGGTGCTCGGACCGGCGCCGGCCGGGCGCTCCCAGCCGGACCCCAAGCTCACCATCGGGCTCGACGACCCTGAGCCCGCCCCGTCGGGCGTGCGGCGGCCGAGTCCCCATCGCTTCGCCTTGGCCTCCCGGCCAGCGCGGCGAGCGGGGCGCCACGGCCGCGGACAGGCGAGGTGTGGCGGCGCGGTTCCGATGTGGGACGGGACTCCCGGTCGACGCGACCTAGGGCGCCGGCTCCTTGGGGGCAGCGCCCCGATCAGTGCCGTGGGCGACCGGGCAGCGCGCGGCGTCGGCGGGTCCGTTATCGGGGGCCGCGGCCACCGTGAGCCGCTCGACCACCGCGGCTTCCAGGTCCTCCCTGCCGTGAACCGGGCACCTTGCGGCGGGGTCGGCCGGCCCGGCGGGCTGAGCGGCGAAGCCCGGGGTCGTCCCCTCCTCGCGGGGCCGGAGACGGGCAACGGTCGGAGAGGCCTCGCGAGGGATGTAGCGCCCACCCTGGCCGCCCGCGGCGTAGGTGAGCAGCGCCCGATCGACCTCATCCCCTTCCCCATCTGGGCCCCCGAAGCCACCCACCGCCACGGCGGCGCGGCCGGGCTCCTCGTCCTCCAGCGGGGTGCGATGCGGCTGGGCATTGGCGGTGCGCCCGAGCTCGGGCTCGATCAGCGGGGCCGCCACCTGCAGGGTCACCACAGCCAGACGCCTGGTGCGGGCGACCTTCTCGACCTTGGCCTTGATCCTGCGCCGCAGGTAGCCGGCCGGCATCTCGTGGAGCAGGTTGCGCGCCTCGGTGGACCAACCGATCTTGCGGTTGTCGAAGGTCAACTCCTCGGTCACCTCCCCCTCCGCGGCCGCCTGCTGCATCAGGCTCTCGTGGTCCACGCGGGCGAACTGCTCCTGGGCCCCACCGCACACCGGGCAGGCCACCGGCCGCACGCCATGGGCGGTGTAGCCGCACTCGCGACAGATGTGAACCTCCTGCTCGGTGACCAAGGCCGCCGTGGACTCCCGCCGGATCCCGATCGCGGCCGAGGCCTCCGGGGGAAGGATGTCCCCCAGGGCTGAGGAGACCAGGTCCTGGGAGATGATGGAGTGGCCCCGCTCCATCGCCCAGCGCAGCACCGCGGTGCGGGCCAGCCCCTGCGCCGAGCAGGGGATCCGCTCCAGCACCTCGTTGGCCTCCGGGGTCCACACCACCGAGGCCGCCCCCATCACATCGATGGGGGGCACGTAGGTCCGCGACGAAAGCATCACGCTGCAGGGGGCCAGCCGCAGCAGATTCTCGCTGTTGCCCCCGATGTCCATGCCCTGGTCGGAGTGGACGCCGATCCTGCCGCAGACCAGCAGCGATGCGTCCACCTCGCGGACGTAGCGAAGCACCTGCTCGAACGCCTTGCCGTCGAGCAAAGTTATCGGCAGATCGTAGCCCTCGGCGCGGGCCACCTCCTTGGCCACCTTGAGGTGGGAGGAGTAGATCATCGCCAGCCCGGTGTCGATGATCTCCTCGTGCAGCGCCTCCTGCTCCTTGAAGCGGAAGACCTTGCCGGCCTCCTCCGAGAGCACGTCGACGATGCCGTTGAAGAGCACGTAGTGCAGGTAGGGGTCGTAGACGGCAACCGCCTCCACCGGCAGATCCAGAGCTCGGCCCATCTCCAGCGCGGAACGCAGGCCGGCGAACGACTGGGGGGATCCGTCGATCGCGACCACGATCGGCCCGGAGAGCGGGTCCCGGCCCTCCCGGTGACGCACCACGATGGTGTCACGGAACGCCCGGCGCACCACCCGATCCACGCACGTGCCGAGCTGAGTCTCCTTGACCTGACCCAGCCCGCAGGCCCCCATGAGGACCAGATCGTAGTCGGACTCCTCGATGTCCTTGACCAGCACCTCCCAGTTCTTGCCATCGAAGGTCTTGGGGGTGAACTCCACGCCTTCCTCCCGGCAGCGCCGTTCGGCGGCCTCCAGGTAGGAGTCGGAGATGAGCCCCAAACCCTTGGTTATCAGGCTGTCATGGATCTTGCGCTGGCGCTCCAGCTCGACCTCGTCCTGGTACTCCTCGGGCAGGGTGTACTCCATCTGCTTGAAGCGGTAGTCATGCAGCCGCGCCGCGTAAACGTGGCTGCCGACAATCTCAGCCCCGGTCGATTTGGCGAGTCGGATCGCGACCTCCGCAGCCGCGGTCGAGTGATCCGAATTGTCCAGGGGCAGGTAGAGCTTGCGATACATCAGGCTTCCCGGTTGACGGATGGCTGCTTTCGTGTGATCGTAGCAACCTCACCGGTGCCGGACTGCCTTCGATGAGGGGGCTCGTCCCCAGCCCTGCGGCTGGCCCACCTCCGCGCCGCCAGGATTTGGCGACCGGCCCGGCGCAGCGCGAGCTGGGTCGCGTGCGGCCCGGGGGCGCCGAACTGCTCGCGCTGCCGCAGGGAGCGGCGGAGGTCGAAGAGCTGGGCCGCCTCCGGCGGAAGGCCGAGACCCGCGCCCTCCAGCTCCACCAGCCGGTCAAGGGGAATCCCCTGCCGACGCGCCCGTTGCACCGCACGTCCCACGGTCTCGTGGGCGCTGCGGAAGGGGACGCCGTGCGCCACCAGGAGCTCGGCCAGGTCGGTCGCCTGCAGTTCAGGATCCGAAGCCGCCTCGAGCATCCGCGAGGGCTGGAACTCCAGCTCCGCCAGCAGGCCGCCCAGTGCGCGCAGGCTGGCCAGGGTCGCCTCGACCGCGGTGAAGAGGTGACGCTTGTCCTCCTGGAGGTCGCGGTTGTAGCTCATCGGCAGCCCCTTGAGCAGGGTGAGCAACCCGATCAGGCCGCTGATGGGTACCGCGGCCCGGCCTCGGACCAGCTCCAGCAGGTCGGGGTTCTTCTTCTGGGGCATGAGGCTGGAGCCGGTCGCCCAACGGTCGGGGAGGCTCACGAAGGAGAACTCGGCGGTGTTCCAGAGGATCAGGTCCTCCGCCAGCCGCGAGAGGTGCACGCCCAGGAGCGCGCAGTCGAAGACGAGCTCGACCGCGAAGTCGCGGTCTGAGACCGCGTCCAGACTGTTGGCGGAGAGGCGGGCGAAGCCGAGCTCGGCGGCGGCGCCGGCGCGCGGGATCGGCAGAGTGGTCCCCGCCAGCGCGCCGGCCCCAAGGGGAGACTCGTCGGCCCGCTCCCGGCAGCCCTGAAGCCGCCGGACATCCCGGCCGAGCATCTCCAGGTAGGCCAGGAGGTGATGCCCGAGCTGGATCGGTTGCCCGCGCTGCAGGTGGGTGTAGCCCGGCAGGATGGTGCGGCGATGCTCCCGGGCACGCTGCAGCAGCACCTCCTGGAGGTCCGCCACCGCCTGCACCAGGCGGACGCACATACGCCGGACGTAGAGGCGGAGGTCCAGCGCGACCTGATCGTTGCGGCTGCGACCGGTGTGGAGGCGCTGCCCCGCCTCCCCGACCAGCTCGGTGAGGCGCCGTTCGACCGCCATGTGGATGTCCTCGTCGGAGCTGAGGACCGCGAAGGTTCCCGCCCTCAGCTCCTCCAGCACCAGATCCAGGCCCAGGAGCAGGCGCTCGAGCATCGCCTGCTCCAGCACCCCCGCCTCGCTCAGAGCTCGAGCGTGCGCCCTCGACCCCCGGACGTCGTCCTCGGCCAGCTCCAGATCCCACGGCCAAGAGGAGCTGTACTCCTCCAGAGTGGGCGCGGTGGGCTCCTGCAGGCGCCCGCTCCAGGCCTTGGGCGCCCTCCTTGAGTGCTCCTTCTCAGGTGGTGGCGTCAGCGTCCGGTCCTCCCCCCGCGATGCCGTGCGGCATCGAGCTCAGCAGCGGCTTGGACTCCTCCCAGAGGTTGCCCTGGATCGCCGCCTGGGTGCGCAGCGGCAGCCCGAAGATGTTGAGGAACCCCTCCGCGGACTGGTGACGGAAGCGATCCTCGGCGCGCTCGTAGGTCGCCAGCTCGCGGCGGTAGAGCGACGCCGGGCTGCTGCGCCCGAGCAGGGTCACAGCCCCCTGACGCAGCTGCAGACGCACATCCCCGGTCACGAACTGCTGGGTCGACCTCACAAAGGCGTACAGGCTCTGGCGCAGCGCCGAGTACCAGAGGCCATCGTAGGTGAGCTGGGCCCACTCATCCGCCACCTGGCGCTTGAACCGCAGCACGTCACGCGCCAGCGTGAGTGACTCCAGGGCCCGATGCGCCTGGTCCAGGATGGCGGCGGCCGGCGCCTCGTACACCTCCCGCGACTTGATCCCGACCAGCCGGTCCTCAACATGGTCGATGCGCCCCACCCCGTTCCTCCCGCCCCGCTCGTTGAGGGCGACCACGACCTCGACCGCTGAGGTCTCACCACCGTTCAGGCGCACGGGAACCCCCTGCTCGAAATGGATCTCCACCGTCTCGCCGTCGGGAGGGGCCGCGGCGGCGGGGACGGTCCACTCGAAGGCATCCTCGGGGGGCGCTTGCCACGGATCCTCCAGCACCCCCGCCTCCACGCTGCGACCCCAGAGGTTGGCGTCGACGCTGTAGGGGCTCTCACGGGTGGCCCTGACCGTGAGCCCGTGCTCCTCCGCGTAGGCGATCTCCTCGCTCCGCCCCATGCTCCACTCCCGCACCGGAGCCACGACCTGTAACCCCGGCGCCAGCGCGCCCACCGCCACGTCGAAGCGGACCTGGTCGTTGCCCTTGGCGGTGCAGCCATGGGCCACCGCGGCCGCCCCGGTCTCCCGGGCCACCTCCACCAGCAGGCGGGCGATCAAGGGCCGGCCCAGGGCGGTGGCCAGCGGGTAGACCCCCTGGTACATAGCTCCCGCCTGCAGCGAGGGGAACACGAAGTCGCGGAGCAGAACCTCCTTGGCATCCACCACATGCGCGGCCACCGCGCCCGCCAGCAGCGCCCGCCGTTGCAGCTCCTCGGCGGATCTCGACTCGCCGAGGTCGGCCGAGAGGGTGATCACGTCGAATCCACGCTGATGGGTCAGCCAATGGACCGCCACGGTGGTGTCCAGCCCACCGGAGAACGCCAGCACACACCGCGGTCGTTCGCTCAAGTCTCGGGCCCTCCTGGGAGCTGTGCCGGGGGCGGCGCCTGCCTTAGGGCATCCAGCTGCTGAGCCACGGACCGGGCTCCGGCCGCGGTCCGGGCAAGGATGAAGATAGTGTCATCGCCGGCGACGGTCCCGGCCACGACGGGAAGCTCCAAAGCGTCGATCGCGGCCGCCACCACCGGGGCCGCCCCCACCGGAGTGTGCAACACCACCATCAACCCCACCCGTTCCTGCCGCTCCAGCTGGCTGCTGAGCACCTGGCGCGCCCGCTCCCAGGGAGGGGCCAGCCGGCGCGGAGCCAGGTAGCGGCGCCCGGGACTCCCGGCGACGCGGGAGACCCCGAGCTCGCGGAGATCGCGGCTGACGGTGGCCTGGTCGGCCTCGATATGGCGACGGCGCAGTTCCTGGGCCAGCTGCTCCTGGGTCTCGATGGGCACCTCCCACAGGATCTCCGCGATCGCGGCCTGGCGCTCCCGCTTGCCCACCTGCGCGATCAATTGGTGAGCTCCGCCACCGCGCGCTCCAGGCTCCGGCGCAGCCCCGCCAAGGCCAGGGCGATCTCGTCGTCGGAGATGACGAGCGGCGGAGCCAGCCGGATCGTCGCGTCGCCGATGGGGTTGATCAGCAGCCCCTCCTCGATGGCGGCGGCCGCCATCTCCCGTGCCAGGGGGGCCGAGAGGCCCACGCCCAGGAGCAGGCCGCTGCCACGCACCTCGGCGACCGGCAGGCCCACCGAGCGGAGCTCCAGGATTCCCTCCTTGAACTGCTCGCCGGCGACGGCGGCCCGCGCCGGCAGGCGCTCCTCCTGGATCACCCTGAGGGCCGCCAGGCCGGCAGCGCAGGAGACCGGGTTGCCGCCGAAGGTACTGCCGTGATCGCCAGGCTCGAGGCAGTCGGCCGCCGGCGACACCAGCATCGCCCCGAGCGGCAGCCCGCCCCCTAGCCCCTTGGCGGCGGTCATGATGTCCGGGACGACCCCCGCCAGCTGGTGCGCCCACATGGCGCCGCACCGACCCATGCCGGTCTGGACCTCGTCCAGGATCAAAAGGACCGAGTGGCGGTCGCACAGGGCCCGCAGCCCGGTGAGGTACTCGGCGCCCAGCGGGTTCACCCCGCTCTCGCCCTGGATCGGCTCGACCAGGACCGCCACCGCCGGCCGCTCGGCGTCCTGGATGGCGCGCTCCACCGCCTCGAGGCTGCCGCGTGGCACCTGCCGGAAGCCCTCCGGCAGAGGCCGGAACGGGTCGCTGTAGTGGGCGTTGCCGGTCGCGGCCAGGGTCGCCAGCGTGCGGCCGTGAAACGCGCCCTCCAGGGTGACCACGGTGAAGGCGCCGGAGCGGTGCAGCCGGCCCCACTTGCGCGCCACCTTGAGCGCCGCTTCGTTGGCCTCCGCCCCGCTGTTGCACCAGAACACCCGCCCCGGAAACGCGGAGGCGACCAGCGCCTCCGCCAGCTCCACCTGGGGCGCGGTGTAATAGAGGTTGCTGGTGTGCATGAGCCGGCTCAGCTGCGTTTGGGCCGCCGCCACCACCTGGGGGTGGCAGTGGCCCAGGGCGTTGACGGCGATGCCTCCGACCAGATCCAGAAGCTCGCGTCCGTCATCGGTCACCACCACGCAGCCATGACCGGCGGCCAGGGTCAGCGGGGGGCGGCGGTAGGTCCCGCACAACACCCGCGCCTCCCGCGCCGCCAGGCCGCGGTCCTCAGTCATCGGTGCTGGGCGCGGGGTCGATCATGGTGCCGACTCCCGCCTCGGTCAGCAGCTCGAGCAGGATCGAGTGGGGCTCCCGTCCATCCACCACGTGAACCGCCACCCCCGCCCGGGCCGCCTGGCCCGCGGCCCGCAGCTTGGGGATCATCCCGTCCTGCGCCACCCCCGCCCTCACCAGCTCCTCCGCTTCCGCAATCGAGAGCCGGCTCAGCAGCTCCCCCGCCGCCCCCCGAACGCCCGCAACGTCCGTCAGCATGATCAACTTGGTCGCGGGCAGCGCGACCGCCAGGGCGGCCGCCACCGTGTCCGCGTTGACGTTGTAGCTGCGGCCGTCGTAACCGAGCCCGATCGAGGCCACGACCGGGATCAGGCCCCGTTCGGTCAGCGCCAGCACCGGCTCGGGATTGACCTCGGCGACGTCCCCGACCCAACCCAGGTCCTCACCACCTGGGCCCAGCCGGCGCGTCACCAGCAGCGTCGGGCCGTCCTCGCCCGAGAGCCCCATGGCCCGGCCGCCCAGGCGATGGATCGTGGTCACCAGCTCCGGGCTGATCTTGCCGGTCAGCACCATCTTGGCGACCTCCATGGTGCGTTCGTCGGTGACCCGCAAGCCGTCGACGAAGCGGGTGTCGAGCCCCAGCGCGGCGGCCATCGCCGTGATCTCGCGCCCGCCCCCGTGCACCAGCACCGGCCGCATCCCGACGAAGCGCAGCAGCACCAGATCCTGGAGCACGGCCTCGCGCCGCTGCGGGTCCTCCATCGCGGCGCCTCCCAGCTTGACCACCAGCAGAGCGCCATGGAAGCGGCGGATGTACGGCAGCGCCTCGACCAGGACCTGGGCGCGCAGGGCGAACGGCAGCGACTCGGTGGCGTCAGGTGGAGTAGTCGGCATTGATCCTCACATAGTCGGCGGTCAGGTCGCAGCCGAGCGCGGTCGCCTCGGCGTCCCCGACCCCCAGGTTGATCTCAACCGCCACACGCGGTTGCAGCAGCCGCGGAGCCACCCTCTCGACCGCGCCCTCCACCACCTGACCCCTGGCAAAGAGCTCCTCACCCGCGATGGCAAGGCGGCAGCGGTCGAGCGCCAGCTCCACTCCGGAGCGGCCCACCGCTGCCAGGATCCGTCCCCAGTTGGGGTCGCCACCGTGGATCGCGGTCTTCACCAGGGGGGAGCTGGTCACCGTGCGGGCGGCACGCAGCGCCTGCTGCTCGTCGATCGCCCCGAGGACGCGGACCGAGAAGGTCCTGGTCGCCCCCTCCCCGTCGGCCACGATCTGCTCCGCCAGTGACCACAGCACCGTGTCCAGCGCCCGGGTCAGCCGCTCCGCATCCGCCGTGTCGGGCCGGATCTCCGGCCCCCCCGCGGCGCCGTTGGCCAGCAGAAAGCAGCAGTCGTTGGTGCTGGTGTCGCCGTCGACGCTGATCCGGTTGAAGGTGCGTCGCACCGACTGGGCGAGCGAGATCCGGGCCAGGGCGGGGTCCACCCGGGCATCGGTGGTCACGAACGCCAGCATCGTGGCCATCTCCGGGTGGATCATCCCGGACCCCTTGGCGACCGCCCCGACCACGTGGTCGACGCCGCCGAGCGCAAAGCTCACCGCGGCCTGCTTGGGGTAGGTGTCGGTGGTCATGATGGCCTGCGCCGCCCGGTCGCCGTGGGGGCCGAGGGAGGTCGCGGCTAAGGTGATACCGGCCAGGATGCGGTCCACCGGCATGATCCTGCCGATCACCCCGGTGGAGGCGACCAGCACCTCCTGGGGGGGACAGTCGACGGCGTCCGCCGCGGCCTGGGCCATCCGCAGGGCATCGCCCAGCCCCCGGGCACCCGTGCAGGCGTTGGCGTTGCCGCTGTTGACGACGATCGCGCGGGCCAGCCCCCGCTTGACATGCAGCTGGCTGATCGCGACGGGGGCCGCCTTGACCAAGTTGGTCGTGAAGACCCCGGCTGCGGCGGCCGGACGGTCGCTGACGATAAGGGCCACGTCGAGCCGAGAGGATCCGTCGCCGCGGACGTCGGCGGCAGCGGCTCCGGCCGAGAACCCCTTCGCCGCGGTCACCCCGCCCAGGACCGGCGCCAGCTCAGCGGCCGAATCGGTCATGGCCACCTCGGTTCTGGCTCCAGCCCCGCGGTCGGCTCCAGGCCGAAGCGCTGGTTCAGCACCTGCACGGCCTGGGAGGCGGCCCCCCGGCCCAGGTTGTCCAGCACCGCGCAGACCACGACCGTGGTCGCCTGTTGGTGGACGCTCAGGTAGCACAGGTTGGTGCCCGACGCCAGCTTGCTGGAGGGAGCCTGCTCGCCCAGCCGCATGAAGGGCTGGTCGCCGTACCAGCTTCGGTAGGCGTCCCGAAGCGACTCCAACCCGACGCCGGGACGCGGGCGCAGGTAGCAGGTGGCCGCGATCCCGCGAGCCATCGGCACCAGATGCGGCACGAAGGTCACGGCCCACTCTCCTGGCGCCAGTCCCGAGAACGCCTGCTCCATCTCCGGGCGGTGCCGGTGGCCGCCGACGGCATATGCGCGCACCGTCTCCGCCACCTCCGCGAACAGGTAGTCTGACCCCGCCTGCCGCCCGGCCCCGCTTATTCCGCTCTTGGCATCCACCAGAACTTCCGGCTCGACCAGCTGCTCCGTGACCGCCGGCCCGCACCCGAGGATGGCCGCGGTGGAGAAGCAGCCAGGTAGGGCGATCAGTCGCGCCGTGGCGATCGGGCCGGGCTGGAGCTCAGGCAGGGCCAGGACGGCCTCGGCCAGGAGGTCGGGGCGGGGATGCTCGGCGCCGTACCAGAGCTGATACAGCGCTGGGTCGCGCAGCCGGAAGTCCGGGCCCACGTCGATCACCACCGCACCGTGGCTGAGCCAGCGGGACGCGCGCCCGGCCGACTCGCGAGCGGGAAGGGCCGCCACCACAGCGTCGCACGCGGCGCCGTCGACCTCGTCGCCGAGCGTGAGATCACACTCCGATCCCGGGTAGACCTCCGAGTGGCGGCGGCCGGCCTGGGTTCGGGACGAGACCTCGACCAGTTCGACCGCGGGGTGGCGCTCCAGCAGCGCCACCAACCCCGCCCCGGCATAGCCGGTGCCACCCGCCACCGCCACCCGCAGGCGGGAGGTTCCGCGACTCGTGCTGGACACCGCGTCATTCTTGCATATTTATGCGCCGCGGTGCATGGATGCTGGAGCCGCCATCGCGTGGTCATAATTCCAGGCGTGCTGAGGCGGGGAGGTGATCGCCGTCCCCGGGTGCGGCAGCTCCGGGCGGCGGATCTGGTGGCGCTGGAGGAGTGCCTCGGGAGGGCGCCGCTCGACAACGTCTACCTTCGCAGTGAACTGCGCCACGGGGCGCTGCGCCAGGGAGCAATCTACGGCGTCGAGCACCCTGAGGAGCCGGGGGCGATCTCGGCCGCCGCCCTCATCGGGCCGCTGGTGGTCCCGTGGGCACCCTGCTCCCGGGACCTGGCGGCGCTGGCGGACGCGCTGCGTCCGCGGGCCCACCTGATCCAACTCCTGGTGGGCCCGCGGGACCAGATCGCCTCGCTGCAGGAGCGGCTGGGAGGGGAGCTCCGAACCCCGCGGCTGCTGCGGGCGGAGCAGCCGCACTACGCCGTCACGACAGCCGAGCTGGTCGATGTCGGCGAGCCCGCCCCAATGCGGCCAGCGACCCTGGATGACTTCGACCAGGTGCTGACCGCCGGGGCCGCGATGCACCTGGAGGAGGTCGGGTTCGACCCGATGAGGTCGGATCCGGACGGCTACCGCCAGCGGGTCCGCACCCTGATTCGGCGG
>JAKABA010000124.1 GCA_021802115.1 bacterium | reverse complement strand
TTTGCTTCTCCTCGCTTCGACGCCCGGATCTCTACGAACGCCGGAGGTTGACTACCGGGCTCCTCTGGTGGCTTGCCCGGGCGGAACTCACATCCGCTGGTCGATCGGTCCTTATCTGGGCACACGTGCAGCCCTTGCCCGGCCTACGGCGGGCGTTCGTGGCACGCTGTTTTCGTCGGCCCCTTTGCACTGATCACAGATCCCTAACCGCCCGGTCGCGGCTCGGCACGTTTCGGCGTAGAGTCCCCAAGTCAACATGGAAGGGCAGGCGTAGGGGCCGGCCCAACGAGCACCGTAGGTTGCTCGAGGGGCCGAAGCTCGCCCCGAGCAGAGCTACATCGTTGTGGAGGCCGACCCCATGGATGAGCGTATCCGATACGTGGGACTGGATGTCAGCAAGGCGGCCATTCAGGTCGCGGTGGCGGACACCGACGGGACGGTGACGGAGTACGGCAGCATTGACAACGACCCCGGAGCGGTGCGGCGATTGGTGAAGACCTTGGGCCGGGAGGCCAAGCTGGTCTCGGCCTATGAGGCCGGACCCACGGGGTACCCGTTGCATCGCCAGCTGGTCCAGCTGGGAGTGCAGAACATGGTGATCGCGCCCTCGCTGATGCCCAAGCGACCAGGCGACCGGATCAAGACGGATCGGCGGGACGCGATCCAGCTGGCCCGCCTGTTGCGCAGTGGAGATCTGACCCCAGTCTGGATCCCGGATGAGGCGCAAGAGTCACTACGGGACCTGGTGCGGGCTCGCGACGACGCTCGGGTGGACCACCTGCGGGCTCGCCACCGGCTGAGCAAGTTTCTGCTGCGCCAGGGGATCACCGCGCCGCCGGTGCTGGGGCGAGCGTGGTCGGCCAAGCACCAGAGCTGGCTCAACACGCTCACCTTCCATGAGACGGCAGCCCGAGTCACGTTCGACGACTATTTGGCGACAGTCAGAACGGCCGGGGAGAGGGTGCGCCGACTGGAGGCGGCGCTGGTGGAGTGCGCTGCTGAGGGACCTCAGCGAGAGTTACTGCGGGCGTTGCAGGGGCTGCGCGGAGTGGGGTTTCTGACCGCAGTCACCATCGTGGCCGAGGTGGGCGACCTGCGCCGCTTCCAGCGTGCGGCCGAGTTCATGGCCTACGCAGGGCTGGTGCCCGGCGAACACTCCAGCGGTGCCACCCGGCGGCGAGGCCACATCACCAAGACGGGCAACCGGCTGGTACGCCATGTCCTGGTCGAGGCCGCCCACCATGCTCGGCTGCAGCCCAACGTCGCGCCCGGCTTGCGACAACGACAGGCTGGCCTGGCCCCAGAAGTGGTCGACATCAGCTGGCGCTGCCAGCTCCGCCTCCACCACAAGTACCGCCACCTCGGTGGGCGCTTGGGACGGCAGAAGGCGGTGACCGCTGTCGCCCGTGAACTCGCTGGCTTCGTCTGGTCCATCGGACAGGTGGTGGAGGCACCCACAGCTTGATCTCCTCGGCGATTGAGGAAGACGCGGTCGAGGTCGGCTACTTGAGCCGAGAACCCTCGATGCCACTTTGCGGTACCCAACCCGCGCTCCAAGTCAGAGGCAGCTCGGCGACGAATCACTGTCATGCGGCACCGGCCCAGCCGACCCGCGAATATCAGGGTGACAACCGTCGCTGTTCATTTGACCTCGACTGCGCCTTCCTCTTCGTCCCACTTGACAACCCCTTCCATATCAGTGGCCACATTGACGTATTGGTCGACCGCTCCTCGGTCGGGTGGCTCGCCATGGGCCCTCCTTCCAGATCCCAGTCGCCACCCCGAACCGTGGCCCGAGGGTCTTGCCGGCATGCCTTCCGCCGTCACGAATCTCGGTCCGGCCCTCACAGTTCGCGGCCCTGGGGCACCGGTCCTCCGCCAGTGGCGAAGTTGCCATGCGCGCCCGGGGGACCACTCGGTCGGCCCACCCGATGCGTCTCGGGATGTGGACTCCCGCATCGCGCCGTACCTGGGGGCGCCGTTCCATGGGAGAGGCGCAGACCGGTCTCCATCTGCGCCCAGCTCTCACCCTGCCTCAGTGTCGGCGGCGTGGGGCTGGGTGCGCGGGTCGGTCAGTGCGCCGCTGGGACGGGGATGCCGTCGGCCTCGTCGAGGTTGGCGAAGTAGGCGGAGACGGCGTGGTCCAGGAGTTCCGGGGTCAGCCGTGGCTCGACCCCAAAGTACGCGGCGGCGTGAACCAGGTGCTCCAGGATGTCTCTGGGCTCGCAGCCATGCATCGGCCGGTTCTGCTTGCGATAGTGCTCGTCCAAAAGGTAGGCGACCGCCTCGGGATCGAACGGCAGCCCCATGCTCTCGCAGGCCCGGCGGAAAATCCTCCCGTACTCCACCACCCCAGGATTGGGAACTTCGACCTTGTAGCGGATCCGGCGCAGGAAGGCGTCATCCACCAGCTCCTTGGGCCGCAGATTGGTGGAGAGAATCAGGATCTCGGTGAAGGGAACCTGGACCGTGGTCCCGGCCCGGGAGATATTCAGGTAGTCGTAGCCCGCCTCGAGGGGGACGATGAGGCGATTCAGCAGGTCCTGGGGGCTCAGCTGCTGGCGGCCGAAGTCGTCGACCAAGAACAGACCGCCGTTGGCCTTGAGCTGCAGCGAGGCCTCGTAGAACCCCACCTTGGAGTCGAAGCTGAGCTCCAGCTCGCGGCCGGTGAGCTCACCGCCGGCGATCACCACCGGCCGGGTGCAGAACGCCCATCGGGTGTCATGCGGGGGCAGCTCCGCGGGGACGGGCTTGTGGTGGACCGGGTCGAAGATTCGGATCACCTCACCCTTCACGTAGATGGCGTGGGGGACGAAGATCGGGTCTCCGAGCAGGGTGGCGCAGGCGGCGGCGATCGTGCTCTTGCCGTTGCCCGGGGGGCCGTAGAGGAAGATCGATTGGCGCGCTCCCAAGGCTGGACCGAGGCGATTCATCACGCTCGGGGGCAGAACCAGGTGGTCGAGGGCGGCTCGCAGCAGCTGATGGGTCACCATCGGCGCGGTGCGCCCCTGGTGGCGAGCGACCGCGGCGTACACCTCCAGCGGCACCGGCGCCGGCCCGGCGTACTGGCTGATCTCGATCAACTCGCGCGCCCGCTGCCGCCCGGAGCTGCTGATCGCGTACTGCAGACCCTCGGCGAACCCTTCGTCGCCGCCCACCGCCCCCCGGATACCGGTGGTCCCGCAGTACCCCTCGTCGGACAGGAACTTGATGGCGTCGGAGACCATGACCCAGGGGAGGCAGGCATGGCGCGCGAGGTCGCGGCCGAGCATGCTGCCATTGAAGTAGAGGATCTTCAGGACCAGATCGCAGATGAAGGAGAAGGGCAGGCCCGCCTCCTTCGGGCTCTGCGGGACCGGCGGGAAGCCGATCTGGCTGCGGGCCGGGGGCGGGGCGATCGCTGGAACTGCGGACATGAGCTTTGGAATTCAACTCCTGGTCGGGATCCCTCCCGGACTGCTGCGCCTGACCACTGTCCCACCGAACCGCGGGATCTCATCCCCCAGGCAGCCGCTGTTTGCACTCTCGTGAACGGCTTGCCACGGCCCCGTAACCGGCCCGCCCACCTCGAATCCCCGGAGCTCTCCCTCGGGCCTGCCATAATCTCCGGACGGCGGGGTCACTCCCCCTCCCTCCCAGCTGATGCAGGAAGTCAAAATCTCCACCACCGGCAGGGGTGCCAGCCGTGGTCGCTCGGCCCGGCGCCGCCCAGGTGTCCAGACCCGCAACCCGGGCTTTTGGGGACGGCATCGCTGGCTGCGCCGCACCGGAGTGGCCGCCGCGGTGCTGGTGCTGCTGGGCTGCGCAGGGGTCGGGGTGGGGTTTCTGGTGCTCTCCGCCTTTCAGGTGGGGTTGCCCAGCGTCACCGACCTGCCCAACCTCGGACCGCCGCGGGACAGCTACCTGCTGGCCAGCGACGGAACCCTTCTCAGCGTGCTCCACGAGCCCGGCGAACAGCACATCCACGTGAATCTGAATCAGGTGAGCCCCTGGGTAATCCGCGCCACCATCTCGGTCGAGGATCGCCACTTCTATCAGGACACGACCTCGGTTGACCTGCCCCGGATCCTGGAGTCCGGCATCCACGACATTCTTCACCACTCCTCACTCCAGGGGGCGAGCACGATCACGGAGCAGCTCGCCAAGATCTCCTTCCTCACCCCCGATGAGACCATCACCAGGAAGATCCGGGAGCTGCTGCTGGGCTACGAGATCGCCCGCAGCTTCAAACCGAACCAGATCCTGCAGATGTACCTGAATCGGATCCCCTACGGAAACCAGGCGATCGGGATCGGCACCGCCGCGGAACTCTACTTCCACATCCCCGCGAGCAAGCTGGACCTCGCCCAGGCCAGCATGCTGGCGGGAATCCCCGACGCGCCGACCGCCTTCGACCCCCTGGTGTACGTCGGCACCACCGGCCCCAACTACGCCAAGCTGCGCCAGCAGGTGGTACTCCAGACCATGGTCACCAATCACTACATCACCCAGGCCCAGGCAGATGCCGCCTACCGCGAGCCGCTGACCTACTACTCCTGGGAGCAGGGCCCACCCACGCTGGCGCCGAACTTCGTCAGCTATGTGGAGCAGCGTCTGCAGGCCCGTTTCGGGGACGCCTACCTGAACCCGGGGGGCTGGACGATCTACACCTCATT
Source organism: bacterium (assembly GCA_021802115.1). The sequence continues at coordinate 6,715 of JAKABA010000124.1, read as the reverse complement.
GAACATGGCCGACCAGCAGAAGGCGGAGGGGGTGATCCAGAACCCGGCCAACAACGCCCGGCTCCTGCGCGACTACAACATTGGCGACTCCGCACTGGTCTCACTCGACCCCCGGGACGGCGAGATCCTGGCGATGGTGGGGACCAGCAACTACAACGGCCCGGTGGGCCAGGTGAACATGACCATCGAGCCCCGACGGCCCGGGTCCACCTTCAAGCTGTTCACCTACACCGCCGCGATCGCCTCCGGCAAGTTCACCATGACCACCCCGGTGCTGAACGAGCCGATCGACATCAATGGCTATTCCCCCCAGAACTACGAGCACGACTTCACCGGGCTGTGTCAGCTGCAGAACTGCCTGGGCAACTCCATAAACATCCCCGCGGTGAAGGTCGAGATGATCACCGGCCTGCCCAACGTGGTGAGCATGGCGGAGAGGATGGGAGCCTCCGAACTCCTCAACCCCCAGAACACCTACGGGCCCGCCCTGACGCTGGGCGGTCTCTCGATCGGTCTCACCGAGCTGCAGATAGCGACCGGAGCGTCGGTGCTGGCCAGCGGCGGAGTGCTGCATCAACCCACCGCCATCCTCAAGGTGGTGAGCGGGGGGCGCACCATCTATCAATACAACGTGGCCCGGAATTCGCTGCAGGTGGTGCCTCCGGATGTCGCCTTCATCATGAACGCGATGCTCTCCAACAACAACAACCGGATTCAGGACTTCGGCCCCTACGCCCACCTCACGCTGCCCGGGCGGCCGGTCTCGGCCAAGACGGGGACCTCGGACAAGCAGAACGCCGCCGGACAGTACAGCAACAACATCGAGGACAACTGGACCTTCGGCTGGACCCCCCAGCTGGTGACCGGGGTCTGGGTCGGCAACCCGGACGGCAAGACACTGAGCAGCGTCACCTCCGGAATCAGCGGGGCCGCCCCCCTCTGGCAGACCTACATGGAGAAGGCGCTGGCCGGCCAGCCGGTGATGTGGTACGCCAAGCCAGCAGATGTGGTCCAGGTCGGCAGCGGTCCGTACCCCTACTACTACCTGCCCAACACCGTCAGCAACGCCTTCGCGCCGGTGGACTGCCCCCCCGCCTACCAGAGCAACTGGAACGGCACCTGCTGACTGGGCCAAGAGGAGGGTGGCGGCCCACGTAAGCAGGGGCCGCCCACCCGTTCCCTCATTGCCCTTTCGGCACTCCTATCCCCAGCAAGGGGTCACCCGCCTTCACCGCCAGGGACGTGACCAGAAACACCACCACCCCTGAGGCGTCGGCCCGGATGGTCCTGAGAGGCTCCCCGAAGATGTCACGCAGCTCCCCCACGACCTGCCCCTTCTCGACCCGCTCCCCAACCACGATCTGCGGGTGGTAGGTCGCCGAGACATCGGTCCTGGTCCAGACCATCTCGTCCATCGCCTCCGGCGGAGGGGGTGGCTCTCCGACCGGGTCGATCATGCCCAGCTGGGCCAGGACGTTCTGGAGCCCCCGCAGGTGCCGGGCCACCGAGGGCTCATCGGTGATGCCCTGCTGCCCGATCTCGGCGATGATGGCAGGCACCCCCCGCAACGCGGCGGTGGCGTAGGCGGCGCCGGGCACCGAGTCGGGGTCCACCCCCAGGCTGTGCTCGAACCCGTAGGCCGCGGACAGCTCCTGGGAGCGGCGCGCCACCTCTGGATCCCCGGCCTTGGTCCAGAGGGTGAACGGGCTCAGCGCCTCGATCAGGTCGCCACAGTGCGCGTCGACGTAGGCATCCGCGCCCTCTATCAGGTTCTCGACCAGAAACGCGGCGACCCGCTCGGCGGGGTCCCCGGTCGCGCTGCCGGGGAAGGAGCGGTTCAGATTCCGGCCGTCACGCGGATTGACGTAGATGGAGCGCTCGTAGAAGCCCGGCGAGTTGACCAGCAGCACTGCGACCACAGTCCCCCGAAGGCGGCCCGGCTCCAGCCACCTGGTGAGGCGGGTGACCGCCTCGATGGGGACGTACTCCGCCGCATGCATCCCGCTGGTTACCGCCAGGGTGGGACCGGGCTCAGCCCCCCGCACCACGACCGCGGGCACCTCCCAGGGGGGATCGATGCCGGGGATCTGCACCCAGCCACGCTTGACCTCTCCCATTCCGGCGGTCAGCTCCCCGATAGCTACTCGAGACATGGATCACCTCCTCTGGCCCCCGAACCCGGGCGCCTGTACCGATTCCCAACCCAGAGCCGGGGCTGAGCGCTCAAGCCGGCTGCCCACCGCCGGCATTCCCGCCGCGGGCGACTAAGCTCCGCCATCGCTCCACCACCCTGGCGAGCACACGAAGAGGCACCGCTCCCTGGCTGAGGACCGCCCCGTGGAATCCCCGCAGATCGAAGAGCGGTCCCAGGTCCGCCTCCGCCTCCCGGCGCAGGCGCCGGATCTCCCGGCGGCCGACCATGTAGGCCAGCGCCTGACCGGGCCAGGCGATGTAGCGGTTGACCTCGTTGGCGACGTTGCCGGTGGTGGTGGCGGTGTTTTGCCACATGAAGTCCACCGCCTCCTGGCGCGACCACCCCAGGTGGTGCATCCCGGTATCCACCACCAGCCGGCAGGCGCGCAAAGCGTCGAAGGAGAGCATCCCCAGGCGCTGCAGGTCGGAGGTGTACAGCCCCATCTCATCCGCCAGGCGCTCCGCATAGAGCCCCCAGCCCTCCACGTAGGCGCAGACCTCGGCATCCAGGTGGCGCCGATACCGCGGCAGGCGCTCCAGCCGCTGGGCGGAGGCGATCTGGAGATGATGTCCTGGGCTGCTCTCGTGGAAGGCAAGCGCCTCGTACTCATAGGTGAAGCGGCTTGACGGGTCGGTGGTGAGCACGCAGTGCGCGCCCGGTCTTCCGCCATCCTGCGACGGCCCGCGATAGTAGGCGAGGGCGGAGTTCCCCGCCTCGACCGGGTCGATCTCCTCCACCACGCAGTCGGCTATCTCAAGCCGGGGGAAGAACCCATCCCGAGCCTGCTCCGCGCGGCTGAGCGCCGCGCGGACCACCTCCACGATCTCACCTGAACTGTGGAAGCGCAGCCGCGGGTCCTCGCGCAGTCGGCGACGGACATCGGCGGGCGACGACCTGCCGAAGACCCGGCCGCCGACCTCTTCCCACTCCTGCTCCAACGCACCCAGGACATCGCGCCCTATCTGGTGGATCTCCGCGGGCTCGAGTTCAGTCGTCGTGTGGCGGCGCACCGCCCGCCGGTAGGCATCCTCGCCTCCGGGGATGAAGCAGAGGCCGACCTCCGCGTCCGGACGCGCCCCGGGCAGAAGCTCTTGCGCAAGGCCATCCCGCAACCTGGCCAGCGCTGGCCGGACCTGGCCTTCCACGATCTCGGCAGCGCGCGTCAGGTCATGGGACTCCGCGACTGGGGAGGCGCGCAGCGCCCCCAGCAGCCGGTCCTCGGCCAGGGGACGGCCCAGGTGGCCATCGAGCTGAGCCATCGCCTGTTGCACCCCGACTTTGGTCGAGTGCCTTTGCGCCGCCACGCTCTGGCGGTACCGCAGCAGCACCGCATCCATGTAGGTCGGCAGCTGGGCCAGCCGCTCCAGGTACCAACCGACCGCCACGCGCGTCCGCAGCGGCGCGGTCGGGATCGCCTGGAACGCGATCGCCTGCGGGGAAACGTAGCCCGCGGCCGAGGCGTTGGCCGCCCAGAGCCCGTCTTCAAGGTTGACCCGCAGCGACCAGGCGAGCTCGGCCATCACCTCCCTGTCGATCCTGTCCTCGGCCGACAGATGGTCGGGCGAGAGCTGCGAGAGCCGCTCCTCGATCTTCCGGAAGCGAGCAGCCGAGCGCTCAACCCCCTCTGGGCTCGGATCGGGCAAGCGCGAGTCGTAGCCCTCTACCCCCAGCATGGTGGCCGTCAGCGGGTCGGTGGAGTGCATCGCGTCAAAGAACTGCTCGTCCAGCTGCCGGAGCTGTTCGGTCGCAGTGATCATGATTGGGCCACCGGCGGGGGATCCACCACCCCCCCGGGCAGCCTCTCAGCCAGCTGGCGGAGGAGCAGCTCCCAGGCGCGCATGCCCTCCAAGAGGCGGGGCAGCCTCAGGAACTCGTTGGGGGCGTGCAGGTGCTCGTCGGCCGTCGAGAACGAGAAGAAGAGGGTCTTGCAGCGCAGGACCCTGGCGAAGAGGTCGGTGGCCGGGACGCTGCCGCCGATCTTCGCGAACAGCACCGGTCGACCCGGATACACCTCCGCCAGTGCGTTGGCGGCGGCCACGACCGCGGGATGGTCCCCGGGGATCGTGTAGGCCGGCACCCCGCCCCGGTCGGGCAGCACCCTGACCAGCACCCCCGGCGGCGCGATCGCCATGATCCGGTCGGAGACGGCGTCCAGGACCGAGCGCGGCTCCTGCCCCTCGACCAGGCGGCAGGTGATGTGGGCGCGGGCGACATGGGGTATGACCGTGTACTTGCCACCCGCCTCCAGCCCATTCACCTCCAGGGTGGGACGCTCCCAGAGACGCTCCAGGGTGGTGAACCCGCGTTCTCCGCACGGCTCGGGCACCCCGAGCTCTCTGGCGTAGGCGAGCTCATCGAAGTCCACAGCCGCGATCTCGGCACGCCGGGCTGGGCTGAGCGGAGCAATCCCCCGATAGAAGCCCGGCACCGACACCTGGCCATCCGCGTTGTGCAGCCCGGCCACGATCGCCGCCAGCGCCGAGGCGGGGTTGGCCACGGTCCCGCCGTAGCGGCCCGAGTGCAGGTCCTCGGTGGCCCCCGTCACCTCCACGGTGAGGCCGACCAGCCCCTTGGACCCCAAGGAGATCGATGGCTCGTTGGGCCGCCACATCGCGCCGTCAGCGGAGACCACCAGGGAGGCGCGGAGATCCCCGGCCCGGGCCTGGACGAACTCCGCCAGGTTCGGGCTCCCGATCTCCTCCTCCCCCTCGATCAGGAAACGGACGTTGAGGGGCAACCGACCCTCCTGCTCCAGGAAGGCCTGCACCACCTTGAGGACCATGTAGACCGGCCCCTTGTCATCGGAGACGCCGCGGCCGCGCACCACCTCGCCCTCCCTGGTGAGTGCAAACGGCGGCGACAGCCACTCTCGGAGATCGCCGGTGGGCTGGACGTCGTAGTGGCCATAGATGAGCACGGTCGGTGCCGACGACCGCTCCAGCCACTCCCCCACCACCACCGGATGTCCGGTGCCAGCCTCCACCCTCCCGTTGACCGCAGCCAGCTGGGACGCCAGCCACTCCGCGGCCTGCCTCATGGTCTTTGGATCCGCGTCCCGGCTCACGCTGGGGATCGCCACATACTCGGCGAGCTCGGGCAGGTAGGCCTGGGGGTCGGAGCTAAAAGAGAGCACTGCCGCCATCGATCGAGAGCGTCTGGCCGGTAATCCAGGAGGACTCCTCGGCGCAGAAGAAGCGAACTCCATGGGCGATGTCCTCGGCCCTGCCCAGGTGCCCGACCGCGATACCCTCGAGCACTCGGGCCTGGCCCTGCTCTCCGTAGCTGTCCCACTGCGCCTGGCTGGTGGGATTCGAAAGGATGAAGCCCGGGGCGATGCAGTTGACCGTGATTCCGAAGCGCCCCAACTCGTGCGCCATCTGGCGGGTGAAGCCGATCTGCCCCGCCTTGGCCGAGGCGTAGGCCTGGATCCCCGTCAGGCTGATGCTCCGGCCTGCTCCGGAGGAGATGTTGACGATCCGTCCCCAGCCTCTCAGCTTCATCCCGGGCACCACCGCCCGGGTGCAGTGAAAGGCGCCCGTCAGATTCGCGTCGACCACCGCATGCCACTGCTCGTCCGTGATCTCCTCCAGGGGGGCGAAGGTCTGCCCACAGACGCCACCGGCGTTGTTCACGAGGACGTCGACCCTGGGGAGCGATCGGAAGAACCGAGCGACCTGGGCGGAGTCGGTGACGTCGACCTGATCTTTGTCGATGCCATGGACCACCATCCCGTCGGCGCTCAGCCCGGCCGCGATCGCGGCTCCGATGCCGTGGGCGACCCCGGTCACCACCGCCACCTTGGGCTCATCCACACTCACTGTGCGCCCTCCCATCTATTGAATTAAGGCCGTGTCCCGTCGCCCGCCGCTCACCCCGGCCCAGGATTGTAGACGCGCCCCGCCAGCCGTCGGGGCAGCCGCCCGCACCGTGGCGGGGATACGAGCACGGCCAAAGTTCCCATCCCATGGTCATCCGAGCAGCTGCGCCACCACCTTCGAAACCGCGGCGACGGGAATGAATACAACCCCCGAGACGTCTGCGACCACCAGATCCCCGGGCCGTACCTGGACTCCACCGCAGCAGATCGGCGAGTTGATCGCGGAGGCCTCCAGCCGGCCCACCCCCCGCCGCGGACCGAAGGCTCGCGACCAGACCGCAAGCCCCGAGCCGACCAGCTCGTCCAGGTCGCGGATTCCCCCGTCCACGATCGCGCCGCTCACGCCCGCGGCGGCCAGCGCCCTGGCCCCGTCGCCCCCGAGGACCGACCAGTCTTGCCGGGGCGGAGACGACACCACCAGCACGTCGGCGTGCACGGCCATCGCAGCGGCGGTGTGGTGAGCCAGGCGACCCGCCGGGGAACCGGATGAATCCTGCTCCGGCAGATAGGCCAGCGTCAGGGCGTGCCCGACCAGGGTCTGCGGACCCAGACGATGGAGGACGGCACCGGCATCGACGGCCGTGGCGAATCCCATGCCGTCGAGGATGTCGCTCACTTCGCTGGTAACCGACGTGATCCGGGCC
>JAKABA010000123.1 GCA_021802115.1 bacterium | reverse complement strand
CCTGGAATGACCACAAGCATCCCTTCACCTGGGTGAAGACACCGGACCAGATCCTAGCCAAGGCGAACCACCAATCTATTTCGGTAACAGGACACTAGCCCCACAAGCCAATCCACGCCGTCTACTTGACAGACCCGCTCGTCACCATCGACGATGAAGCGAGTGCCAATCCACCTGATGGTGGCTGAACACACGCGAATGGCGGAGGTGGACTTTGGGAGCACCGAGGCGGAAGTCCCCCAGCTTGCCCAGGCTGCACCCAGACTCGCTGGTCACGCTTCTCGGCGTTGCCGTCCCCGTCCTTGCCAATGCGGTCTGGGTGGTCACCCAACGAGTGGGGCAGCCACTGGACATCGATGAGTCTGGCTACGTCAGGATCTCATTGGTCGACTACCGGGGACTCCAGAACGGGGGAATCGCCGCATGGTGGCACCAGATCATCGGACAACCGGTTCAGGCGCCGCTCGCTCCGGCACTTGCGTCGATCCTCGACTGGGTCATTGGGCTGCGGATCATCAATGCATTCTTCGTCTCCGTCTTAGCGTACGGGGTGATCTTGGTGGCGACTCTTGGTCTGACCAGGAACTGGGCCACGCCTAGTCGCAGCGTGGCACTGTTCTTCGTCGCTTGTTGTCCGGTCCTGCTGGCCTACAGTCGAGGGTTCGACTTTGCCGAATTGGCCGCGGCATGTCTAGCTAGCGCACTGTACTTTGCACACCGGAGCCACGGCTTTACGCGCACGCTACCATCGCTGGGTTGGGGAGTGAGCCTCGGGCTGATGCTGCTGTCCCGCACTATGACGGTGGCGTTTGTCCCAGGGTTGCTTCTGGCGGTCCTCGTACCCGCGGCAGCCCGGGGTTCATGGTCAAGTCTTCTCCGGATAGTCGGCGGCATCGCGATGGGCGCGGCCGTGGCCGCGACCTGGTACGCCGCCAACCTGGTGAGTGTATTCTCGTATCTGACGAGTGCCGGATACGGACCCGCGGCGGCTCTGTATGGGTCGCCTCGCAGCTTGTTCTCCGTCGGCGACTGGTTTCAGTTCCTACTCACTAATGCGAATCTCTATCTCTACGCTGGGGAGGCGATCTTCCTCTTGGTGGGATGGCTCGCGTGCCTCGGGATCGCTATTCAGAAGTGTGCCCCGCGAGATTCGTTTGATGGGAGGCCTGGCTCGCTCTTGCGTCAGTTCCGTGGGTGGGCAGATTCCGATACGCCGGTCGCCGCGTGCGCGATTGTTGTCGTGACCGGACTGGTGGCGCTCATGTCGAGCCGTAACGGGGGATCGGGGTTCGTCGCACCGCTGGTTGTGCCGCTGGTGATCGTTGCGTCCTGGGGGGTCATGAGATCACTGCAGCTGGTCCGGTCCCGGTCGGGACCCACTCGTGGACCTGTCCTCATGGTGCCGGCGGCTGTAGTGATCGCCATGACTTTGGGGTCGGCCGCGCTCACGTTCCTGCCGATGTCCGTGGAGGCGGTGACCTCCGTCCCCTTGCCCAACGGGAATCACCTGACACTTTGGGACTCCGCCCAGGGCACGCTTCGACGGTACGAGGACAACGCAGGGGTGCCGTTCTCCTCCGGCAAAGGCTGGGTTGCGGCGTCAGCTTTTGCCGACAAGGAAATCTGGGCCGCCTCAGCGGCGGCCCTCCGACCCCCGGTGGCCGTCTTGGCGTTCAACGCCTACATGATCAATGTCAATACGATAGGTCTTGACTCCGCCATGCATCATCGGGGCCAACTTCAGCTGGCGGTCATATACCCGCTGCCTGGTGACTACGGAACGGCAGCGTACTTGAATGAGATAAGATGGATCGACCCGATAGTGACCGTTGTGGCGACAGTGACCGGGGGTGCGGATGAATTCCAACCTGCCGTTCCGCTGTCCGTCGGGACCGATTACGTGGCCAGCCTGCACTTCAAGCCGTTCTGTCGCTACAGGCTTCCGAACGGCGAATGGTTGGTGCTCTGGGCACGTGGCTGATGGTTGGCGGCTACAGCAAGGGTGTGAGGGTCAGCGCGCCCGTGTTGCGAGTCTTGGAGCAGAAACGTCTGGGACCTCCAAGGCAGACCGTTGGACATGGGGAGGCCAGCGGCAAGCCCGGTATGGTGCACTGCCACCTGGGAGGTGACGGGTAGGTCGGTGCCCGGGAAGGTGCTCCAGCCTGTCTCGTCGGCGCCTACTCACTGACCCACGTCAGTAGGAGGACCCTGGCACTCGCGGTCAGCTCGAGCTATTGGTGGCTGCCTGAAGTAGCTGGTCCAACTCGGATCGGTAAGGCCGCAAGAACACAGAGTCCCAGTCCGGTCCGGCCCCGGAAGTTGTAGCCCACGTCAGCAGACTCAGTGCGAAGTGCGCCGATCGGTGCGGAAACGCCGCCTGCAGGTCGGCTCGACTCTCGTAGATTGTCGACAGGATCGCCCAGGCTCGCGCGTCCGAGCGTGACCGCCGGAGTAACTCCTCCACTGACAGTGGCGCACCCAGGCTACGCGAGAGCGCTCCACCTGGAACGACCCCCAAGCGAGCGTCGGCCGAGGCAGCGGGCGTGGCAAAAATGGTCAGGTGGTACCGTTCAAGGACCTTCACTTGGGCCGGGAGGAATGGACCCGGATAGGGGTATACGAAGTCCTGCACCAATGACGGTGGCGCGCGATCGAGATTCACGACCAGGTCGGCCGCCAACAAGCGCGCGGACCGAGCCTGTGGGCCGGTCTGCCACCCGCTTTGCATCGAAGCCACAAACTGAACCGCCATGATCAGCCCACAGATGCCTAGGAGGGCGCCTCCCAATCCTGTGGGCGGGTGTGGGGTGTGTCGCGACCACCGCAGGAGAACCAAGTAGAGACCAAGCAAGAGAACCAGAACCGAAGTTGTGTAGCGGGGACTGGTCGCCTCGAGAGTCCCAAAGCTTGACCTCCCCACGGTGGTAACCAGAACGAACAGGATGCCGTAGATCAGTAGGGCAGCCGGGAATCTGAGCGCCGGATCTCTGTGCGTCCGGCCTGCCGTGCAGCTCCAAGCGAAGGCCACGCCCGATAGGGCCAGAATCACCCCGCCGACCAGGAATGTGGCCGCGGAGAGGGGTAAGGAAATGACCGATCCGACGAGCACCAAGAGGTAGCGCCCGGCTGCGACCGGGTGCCCAAGTGCGAAGTAGACGCTGCTCCCCCCGATGGCGCTGGGCTGCAAGTTGAGGCCTGCGAAATAGACAAGCCATGCGACGGCACCGAGGCCAATCCAGATGCCGCGCGTCCGCCAGGTCGTGCGGGGATCCACCAAGTACGGCAGTGCTGCGGGCCACACCAGCAGCCCCTGGAAGCCTGAGTAGGATGCGAGCACTGCGCCAATGAGGGCAAGCGGCAGGGCCCACCAATGGCCTGGCAAGTCATCCAGGGCGACCACGGTCAAGGCCAACCCGAACAAGCCCAGGGACCAGAGCAGCGCGAACCCGGAAAGCATGTTGTAGCTCTGGACCAGGCTGAAAAGCATGGCAGACACGGGTATGAGCCCCCAGGCTGGTCCCACGTGGCGCCGCCTGTAGAGAAGCGCGATGGCCAGGAAGGTCAGAACTTGAAACCCGGCACTCGCGAGCAGCTCAACTTCGACGTTATACCGCGTCAGGGAAGCCAGCACCAACTCAACCAGATTCGGAAAGAGAATCCGATCTTCGTTGTGCTGTGCCCACAGCTGGCCGAAGGTCAGGTGGCCCGTGAGCATGCTATGCAGGATGGGCACGAATGCCCATTCGTCCCACCAAGGAATGTTCACGCCAAACTGAAGGACGTAGAAGATGTAGACGGCGATCGGGAGGGCGGTCAGCACGACCAGCACGATTCTCAGCCACTGGGCGGGCCACCCCCGGGGACCGTGACCGTGGCGAAGGCGAAGCAGTAGGTGCGCCATCACGGCACCCCCATCGTCAGGAGTGAGAGGCAAGGCGGTCTTCCCCAGGTCTCCAAATCACCTTCCGTGGACATCCGTGATCGGGCCGGCATCGGCGAGTGCATGCAAGGGCTGACCATCACCTGAGTGCGGAGCGATGGACGCCACCTCGGGTCCCTTCGCCCGCCCCGGGGCTGGGTCGGAAGCCAGGCGTGCGGACGGGCCGCGGGGGTCTGAACCTTCGGCGACTGCCCGATCTCGTCCCAGCGTGGCGCGCCGGTGATCTCTTGGCAGTGAAAGATGGGGATGGCGGCGGAGGCGCGAGCGGGCCAATGCATGCCGGACTGCTGGGGTCGCGGACCCCCGCCCGGCTGGCCCGGCCGTTGCCGAGCCTCCTCCGAGTCGTACTCACCCTGTTCAGACCCCGGCGGCGACCAGGCTTGCCCTTACCACTCTCAGTTCTCGGCCGCGCTGCCGGGGCTCAGGCGCCGACTTGGCGGCCTGCCAGCTGCCAGGCCCCCGGCAGCAGCCCCGTCGCAAGCGCCAACTTGAGGGCGGCTCCCAGTAGGAATGGGGCGACCCCGAGGGAGATCGCGGCGGCGGCCCCCAGGTGGACGCCCACGGCCAGACAGGTGCCACCAAGGAGGTAGATGAGGAGGTTGCCAGCCTCCCTCGCGAGGAGGACGCGGATTGGCCCCCGGTCGAAGCCCCGGGACGCCAGGGCCCCACGCCCGTGGCTGCCACGACGAACCCCAGGAGGTCGCCGACGGTGGCGCTGCCTGCCACTGCCCACCCCCCGGCGCTGGCGGCGAACCAGCGGATCCCGACCAGCCCCAGCCCCATTTACACGGCCATGCCTGCGGCCGCCCGGGGAACCCACAGCGCCATCCCCCTGAGGAGGACCGCCAGCGTCTGCCCGGTGATGGGGACGGGGGTGAAGGGAAGGCGGATGGAGAGCTGGGCCAGGACTCCGGTGAAGGCGGCGAGGCCGGCGATCAGGAAGGCGTCCCGGACCAGGGTCCCAGGAAGAAGGTCGGTGAGGACCAACTCCAGCCGCCTTCGGGAGAAGTCGCGCAGCATCTCTGGCAAGCTACCGTGGACTGGGCGCCGCCGTCAAGCCGGGGGGTCGTTCCGACCAAGTTCCAGCCACGCGGTTCCGGGCGGCGGCGACTTGGCGGTCACGGCCAGAGCGGCGCCCGCTTCCGGCCTGGCCGAGCCCCAGCCCCGCCAACCCGTCGTCCGCCTTGGCGTGGGCCACTGCTGGGGTGACGGGACCACCACGAGGGCACCGCGCCCTCCTGCCGTCCCGGCCGCTGTCGGCGGGGATCTCACTCGAGGTGGCTGGCGTCGTGACACCGTGGCTCGCCGGAGGTGGCCAGATGGCGTATCGCGCGCCAGCGTGGTGCCGGCCCTGCCATGCCCGCGGAGTCCTCCTCCTCGGGCCAGGTGGTGGTCAGCCAGATGGAGCAGTCCAGCTCCGGGAACTGGCACTCCGGCACTCCCACCGTGGCCTGGGTCCAGAGTTACACCTCGGCCTCCCCGGCGACCTACATCTGCTCCCTGGCCACGCCCGGGTTCCTCGCTGACCACGGGGACGACGTCCTCGGCGGCACCGGCAGCGCGGACGGCTGGACCGTCTCCCAGGTCTACCGGGCGTCCTCGGGGATCCCGGTGGCCGGCGCCCTCCCCGAGGTCTACTACAGCGGGATGGCCCCAGAGTGGCAGGCGCTGAGCGAGCGGGGGGGCCCAGAACACCTCCACCGGCGCGATCGCCTACACCGGGGGCATGACCGAGGCGGTCTCGGGCAGCTACAGCCCGGCCGAGGGCTGGCAGCAGCTGGAGAGCAGCACCTCCGAGTCGCCTCCCATCGCCGGCCTCACCGAGATCGGCACCTCGCTCCAGGACCAGCCGCCGCACGTGACCGGGGTTCGGCCCAGCTCGGGCCCTGTAGCCGGGGGCACCCAGGTGACCATCAGCGGGGCCAACCTGCTGGGCGCCACCCAGGTCTACTTGTGGTCCAACCCGGCCACCGGCTTCCAGGTGCAGAGCGGGGTGCCATCACCGCGACGGTGCCTCCGGGCAGCCCCGGGTTCGTGGACGTCCAGGTGGCGGGGATGGGGAGAGTGCCAGCCACAGGGGCTGCCGGCGTCCTGATCAACCTTACGGTGACCGACACCACGGCGGAGAGCTACGTCACGGCATTCCCCGCCGGCGTGGCGGTCCCCCTCACATCGTCGATCGACTTCCAGCCCCAGGACACCAGGGCCAACCCGGTGGAGGTGGCCCTGGGGAGGGGAGGCCGGATCTCGATCTACAACAAGGGGGGGCCACCCAGGGGGTGGTGGACGTGGAGGGGTGGTACGACTCCGGACAGCCGACCTCCGCGGCCGGGCTGTACAACCCACTCACCCGGTCCGCATCTCCGACACCCGCCCAGGGAGCAATGAGCCCTACCAGGGCAGCACCCTCCAGCCTGGGCAGGCGCTCACCATCCAGGTGGCCGGCCGCTGGCCTCCAACCTCAACTTCGCGGCCCGGGAGACAGTCTCCAACCAGGTAGTGGTGCCCCAAGGGGCCGGCCCCGCCGGTGGACACCCGCCCCGGCGGCGGGCGCGGACAGCGGGGGCGCTCTGGGACCCGGACATACGCTCACCGTCCAGCTGGCCGGAGGCCTCCCCCCAGCCGCTCACGTCGGACCTCAACCGGTCGGCGGGGCAGACCACCGAGAACCTGGCGGTCGCGGAGGTGAGCTCGCACGGAGCGCTGAGCTTCTACAACGGCTCTTCAGCCACCGTCCAGCTGGTGATCGACGCCTGCGCCAGGGCCCACCAGCCACGGCCCTCGCCGCAGGCCAGGGCCGGCCGCGGTACTGGGTCTGGTCTGCGAGCTGTCCTCGCGGGGAGGGCTCGAGGTGTTCGACGCCCGTTCCGGAGGATGTGGCGGGCGGCACCGTCGCTATGTGCAGGTGACTTCCTGAGGGGTGATTCGAGTCGACGGCGAGCCGCGCCCGTGAGGTCGGAGACACGGTCCGAGAGCCGGCCGAGAAGCTGGTGGCCACTGCCTACAATGTCGGGAATCCGGCTCGCCCCGGGGTGCTGGACCATGAGCGTCGCGGCGGGCGGGCAGACGGTTGGCGACACACACACCGGGGGACGAGTAGCTGAACACCTCACCTGGATGCGGGGCTGGTTGCGGCTCGGGCAGCCTCGGCCACTGCGACGCCTACGGGGAGAGTTACTACCGGGCGTACCAGACCCTCCGCTGTGACGGAGAGGCCGAGCCGAGCCCCCCCTACCGCTGGGGCGAGCCGCTGTGGGAGACCCTCTTCAACCACATGGCCGAGGAGATCGTAGGGCAGCTCCACCCCGGAACGGCCCTGGACGCCGGCTGCGCCGTCGGGTTCCTCGTGAAGTCGCTCTGCGACCGCGGGGTGGACGCGCGCGGGATGGACAACTCGGAGTACGCCATCTCCCAGGTCCCTGCCGCACTTCGCGACCGCTGCTGGCGCGGCTCGATCGTCGACGAGTTGGACGGGGAGTACGACCTCATCACCTGCATCGAGGTGCTGGAACACCTCGATGCCAGGGACGCGCCCGGAGCGGTAGCGAACCTCTGCCGACATGCCCGGGCCGTCCTCTTCTCCTCCACGCCGGACCACTTCGACGAGGTGACCCACCTCAACGTCCGGCCCCCCCACTACTGGGCGGGGCTGTTCGCCCGCCACGGCTTCTACCGCGACCTGGACTTCGACGCCTCCTTCGTGTCGCCGCACGCGCTCCTGTTGCGGCCGGCGGCGTCCCCCGCCGAGGCGGTGGCCGCGTACGAGAGGTGGTACTGGGAGGCGCGCCGCGAGCTCGAGGGGGTGCGGGCTCACCGGGACCTCCTGCACCGGCAGGTGGACGAGGCCCTCAGGGAGCGGGAGGAGGCGGTCGCCGAGAGGCAGGCGCTGCTGCAGACCAAGACCTTCCGGCTGACCTCGCCGCTCCGTCAGGCCTGGTCGCGGACCCGCCAGACCCGGGGCCGCGCCGCCCACTCGGGCCCGCAGCCCGCACCCCTCACCTACCTGGACTGGGTGGAGCACTACGACAGCCTGGAAGAGGCTGGCAAGCGGGAGCTGTCGGGGCGGCTGGAGAGGCTGGCCCGCCGCCCTCGCTTCTCCATCCTGATGCCGACATTCGATCCCGAGGAAGAGCACCTGCGCCGGGCGTTGGATTCGGTGGTGAACCAGATCTATCCAGAGTGGCAGCTGTGCATCGCCGATGACTGCTCGACCACACCTCGGACCCGGGAGGTCTTGGAGGAGTACCGGCGCCAGGACCCGCGCGTCGAGGTCGCCTACCGCCGGCGGAACGGTGGCATCTCCCGGGCCAGCAATTCGGCGCTGGAGCTGGCGGATGGGGACTACCTGGTCCTCCTCGACGACAACGACGAGCTGGCCGCACATGCGCTTGGGTGCCTGGCTCTCGAGCTGGACCGCCATCCCGATGCCCTTCTGGTGTACAGCGACGAGGACAAGCTGGACGCCTCCGGGCACCGGGTCGAGCCTTACTTCAAGCCAGACTGGAATCCACCGCTCCTCTTGGGGCAGAACTGCCTGAGCCACCTGACCTGCTTCCGCCGCCAGGACGTGGTGGCGGTGGGCGGGTTCCGGGTCGGGATGGAGGGCAGCCAGGACCACGACCTCGCGCTGAGGGTCGCCGAGCGCGCCGCCCCATCCCAGATACGCCACCTACCCCTGGTCCTCTACCACTGGCGGATGCATCCGGGATCGACAGCGGCCAGTTTGGGGGCCAAGCCGTCCGCGACCAGCGCCAGCCGCCGGGCGGTCGTCGACCACTTGCGCAGGACGAAGACTCCAGCCGAGGTCCTTCCCGCGCCGGCCCGCTCGGGCAACCGGGTGCGTCACCGGCCGCCGCAGCGGCTCCCGTCGGTGGCGGTGACGGTGTTCGGGGATCTCCTGGAGGCAGCCGAGCGGACCGTGGGCGACCTGGTGCCGCTCACGACCTACCCCGAGGTGCACATGACACCTTCCGCCGCCTCCCTCTTCCGCCGCGCGCCCAACCAGATGCCCGAGACCGGGCCCGTGGGCCGAGCGGAAGTTGGCGATGAACTCGTCTGCAGCGTCGCGGCGGGGGTCGAGGTCATGGACGAGAACTGGCTCCGTGAGCTCGTGGCCGAGTTCGCGGATCCAGAGGTGGGAATCGTCGGCGCCCGGCTCGAGACCCGGGAGGGACGCCTCGCCCGAGGGCCACTGGCCTTGGGGCCCAGCGGCGAGGTCCTGGCCCCATTGGACGGGGTGGAGCGGAATCAGACCGGCTCTTTCGGTCGTGCCTGGCTGGTCCACGACGTCGGCGCGCTTTCTCCCGGCTGCCTTGCCATCCGCCGCTCGGTGCTGGACGAGGTGGGCGGCACCTTCTCCACCGCCGGCTTCTGGCAGGTCGTGGAGCTGTGCCTACGGGTGCGGCGGGCAGGGTACCGAATCCGGTGGACCCCATACAGCCGCCTGGGAATCGTGGATCTGAGATGGCTGTCCATGCCCCCACCCGGGCCCGGCGCGCGGGCGGCGCCGTTGCCAGATGGGCTCCGGGCTCGGTACCACGGCCTCTTGGAGACAGATCCGGGCTACAGCAGCAACCTCTCCCTTGAGCCGGGCCGCTGCTTCGACCTGGCCTGGCCGCCGCGCCGCCCGGCGGAGTGGTCGTTCCTGGGCCACCACGCGGACCCCACCGCCTGACCTCGCCGCCCCCCGGGATGTGGCTGGGGCGCAGCGGTGGGTCAGGATGGGTTGGCGTCCGAGGATGGGCCCCGTTCCCGGCGCCGGGCGCGGACCATCCGGGTGGGCCCCGTACTGTGCGGCGGAGCGTTGCAACTTGGAACCTCCGAGGGCTGCGGTGCGCCAGGTGGAGGCGGGGTGCCCGTGCGGCTGCGGAGTCGGGTCGAAGCCGGGGGGGACTCCGCCCGGCCGTCGGCAGGTGTCGAAGGCGCGGGGCGCCCCGGGTGCCACCACCGGCTGGGGGCAGTCCAAGGGTGTCGGTGTGCTGCCCACGGCAGGGGACCAGACCGCTCCAGGAGACGGGTCTCTCACTGGTCCCGGCTCTCCGGCGGGGACGGCGTGCGGGCGGTTGGTCCGGGGCGCCGAACTGGGCCGCCACGTATCGAGAGGGCGGGTCCAGCCCATGGCCCACGCGCACGGCGCTGACGCGGCTTCGCCGGAGCCGTGGACCCAGCCACTGGCCGTCCAGCACGCTGATTTCGTGGACGGGCGCGCCTGGTTCGGACATCCTCTCTCTCCCCCGGCAGCGGGTAAGATGGCGCCCAGTCTTGAGTCGCCGACCCTGCGCGGGGAGGGCTGAACCCTGGAAGCCGTGATGTTGCTGCCGAGCGCCCCGGGTGATGGCGACGCCCCCTCTTCGGAATCGGACTACAAGTGAGTTGGCGTTGAAGGGCAGGTTGCCCGCCAGCCCAGGCTCCCTAAGTTCCGTCGGGCCGGAGTCCGTCGAGGTGGAGCCCGCCTGGGCCGACGGCCCGGCACTGGAATATGCCGGTCGCGACAACCTCGAGGTGATGCAGCAGGCCTTCAACTACAACCGCCTGCTCCTCGGCTGGATCCGGGAGCGTGCCCAGGGCGCCCGCAAGGTCGTCGACTTCGGGGCAGGCGCCGGCGCGTTCGCCGTTCCGCTGCAGCGGGCCGGCTGTCCGGTGGAGTGCGTGGAGCTCGACCCGGTGCTGCGGGGCCGGCTGCGCGACCAGGGGCTGCGCGTCATGGCGACCCTGGACGGAGTGGAGGACGGCAGCGTCGACTTCCTGTACGCCTTCGACGTGCTGGAGCACATCGCGGACGACACAGGATGCCTCCGGCAGTGGCATCGGAAGTTGGCTCCCCGCGGTTCACTGCTGCTCTACGTGCCAGCCTTCCAGGTGCTGTTCAGCAGCATGGACCGGCGAATCGGCCACCACCGCCGATACCGGCGGACCCCCCTCCAGAACAAGGTGAGGGCCGCCGGCTTCGAGGTGGAGTTCGCCAGGTACGTCGACTGCCTGGGGTTCTTCGGCTCGCTGGCCTACCGGGCGACGGACCGGGGAACCGGCGCCCTGGCCTGGCGGGCGGTCAAGTTCTACGATCGCTATCTCTTCCCCGCCAGCCGGGTCCTGGACCTCTCCACCCACCGCTGGCTGGGGAAGAACCTGCTGCTCGCGGCCCGCAAGCCCGCCGCCGCGGCGGAGGCGCCCTAGCGGGGTGCGGGGTCTGGGCACTGCCGGGGTTGCCCGGCTGCGGCCGGAGGAGCCGCAGCCGCCCCCTTGCCGATGCGGTCCCGCGCCGGCCGGCCGGCGTCTGGGTCAGCGCGTCCGGGCCGCGAGCGGCAGAGCGGGGGCGGCTCCCCCATGAGCCGACCGAGGCTTTGGGCGGCGATGGGGGCGACGGTGCTGGTGGCGATCGCCCTGGCGCTTGTCTTCAGCCTTCTCACCCCCGCCTGGGAGACCAACGACGAGCCT
>JAKABA010000122.1 GCA_021802115.1 bacterium | reverse complement strand
CAGGTCAGGGTGACGTCGACGAGGCTCAATCCGAGCATCCTCCAACACGAAGCTAGCCAGGACCACTCGGTCGTGCCTTGTATCGCCGCCCGGAACTGTCTGGCGGCCGGTACTATAGCAGGCCCGCAGCAAAGTTGGGCGTTTCGCTCAGAAACGAGCGCAATTTCAGAAGGTGAAGAGGTCGATACCTCCGGCCACGGGCAGCTCCACCCCGGTCACGTAGCCGGCCTCGTCACTGGCCAGGTAGCAGACCGCTCCCGCCACATCTTCAGGGGTGCCGGGTGCGCGCATGGCGGTACGCAGCACCATGCGGTCGACCATCTCCGGCGGGGTCGTGCGGAATGACTCGGTCGCGATGATCCCGGGCACCACCGCGTTGCTGGTGATGCCATGACGGGCTCCCTCCAGGGCCAGCGACCTCATCAGCCCCAGGATTCCGGCCGCGGTGGTGCTGGCACTGGCCTGGCCGAATCCGCCGGCCACCCCGGTGATGGAGGACATGAAGATGAGGCGCCCGAAGTTCCGGGCCCGCATGTGGGGCCAGACCGCCTGGCTGCAGTTGTAGGCGCCGGTGAGGTTGACCCGGAGATCCCGCTCCCACAGCTCGGGAGATTGGTCCATGATCTGAGCCACATGATCGTGGGTCCCCGCATTGTTGACCAGGATGTCCAGACGGCCGAACTCGTCCACCAGGCTGTCGACAGCCTCGCGGACCGACTGGAAGTCGGTGACGTCCATCTTCACCGCTTTGGCCCGTCTGCCGAACTCCCGGATCTCCCGGGCGGTCCGCTCCGTGAAGACCACATGGTCCGTCACCATCACCCGGGCCATGACGCTGTCGCTGGCCTCGGCTACCCCCTCCAAATTGGGGTCGGACTCCACCAGCAGGTCGGCCACCACCACATCACAACCGCAGCGCGCGAGCGCCAACGCGTCTGCGCGCCCCAGGCCGCGCGAGGCGCCGGTCACCAGGGCCACCTTGCCGGACAGGTCGAACATGGCCATCGCCTCCGAGTGTACCGGCCTTGACACCAGCCCCAGCCCCCCCTTACGGTCAGTTTCAGCACATGTCTGGGCAGCAGGGTGGGACCACGACTCAGGAGCTGCAGCCTTGACCCGCTGTCCCTGGCGTTGGACGCTGCGACCTGTCATGGGACCGGTCGCCGTCACGGTGACGCTCGCCGCGCTGCTGGCGGGATGTGGCCAGAATGGTGTGGCTTCCAAGCCCGGCCCCCAGATCCTCAAGGACTCGGCTTCAGCGCTGATGACGGCGCATTCGTACCGGCTCCAGGGGATCGTGCCCACCTCGTCGGGTCCGGGCAGGTTCACCTTTGAGGTCGCGGGGGCCCACCTGGGAGCCGGCACGTTCTCCCTGGGCTCACTCACATTTCAGCTGACAGAGGTCGGGGGCACGGACTACGTCAAGAGCAAGACGCTCTGGGAGCAGGCCGATGGGGGAGCGCTGCAGAGCTTCTTGGCCAACCGGTGGGTCTCCATCCCGGCCGATAACTCTCTCGCCCAGGCCCTGACCTCGGGGCTGGCGGCGCTGACATCCGCCAAGCAGGAGGCCGCGGTGATCCTCAAGGGGGAGGCGGTCGCCACCAGGGGCCCCGCCATCACCTTCGCCGGGCAGAGTGTGGTGGTGGTGAACGAGGGTTCGGGGAGCACCGCCACCAGGGTACTGGTAGCCACCAGCGGTCCCCCATTCCCCTTGAGGGTCGACGGCCGGGGCGAGGATTATCTGGACCTGTCGCAGTTCAACCAGCACTTCGGCATAACGGCGCCCAGAGGGGCGGTGAGTCTGATTCAGGTGCTGGCGGGGCTGAACGCCGGGTTCGGCTCCGGGACTCGCAACTAGCCGAGCGCCGACCGCAGCGGCCGCAGCTCCAGGCTGGCCCTGGTCAGCACCCGTTCGTCGGACTCGGCCGTGGCGTCGAGTTCCACCACCACCAGGTCGGCTCCGCTCTCCACCACCCGGGGGTGGCCGGAGAGCATCTGGCCCGACGGCACGGGCGCGGCGAATCGGCAGCTGACCCTGGCCGCCCACGCGGTCTGGCCCGCCCAGAGCTCGACCTCGGCACAGGCGGCTCCCAGGGTCAACAGGCCGTGGGCGATGGTCGACGGCAGTCCCACCGCCCGGGCGAAGTCCGGGTCGAGGTGAATCGGGTTGTGGTCCCCAGAGGCCTCGGCGTACGCGTCGATCCGCTCCTGGGTGAGACGCTGCCGGAGCGGCGGCGGCCCCACTCCCTCGGGGGGCGGGAAGGTGGTCATCTGCGGTTGGTCGCTCACTCGGCTCCCCTCACCAGGAAGAGGCTACGAGAGTGGGCCACCTCGCTGCCGTCCACCGCCTGTCCGGCACATCGCAGCTCCAGGAACACCATTCCCCGGCGCTCCTCGGCCCTGGTGATCCTGCCGCTGGGCAGGAGCCGCTCTTCGAAGGCGATCGGTCGCCCGAACCAGAACTCCTGCTCTCCGTGAAGCAGGCGTGGCAGGTCCAGCCCCACCTCAGGGTCTGAGAAGAGCAGAGGCACTATGGGCCAGAGCAGGTAGACCGAGGCGAAGCAGGCAAGCGGGTGGATCGGGTCCGGTGCTTCCCCACGTCCGGTCACCGCCGCCAGGTAGGCGCGATGCCGCTGCCGATCCACCGTCTGCCAGTCGGCTTGATACGTCTTTCCCAGGCAGGCTGGATTGAATCCCATAGGTGTCCCCAAATATAGGGACCGCGGTCTCAGAGCGCGTCCCAGCACCCGGGGCCCGCTCCGCGACTCACCGCACCGGTTCAGCTCAGCCCCCGGTAGCGGAGCCATCGGGCCGGTCGCTGCTGTCCAAGCGCGGCTGGGGAGCGGGCAGGGGCGGGGGAGGGAGGTAGGGAGTCATGTACTCGCCGTCGAGACGGAATGGGGACAGGACCTGGGGCACGCCCTCCACGGACCGGACCAGCCGGGAGCCCACGTCCTCGAACACCTCCGCCACCGACCGCACCGTCCCGCTGGGGATGCCGGCGCGCTCGAGCCGCGGCTGCCACTCCTGAGCGGAGGCCGGCTCCAGGAGGGACTCCAGGGCGTGGCGAAGCTCCGGCCGGTGCTCGACTCGGGCGGCGTTGCTGGCAAAGCGGGGGTCCCAGGCCAGTTCCGGTGCCCCCAGCTCGGCGACCAGCGCCGCGAACTGTCCGTCCGTGCCCGCCGCGATCACAATGTCGCCCCTCCCCGTGCCGTAGAGGCCGTAGGGAGCGACCTGGGGATGGTCGTTGCCGAGCCGGTGCGGAGCCACCCCGCCGGCCAGCCACGACATCGCCTGGTTGGAGAGGAGGGCCACCACGCAGTCCAGCAGCGATACCTCCACCTGAGCGGCATGGCCGCGACCGTCCCGATCGCGGATGGCGGCGGTGACCGCGAGCGCCGAGTAGAGCCCGGCGGCCAGGTCGGAGATGGGGATCCCCACCTTGGTGGGTGGGCCGTCTGGGAGCCCGGTCACCGCCATCAGCCCGCCCAGCGCCTGGCTCACCAGGTCGAAGCCGCGGCGGTCGGGCTGCTCCCGGCCGAACCCGGAGATCGTGCAGTGGATGCAGCTGGGGTTGATCTCCGTGACCTCGGCCCGGGAGAGGTGGAACTTGTGCATGACCTGGTCGGTGAAGTTGTGGACCAGAACGTCGGCGTCGCGCAGCAGGCTGCGGAGCTGTTCCTGGCCGGACGGGCTCCCCAGGTCCAACACGACGGTTCGCTTGTTGCGGTTGGCGGTGTAAAAGTAGGTCGCGGTCCCTTGGTCGAAGGGCGGACCCCATCTCCGGGTCTCGTCCCCCCGTGGGCTCTCCACCTTGACCACCGTGGCCCCTAGGTCGGCCAGCAGCATGGCGCAGTAGGGGCCGGCAAGCACCCGCGAGACGTCCAGCACCCTGATCCCAGTCAGCGGCCTGCCCCTCGCGCCCGGCTCCAGATCCCACAGAGAGTTCACGACGCATCCCAAGGTAACCGCTTGCCGCCATCTGGCCGTGCGGCTGGCCCATCGCCGGCGCCTGCGCGGGGCCCGGGCCTGCGTCCGAGCCGGGCCGCTTGGGCCCGGGTCCCGAAGCGACCGGTGCCGCCAGGCGTGGAGTCGCCAGTTCTGGCGGGGCTGGCCGTGGGGGCGCGTTTCTTCCATGTGGGTCAAACCGCGCTCCACCGCGGCGGGATCACCGTGTGCAACACTTCCGTCGGACCTCCTAGCGGCGCGGTTCCGTCGGGACCTCGTCCTTGCCGCCAGGGACGGCCGCTCTTCATCGCATCCAATGGCAACGGCGCAGAGTGCTCGGGTGACGGCGACCGCGGTGCTGACCCGTGAGACCGGAACCGAGCTCAGCCGCGCCGCGTTGCAATTGATGTGAAGCCGGTGCCGGTCGGTCGTTTGCCATGAGAAGCAGATCTCCGATCATGAGGCGAGTCAAGCTGACCGTCGCCCTGGTCTTGGCGATCCTGGTGGCGGGGGCGGTGGCTCAATACCTCAGGCCCATCCCCTCGGTTCGGCTCGTGCGCACGGTCGCAGCCCAACTGCGTGTCCCGGGGTCGGCCCCGACCCTGCCCTGGCCCACGACCGGCGAGGCGGTGGTCGCGGTCGAGGGGGTGGGAACCGTGGGCAGCCACGGGGGCAATCAGCCCGAGGCGATCGGTTCGGTCGCCAAGGTCATGACGGCCCTGCTGATCCTCAAGGCCCACCCGATTCAGGCGGGCGGCTCCGGCCCTGAGATCACCGTGACTCCACAGGACGTGGCCACCTATCGCGCCGACAGCGCCGCCGGCGACTCGGTGGTGCCGGTGGCCGCGGGGGAACAGTTGAGCGAGCTGCAAGCGCTGCAGGCCCTGCTGGTGCCGTCGGGCGACAACATCGCCTCGCTCCTGGCCCAATGGGACGCCGGCTCCGAATCGGCTTTCGTGGCCCAGATGAATGCCGAGGCGACCCGGCTCGGGCTGCGCCACACCCACTACGCTGATGCCAGCGGCGTCTCCCCGGCCACGGTGAGCACCGCCGCGGACCAGACCCGTCTGGCCGAGGTGGCGATGGCCAACCCCACCTTCGCCAGCATTGTCGCCCTGCCCCAGGTCGACCTGCCGGTGGCGGGACTGACCTACAACGTCGACTCGCAGGTCACCCACGACAACTTCATCGGGATCAAGACCGGATGGACTCCAGCCGCGGGCGGGTGCTTCGTGTTCGCAGCTCAGCGGCCGGTGGACGGGAGGTCGACCACGGTCGTGGGAGCGGTCTTGGGGCAGGGTGGGGTCACCCAGCTCGCCAACGCCATCAACGCCGCGGTCGCCCTGGTCAACTCCACCTTCTCCACCCTGACCGCCTACACCGTGGTGCCGCGAGATGGGGCGGTGGCTGCCCTCACCCAACCCTGGGCGGCCTCCGTGACGATCCCATCACCGCAGTCGCTGTCCGTTGTCGGATGGCCCGGTCTGGTGCTGCAGACGGAGCTGCGAGCCCACTCGCTCTCCGACCGGGTGGCGTCGGGCCAGGTGGTGGGCGAGTTCCGCATCTACTCGGGCCAGTTCGCCAGGGCGATCACCCTGAGGGCTCCCACGACGATCTCGGCCCCCTCGATCCGGTGGCGGCTGACCCGGGTGTGACCACCGCCCCGGCCGACGGGGAGGACCCGGAGGTCAGCCCGCGAAGCGGTACCCGATCCCCGGGACCGAGTGGATGTAGGTGGGGTGCTCGGCGTTGGGTTCGATCTTGCGCCTGAGCCGGTAGACATGGGCGTCGACGGTGCGGGTCTCGATCTCCACCTCATATCCCCAGACCCGGCGCAGCAGCTCCGACCGGCTCATCACCTGACCAGGCTTGCTGGCCAGAAGCGCCAGCAGGTTGAACTCGGTCAGCGTCAGCTGGACCTCCTGGTCGTCGTGGTACACCTGCCGGCGGCGGAGGTCGATGCTGAGGCCGGGGAACTCGAAGCGCTCCTTGACGGTCTCGGCCGGAATCGTCTCCGCCCGGCGCAGGTGGGCACCGATCCTGGCCACCAGTTCGCGAACCTCGAAGGGCTTGACCACATAGTCGTCGGCCCCCAGCTCCAGCCCGACCACCACGTCGATGGTGTCGCTCTTGGCGGTGAGCATGATGATGGGGATCTTGTGGCCGTCGGCACGTAGCTTGCGGCACACATCCAGGCCTGACATCCCGGGAAGGTTGATGTCGAGCAGGACCAGGTCGGGGGCGCTCTGGAGCACCGCCTCCAACCCCTCAGGACCGGTGGTGGCCTCGAGCACGTTGTAGTGCTGCGGTTCGCAGGCGAGCCGGATGATCTCCCTGGTGCTGGCGTCGTCCTCGACAGTCAGGATGGTCTTGTTGCCCCCGCTCATGCTCCCTGTGCCTCCAGGTATTCGGTCACCGTGTTCAGAAAGCTCTTCACCTCTATGGGCTTGGTTATGTAGCCCGAGCAGCCCGCCTCCAACGCCTCGCGCTCGTCACCGAGCATGGCGCGCGCGCTCAGCGCCACGATAGGGGTTCTGGCGGTCCTGGGATCGGCCTTGAGCAGGCGAGTCACCGTGAGCCCGTCTATTCCGGGCAGCTGGATGTCCATCAGGATGAGGTCATAAGGGTGGGCCTTGGCCATCTGCAGCCCCTCCTGCCCGTCGGTGGCGGTGTCCACCTTGAAGCCCTGTCCGCGCAGCACCAGGGTGGACAGCTCCAGGCTGGATGGGTTGTCCTCTATGACCAGGATCTTGTTGCGCAGCTGGCCGTCGGGGCGCAGCCCTCGCAGGGGCAGGGTCACCGTGAAGGTGGCGCCCCGGCCCAACTGGCTGTCGACCTTGATCGTGCCCCCGTGCAGCCCGACCAGTCTCTTCACCAGCGCCAACCCCAGGCCGGTGCCCTCGAACCGCCGGTCAGCCGCGGCCTGCACCTGGAAGAACTCGCTGAAGATCTGCTCATGGTGCTCCGGGTCGATGCCGATTCCGCTGTCCTTGACCTGCAGGATCAGCTGCCCGGCCCGGGGCTTGGTACGGGTCTTGACCACGGCCTGACCACCTTCGGGGGTGAACTTGATCGCGTTGGCCAGCAGGTTGTAGAGGATCTGCTTGAGCTTGCCCTTGTCGGCGCGGAGGAGCGCGCTCTCGTTGTCCAGCTCCACCACCAGGTTGATCGAGGCCCGCTCCGCCAGCGGCCGGACCACGGTCAGCACCTCGGAGATGCAGGATCCCACTTGGAACTCCTCGTACTGCAGCTCCAGCCGGCCCGCCTCTATCTTGCTGAGATCGAGCACGTCGTTGACCAGGTTGAGCAGGTGCCGTCCGCTGGAGTGGATGTTGGCGAGGCACTCCTGCTCCTGCTGCGGGGTCATCTTGCCGGCCAGGTTGTCCTTCAAGATCTCGCTGAAGCCGAGGATGGAATTGAGTGGGGTGCGCAGCTCGTGGCTCATGTTGGCCAAGAACTCGCTCTTGAGGCGGCTGTTCTCGCGGATCTGAGCGTTGGCAACCTCCAACTCGTGCTTTTGGAGTGCGATCTCCTGCAGCTGCCGTTGGGCGGACGCGTGCAGTGAGGCGTTGTCAAGGCTGATGGCCGCCTGGTTGGCGATGACCCGGACCAGGGCTTGCTCAAGATCTGTGAAGGGCTTGACCTGCTTCCGGCCCAGGGTCAGCGCGCCGACCACTCGGTTGGGCGACTCCAGGGGCATCACCATCACGCTCTTCGGGGTCGTGCCCGAGGCCAACGTCTTGAAACGCGGGTCGGTGGTGGCATCGCTCACCCGGGCGGCCTTGCGCTCGGCCACCGACCACCCCACGATGCCCTCTCCCAGCCCGAACGAGGCGACGCTGCCCACCTGTTCGGTGTACGGGTAGGTGACCATCGCCGACAGCCGGGACTCCTCGTCGTCGAGCAGGAACACCGTCTCGGAGTCGCACTCCACCAGTTGGGAGAGCGCGCGCAACGTGAAGTCGATGTTGACCTTGACGTCGAGGCTGGACGTGAAGAGATTGCCCACCCGCTCCAGCAGGTCGACCATCGCCTTGTCGTCCATCGGCCTGGGATTATAGGTGTCGCCCGCAACCGGGGACGGGCCTGGCTCCGTGTCCTCGCGCGCGCCGGCGACCGCCGTTTGAGCACGACCTCGTCGCCCGGCCCGTCGCGACGAGCTCGGGTCCGGGGTCAGCAGCTCCACCCTCCGGTGACGATGAACGACCCTCCGGTGCGGTTCATGAAGCGGACCGCCATCAGGCCAGAGTCGAGTCCCGGGTCGAGGCGGAAGTCGCCTCCGACCGCTGCCCAGATCGCGCTGGGGATCTGTCCCGGGGTGGCCGCGGCGCCATCCCGGATCACTTCACCAGTTGCCCAGTTGGTCCCGCCCGGCAGGCTCGCGGTGGTGAAGGCAGGGTAGTACTGCCCCGCTCCCTGGTACTGCTGCAGCCGCATGTCCAGGATGTAGTGGTGGCCCGCCAGAACTACCACCATGGCCGCGTTGAAGTGGGTCCCCGTCGAGTTCCGGTACACCCCGCAGTTGGGGGCACCGGCCAGCAGGTCCTCCGCGGGCACCTCGGCCGCTCCCACATGCCCGGCCAGGGCTCCGCTCACGGTCAGGTACTGATAGAAGGTGGTGGCCGACGGAGGCTCCGATGGTCGGTAGCCGGCGCCAGGCGGCGCGCACGTCCACGCCCCGGAGACGACCTCCGAACCGCCGTCTCGGCTGGCGCCGGCCGGGCCGAAATCGAGACGCACCAACCCACTGCGACCGCCCGGGGAGACCGACACCGAACCCGCCACGGCGCTGCCAAACGCGCCGATCCGGACATCCGCCACCGCGGTGGCGAGACCATTGGACGAGGCCACTCGGTATTGCCCCGGCCCGTTGTACATGGGGAGCTGGATCGTGAGGGTCTCGAGCCTGCCGGGTAGTGAGAGGTCGACGGTCGCCAAATAGCCAAAGCCCGGATACACCCCGCACGCAAGCGCGTAACCGAGCCGGCTGACCGCGGTCACCCCACCTCTCAGAGAGATCCCCTCAGGAAGGCGCGCGCCGGGCGGGAGCGCGGCGGTGGCCGTCGGGTCGGCGGCGGCGGGCTGTCCCACCTCGGGCCGGCTGGGGGCCGACTCTCGACGCCGCCGCAGGCTGAGGTGAGCGGGCACACCCCCGCATCCCGTCAGCGCGACCGTGATGGCCGCCCCGGAGACGAGGCCGACGGCGAGCAGACGAAAATGGCGCAGCATCAGTGCTGGGCCGCGTCGCCCGGAGGGGGACGTAGGGGGATTGGGGGCATGGCCTACCTGCAAGGTACGCTTCTTCGGCCTCAACTTTCAAGTGGGTGAACCGGGCCTGGGCCGAGGCGGCCATCGGCCCGCGCGGGCTCCGAGGTCGTCCTCACCGTCAACTGGGGCTTGCGGCGACGGCGCCTCCAGGAGCTCAGGCCGGTCGCCAGCTGGAGCCCCCGTCTTGGGTCTCCCACACCGATCCTGCCACGAGCACCCACACCACCTCAGCGCTGGCGAACGAGATGCCGCCGCTGCTGACCGAGCCAGCCTCGGCGAGCGTCGAGCGAGGTGCCTCCCGCAGCCATGGCCCGGATGGTCTCGACGCCCGGTAGAAGGTGAGCAGGCTGTTGCCACCCGTGCCCACCGTGGCTCCCACCAGACCGCTCCCGTTCACTCCTATGCGGAGAGCTGCCAGGCGGCTGGGAGCGCCGCTCACGGGCGACCAGGTGCGGCCCAGATCCCGGGACTCCTCAAGGGCGGTTCCGCGTCCTTGGTTCACCGCTGCCAGTCCCAGCCAGTCGCCGCGCCCCAGCCTCTGGAAGGTCGCGGCCGCGACCAGATCGAAGCCGGTCGCGAGAACCCCTTCCGGGCGCCACTGCCGACCCCCGTCACGGGCGGCGAAGAAGCCAGTTGGCCCCGGAAGGCCGGCCCCACCCTCGGCGCCGTTGATCGCTCCCACTCCATCACCTGACGGTGTCAGCCACAGGCCCAGGATTCCCCATCCCCGCAGAGGGAAACCGGGGCCGACCAGGGTCCACCTCCGGCCCCCGTCGCCGGTGCGGTAGAGGTCGAAGGACTGCGCCTCCGGGCCGGTCCCCGCGGCGGCCGCGAAGCCGACCTGCCGGTTGTCCATGTCCAGGGCCAGCACCTGGGTGGGGAGCTGGCTCTCGATCTTCCACACACGGCCAGAATCGGTGGTCACCAGGATGGAGCTGCTGGAGCCCTGGGAGCCGTAGGCGAATGCGGTTGACGCCGACAGGGCGTCCAGGCCGTCGGTGGGGCTGACCGCCGGCCACATCTGACTCCAGCTGGCCCCACCGTCGCGGGTCGCGAGCACGGCCGTCCCATTCTCGGCATAGCCGACGCTGGCGCTGGGAAACGTGAGCTCCTGCGGCGAGAAGAAGTTCCAGCTGTGAACCGGCCGCCAGGCTCCACCCACCGCTCGGGACAGCGATGCCGCCGGGGCCTCGCAGGTGGCGAGATTGCGCTGGTAGGTGCCCAGCACGACCCCGGTCGGAGCGATCGCGACCGAGTCCGGCGGGGCAAAGTCACCGCACCCGGCTCCAGGACTCGGGTCAGGGATTCCGTCGGCTTGCCACCTCAGGCCTCCGTCCACGCTCTCGAAGCCGCCCACGGAGCAGCCGTGCATGGCGCAGCTGCTCCGATCGACATAGCTCAGCCACATCTTCTGCCCGGGCCCGGTCTGGAGCCGGGCCTGGAGCGACGGGCCGATCGAGAAGAGTGGACCCAGGCTGGCGACCTGGCTCCAGCGCAGCCCCGCGTCCAGGCTGCGCATCACCAGCAAGCGTGGGGAGGGCGCCCCCGCCTCCTTCGAGGCCAGGGCGGGCAATCCGGTGACGGCCCAGAGGGAGTCTCCGCGGGCTGCGATCGCGGCCACCAAGCCCTGGGTCCGAAGCACCGTCTGCCAGTGGAGCCCCCCATCTTTGGTGAGCAGGACCTCTCCTGGGCAGGGGGCTTTGGCGATCGAAGCTTCGGAGGCACAGCTTGGCGCACTGGCCGCGATGCCAAGTTGAGCGGTGGCAAAGGCGACCTGGGAGAGGCGCACCGTTGGGGCGGGAAGCAGACGCCAGCTCGCGCCCGAGTCGCTGGTGGTGAGCACGGAGGATGACGGACAATCGGCGGAGGCGCCGATCGGCTGTCCGCAAGCTGGCGACGCTCCCGCCAGGACCCAGCCGTGATCGCTCCCTTGGGAGGTGGAGAAGAACGGAATCACTCCCCCGCTCCAGGCGCGGCGCCAGGTCAAGCCGCCGTTGCTGGTGGTCAGGATTGACTGCGCCGCCTGGGACCCCCCCGGGGCCAGGGATGACACCGCGATCCATCCGTTGACCGCAGTCGGGAATGACATCGCCGAGATGCTCCCTTGCGGCCGGGCCGGCAGGAGAATCGGTTGAGGAGTCGGTCCGGCCGGCTCAGCGACCCGCGCGGGGCTGCAGCCAGCGAGCAAAGCGGCCAGCGCGATTCCGACCGGTGCCCAATGTCTGCCCTTGGGGGGCAGCGGAATCGGTCCCATGGCGGTGCGAACGGGCAGCCCGGGCGGCGCGTTACGGCAGCAGCTTGAAGGTGACGGGGACCCGGTG
>JAKABA010000121.1 GCA_021802115.1 bacterium | reverse complement strand
GCCCTCTTCCTGGAGGCGCTGGCCGGCTTCCTGCCCCGGACCATCGGC
The DNA here is from genome assembly GCA_021802115.1 of bacterium. The sequence continues at coordinate 11,541 of JAKABA010000121.1, read as the reverse complement.
CCTGCAACGGTGGTGCGTCCCGAATCCGGCCACCCGGTCGGCACCGCCCTGTGGGTCGGCGTCATGGCGGCCGGCTCGCCCCTGTCTCTGGGCTTTGCCGCTGCTCTGTTGGGTCTGGCTCTGGGTCTCCGATCCGGTGGCGGCACCGGCTTGATGCCAACCTTGGGTTATGCGGCCTGCCTGTTCCTGCTCTGCCTGATCATCCCCGCCTGCCTTCGCCGCCCACAGGCGCCCCCCTCCTGGCGCCTGTGGTTTCTCATCGTTCCGGGCGGGTTCTTGGTGGTCGGGGCGATCGCCGGCGGCTGGGTGCTGACGGGGCTCGGCGCTGCCCTGGCGTTCTCCGGCGCCAACGTGCCGGTCCCGGTGACCGCACCGGACCCCCTGCTGCTCCAGCTCCCGGGGATCCTCTTTCCCCAGGGGTATCTGGCGGTGCTGGCGGGACTCCTGTTGCTGGCCGTCCTGGCGTTCCGCTACGCCGCCGGCCTTCCGGTGATAGCCGGTGCGAGCGCCGAACCCGCACTGGTCGGCGGGGTCGCCCCACCCGGATGGGCTCGGCGGCTCGACTTCCAGGGGGTGCAGTCGGCGCTGAGCCGTGCCCGTCAGGTGGCGGAAACCGGGCTGGCGCTCGCCGAGCGCGAGCTCGCGGAGCGGCCGGTGTGGCTCTGGCTCACGACCGCGGCGGCGATCGCCTGGTTGATGGCCCAGCGATGATCGAGGCGGCGCTGCTGGCCACGGCGGGGTTTCTGGCGGTGGCGGTGATGCTGGTCAGCGTCGGCCCCACCGGCACCGCTCTCAGTGCACTCGCGCTCGGCCTGGGGATGGGTGGCCTGGCATCCCTGACCAGCGGCGTCGCCGCCTTCCTGACCGTGAGCGGCCTCGGCGCACTGGCCTTCGTGCTCATCCTCTGGGGAGGTCACCTGCCGCGCCTGGCCAGTGCCGGATGGCTGCTTGGCCAGGCTCCGATCGTGGGCCGAGAGCGGGTGTTCGACGTCAGAAGCCTGCGGCTGTTGGCCGGCGTGGGCAGCCTGATGGCGGCCCGCCTGCTCTCCGGTCATCTCACGGCCGGCACCGTCTCGACCCAGGGGCCTGCGTTCGCCTGTCTGTTCGCGTGGGAGGCTGGAGTCATCCGGGCCGTCACCGGCAGGGGGCCGGCCGACCTGGCGCTGGGGGCGTTCAGCGCGGCGATCGGGACCAGCTCCTTCCTGCTCCTGAGCTCGGCTCATAACACCCTGGGGTGGGCCGCCCTGCTCACCGCCGTGCCGGCCGTGCCCCTGGTGGTCCTGGCGCGGTCCTCGCCGTGGGAGACCGGGTCTTGATGGGAGCTCCCAAGTGGCCCGGCGGCGAGTCCGCCGCCCAGGCTCACCGGTCACGGGGCGGGCACTCCCGCTGGATCGCGACCGCGCTCTCCCTGGCGTTCCTGCTCCTGGGAGCGGCACTGGCCGCGCACCTGCTCCGCTCCCCTGTCGCCTCGGCTCCCGGATGGGTCGGTGGGCTGGGGGTGCTGCGGGTCAGCCGAGTCGCCGGCGGGGTTTTGCTGGGGGCCGTTGCCGCGATGGCCCTGATCGCGCTGGTGGCGGGCAGTGACGCCCCCACCGCCGCCGGTCAGGCCCTGTTCCTGGCCCTGGCGGCGGCAGCGGCCGTGCTGGTCGCAACCGACTCGCCGGTGGTGGTGGCCTTCTTGGCCGGGGGGCTCAGCGCTGCTTTGTGGCTGCGCTGGCAGCGGGTCGTGGGGCCGCAGCTGGTGGTGCGGTCGGTGGCTCGCCAGGGGGTAATGGTCTTCAGCGCCTGGCTGGCCGCGGCCGCCCTCCTCCCCGGCGTCCGCACCGGTTCCTCCCCGCCGGCCCTGGTCGCGATCCTGCTGGCGCTCGGGCTGGTGGGCCTGATGGGGGTGATGCCCTTCTCCAGCTGGGTCTCTGCCGCCGTCCGCCTGGATTCGCGCGAGATGCTCTACTGGCGGGTGCTCCTCCTGCCGGCCGGGGCCCTGCTGGAGGCCCGGGCGGTCGCGCTCAGCCCGGCTCTGGTCGCCACTCCGCTGCGCGAGCTGCTGATCGCCCTGGGTCTGGCAACCGCACTCTTCTGGGGCGGGTGGGCGCTGCTGGGCCCGGAGCGGGGACGATACCCCAGGGCGCTGGCCTGCGATGCGGGGCTGGTCTGCCTGGCGGTTGCCCTGGGCACGGTGGAGGGGCTGACCGCCGCCTTCATCCTGGTTGCGCTCCACTGGCTGGCGGGCGCCGTCCTCAGCGAACCACGGGGGCAGAGGTCGCGGCTGGTCGCCTGGGTGGGGCTCTCGGGTCTACCGCCGTTCGGGGGATTCTCGGGGAGGCTGCTGGTCGTTCTGGCGGCGGTCTCGGTCAGCCCGGTGCTGGCAGCCGTGGTGCTGCTGGTGGGAGGGCTCCAGTTGGGCGCCGCCGCGGCCGGCATGCGTTCCAGCCTGAGGCCGGACCGGGCGCCGGTTGCCTGGGGCCCGGAGCTGCTCGGTCTGGCCGTGGGGCTGGTCGTCCTGGCGCTCGGGGTGGTCCCGGTGGCCGCCACCCAGGTGCTCTTGGGCTTCCGGCCTTGAGCCACATCCTGATCGGCCTCGCCGTCTGTGCGAGCCTGCTGATCTACCCCGGTGGACTGACCCTGCTATGCGGCGCCTGGCTGCTCTCCAGGGGCAGTTCGATGGCGGCCGCCGGATGGCGCCGCCGGACTCAGGTGGACAAGGCCATCGTCCCGCTGGCCCTGGCGTCACTGGCGGTGGTCCCGTTGCCGTGGCCGGGCAACCCGGCGTTGGCGCTGACGGCGGGTGGGCTGAGCCAGGTCGGTGTCGGAGGGCTCGGGCTGACCGCGCTCGGGCTGTTGGGGATGGAGCTCTGGCTGGCAAACGGCAAGCGCACGAGCTCGCCCCACACGCTGCTGCCGGTCCTCACCGTGCTGGCCATTCTGGTCCTGGCGGAGGTGGTGGCGGCTCCCGACTGGGCCAGCCTGCTCGCGGCGACCGGGACGGGTGCCGAGGCGGGCCGGGTGGGGGTGGGAGTCGCCTGCCTGCTGGCTTTCCCATGGGCCTCCGGGGACCCCGCCGGGAGCCGGCTGGCGGTGGCCTGCGCCGCGGCCACCCGGTTCGCCGTCGCCGCCTTCCTGATCTTCCCCCAGGTGGCCAGGACGCCGGTTTGGCTGGGCCTTGGGGTCTGGCTGGCCGCGTGCCTGGCGTTTGGTGCGCTCTGGGGCGTTGCCCGTCGCTTCGAACTCGGGCGGCCCGCCAAACCGGGTCTTCCCGGCTCCGCTGATAGACTTAGACTCCCGTGAAGGATTCACACGGGGACCGGCCGGGCGAGGGCCACGGCCACTCACCGGAACCAGGAGGCATATCAAGGACGTGGCGGAGTTAGTCCTGGCCTCCGGCTCCAAGCGTCGGCGCGAGCTTCTGGTGCGGCTGGGATTGCGCTTCACGGTAGTCCCCCCCGATATCGAAGAGACGATGGTGCCCGGGATGTGCGCCGATCTGGCGGTCCAGCTGGTGGCACGGGCCAAGGCTCACGCCGTGATATCTCAGCTCGACGGGCGGAGTGCGGCCTACGTTTTGGCGGCCGACACCGTGGTGATGGGCCCCAGCGGCCTCATGGGCAAGCCGCTGACAGAGGCCAGGGCGAAGGAGATGCTGCGGGCGCTGCGGGGACAGCGTCACGTGGTGCTGACCGGGGTTTGTGCTCTCTGCCCCGCCACGATGAAGGAGAGCACCGCCGTCTCGCGGTCGGCCGTGCGCATGCGGGTGTTCGACGATGAGGAGCTGGAGCAGTACGTGGCCGGGGGCGAGCCTCTGGACAAGGCCGGCGCCTACGCCGTCCAGGGGCTTGGCGGCGCTCTGGTGGATGCGATCGGGGGCCGGACCGACACCGTGATCGGGCTGGACTGCCAGATGGCGATGCAGCTGCTCAGTGACGTCGGCTACCCTGATCCGCTGCCAACCGCACCCGACCACCCGGTGCCATTGGGCAAGTCCGCCACCACCAGGCGGCCTCTGGCCAGCTCCAACCGCGCTGGAGGGACGCGCTGAAGCTCGGGCGACACATGGGGGTGGCAGCCTGCCTTCCCGTGATCGGGTTGGCGGCGGCGCTGACGACTTCCTGCGGGGGCTCGTCGATCCCCAACACGCTCCAGGTCACCTCCGAGGTGATCTCGCCGGCCGGCAACTCCGGGCCATCGGAGCAGATCGCCCAGGGAACGGTGGGGCAGGTACAGGTGACCGTCACCAACCTTGGGGGCTCCTCCTTCCGTGGGGTGACCGTCCGCCTGCAGGTCCCGGCCGGATTCGTGTACACCAGCACCGCCTCGGTGGTCGAGAATGGCGACGCCGTCCGCTCCGCCGACATCGTCCCCGCCTCCCGTGACGCCACCCTGACCTGGGGAAGCTGGACGATCGGGCCTGGCGTCACCGGCCAGGCCAGCCAGGTGGTTATCACCGCCAACCTGGAGGCGACCGGCGGGGCGGGCTCGGTCCATCTTTATCCCGAGGTCTTCGCCAGCGGCTACCAGAACTATCTGAGCGGGCGGCTGCTCACCATGGAGATAACTCCGGCGCCCTCCCTGAGCCTGAGCCTGCATGTGAACCCGCAGGCGGTGGCGGCCGGGTCGACGGTCACCTACGAGGCCGTCATCACCAACACCGGCAGCGGCTCCGCCTCCGGCACCACCCTCGCGATCACGCTGCCATCCGACTTCGACTACGTCACCACCCAGTCGACGTCAGGCAACGCGAGCACCTCGGGGGCGACCTATCCTGTCGTCGGGACGGTGATCCCCACGTGGTCGGGCTTCGACATCCCCGGCCAGTCCGGAGCGGGCCCGGGCCTGTTGACCCTGACCTTCCAGGTCGAGGTCCTGCCCGACGTCGGCCGCGGTGTCTACTCGGCCACGGCCGGCCTGATCGCCAGCAATGGCTCAGCCTCCCAGAATGATCTGCAATTGAACTACGGCCCTCTGGCTGCCGTGACCGTCACCGGCCCCTAGGACCCCGGCCGCGCACTCCAGCGATCTGGGACCGGCATCAGTCTGGTAAACTCCGACTTCGGGCGGTTGCAGGATGTAAGCTCTGACGCCCACCACGGGGCCCTCGGCTCCGCCCATTCCCAGGAGTTCTGAATGTACGCCATAGTCCAGATTGGCGGCCGCCAATATCGGGCCATACCCGGCACGCGGGTAGTCGTCGATCGGCTGGAGGTGGAGCCGGGGGACGAGGTCCAGCTGCAGGATGTGCGGATGGTCGTGGCCGAGGCCGGCGACCGGGAGCCGACCGCGGTGGGCACGCCGACGGTGGACGGGGTAACCGTCACCGCCACCGCGCTGGGCCACCTCCGCGGCGAGAAGGTGCTCGTCTTCAAATACAAGCCGAAGAAGCGCTACCGGCGGCAGCGGGGGTTCCGGGCCGAGCTCACCGAGCTTCGGATCGACGCGGTGGGAGCCGTGCCCCGGCGTGCCGCCAAGGCCAAGGATGCCGAGGAGGCTCACGGCGGCACCGAGGATGTCGAGGTTGCCGCGGCTGTGACTCCGAAGCGACCCCGTGCCTCCAGGCCCCCCGCCAAGCGGGCTGCCAAGGCGGTGGACAAGGAGTCTGAGGTGGAGGAGCCTGGCGATGGCGCATAAGAAGGGCGGCGGCAGCAGCCGCAACGGTCGGGACAGCAACTCCCAGCGTCTGGGGGTCAAGGTGTATGGGGGCGAGGCGGTGTCGGCCGGAGCCGTGCTGGTGCGCCAACGCGGAACCCGGATCCTGGCCGGGCCCGGGGTCGGAGTCGGCAAGGACCACACCCTGTTCGCCCTCAGCAGCGGTCAGGTGGTCTACCAGCCATATCGCACCAGCCGGACCCGGGTCACGATCACCCCGGCGGGCGCCTCGGCCGACTGAAGTAATTCGGGCCCTGGCCCGGTTCGCATCATGTTCCTAGACGAGGTGGTGCTGTCGCTGAGCGCGGGTCGCGGAGGCGCCGGCTCCAACAGCCTGCGGCGAGAGAAGTTCGTCCCCAAAGGTGGGCCAGATGGCGGTGACGGGGGCCGCGGTGGGGACATCTTGGTCAGGGCCGAGCAGGGGATCAGCTCGCTGCAGCGCTTCCAGCTGGAGCGCACTTTTCGGGCCAAGCCGGGTGGGGGCGGTGAGGGGTCCAAGCGCCACGGGTCCGACGGCGCCCCGGTGGTTCTTCCGGTGCCGCCGGGGACCATGGTGTTCGATGCCGAAACCGGACAGCTGCTGGCGGATCTGGAACGGGCCGGGGCGGAGGTGGTGGCCGCCCGCGGGGGGAGGGGAGGACGGGGCAACACCCACTTCGCGACCCCCACCTACCAGGCGCCCCGCCGCCGGGAGCTGGGCGAGCCGGGCGAGACCCGGCGGGTGCGTCTGGAGTTGCGCCTCATCGCCGACCTAGGGCTGGTGGGGTTGCCCAACGCCGGCAAGTCGACCTTGCTCGCCCGGCTCACCGGTGCCCACCCCAAGATCGCAGACTATCCCTTCACCACCCTTTCACCCAACCTCGGGGTGGTCGATCTGGCATCCGGGCAAAGTCTCACCGCGGCCGACGTGCCCGGGTTGATCGAGGGGGCGCACCGGGGAGCTGGGCTCGGCGTGGGATTCCTGCGCCACCTCTCCAGGACTCGGGTGCTGGTGCATCTGGTGGACGGGACCCTCGGCAGGGACCGGGTGGCCGCCGCCTATCGTCAGGTGCATGGCGAGCTCTGCCAACACAGCGCCGACCTGGCTGCCAAGCCGACCGTGGTGGTGCTGAACAAGATCGATCTGATGCCGGAGGATGAGGCTTCCCTCACCGCGGAGGCACTGCGGGCGGAGCTCGCGGCGGACGCTCCCCTCGTCCGGATCTCGGCCAGCACCGGGGCCGGCACCGACCGCTTGCTGGAGGCGTGCGCGGTCCTGATGTCCGCGGCGTCGGCAGGCCCGGAGCATGGCGGCACCTTTCGTCTCTACCAGGGCCCGGTGGCCAGGGATCGCAGCTTCCAGGTGGCTGTCGAGGAGGGCCGCGTCGAGGTCACCGGCGAAGCGCTCGTACATCTGGTGGAGATGACCGATATGGACGACGAGGCGTCGGTCCTCAGGTTGCAGCGCCAGCTGCTGAGAATGGGAGTCGAGGACGCGCTCGCGGAGCGGGGGGTATCCCCGGGGACCGAGGTCCAGATCGGCAGGGTCTCCTTCACCTTCTTCCCGGAGGTGGCGGGGGCGGAGCTCCCCGCGCCGTGACGCGAGAGCTGGTCATCTTCGGCGGCACCTTCGACCCTCCCCACCTCGGCCACATGGCGGTCATCTCAGGGCTGCGCGAGCGGCTGTCGCTGCCCGTGGTGGCCATCCCCAATGGGCAGCCCCCTCACCGCGAGCCGCCGGTCGCCTCGCCGGAGGAGAGGCTGCATCTGGTGCGCCTCGCGGTGGCCGCGCTGGGCGACCCGCTGGTGACGGTGAGCGACGTGGAGGTGCGCCGCGGGGGCCCGTCCTACACCGCCGACACCCTGGAGGAGCTCCATCGGGAGGTCCACGGGGTGCGCCTCCTGCTCGCGTTGGGCAGTGACGCCGCGGCCAGCCTGCCGGATTGGGAGCGCGCGCAGGTGATCGCCCAGCTGGCGCGGCTGGTAGTCTTCGACCGTTCCGGGACCGCTGAACGCGCCACCTCGGTGATCGCCGAGCTGAGAGAGGCCGGGTATCTGCTCCCCGATGCGCTGGCGATCGGGGTCATGGCCCCGGAGTTGGAGGCATCCGACATCCGGGACCGCCTGGCCCAGGGGGCCGACTGCTCCGCCCAGCTGGCGCCCCCGGTCTGGCGGGAGATCCGCCGCGTCGGTCTGTATGGCGCCGCGCCGGATTTGGTCTCCGGTGAGCGTGGGATAATCGCCCCCGCATGACGCCCCTTCAGCTGAGCCGCCTGGTTGCGGACGCGGCGCTCTCCAGGAAGGCTCGCAATGTGGTCCGGGTCGATCTCCGGGGCAAGACCACCATGGCGGACTACTTCGTCATCTGCGAGGGTGACACCGACCGGCAGGTGAGGGCGGTGGCGGAGGCGATGGTGGAGGATGCGGGCAAAGCCGGGGTCCATCCGCTGGCCCGGGCCGGCCTCGAAGAGGCCTCCTGGATCTGTCTCGACTTCGACTCCGTGATCGCCCACGTCTTCTTACCGGGGGAGCGGGCCTACTACGACCTGGAGGGGCTGTGGGGCCCCGCCCGCAGGGTCCGCCCCCGCCCGGCGAGGGAGCTGGTAGCGGCGCGGTGACCGAACTCAGGCTGGGGTGCTTCGTTCCCCAGGGGTGGCGGAGCGATCTCCCCCTAGCCGCTCCTGCGGCGCCGCTGTTCGAGACCATGGTCGAGGTGGCGCTCAGGGCCGAGCGCAGTGGTTACGGGGCGGTCTGGGTGTACGACCATCTGCAGGGTGTTTTTGCGGCCGACCGGTCGCCGGTGCTGGACCCCCTGATCAGCCTGGCGACCCTGGCCTGGGCGACCACCAAGGTGAGGTTGGGGGCGATGTGCCTGGCGCTCCCCCTGCACCAGCCCACCCAGCTGGCCCATCAGCTGGCCTGCCTGGACGTGCTGAGCGAGGGCCGGCTCGAGGTCGCCCTGGGGGCGGGATCCGACCCCGACGAGGTGCTCTCCTTCGGGCTGCCTCTGCGGTCGCTTCGGGAGCGGATCCTTGCCTGCGGGGAGGCGGTCGAGCTCTTCCGCGCGTGCTGGGAGCACGAGTCGACCCACTTCGAGGGCCGCTACACAGTGGTCGAAGACGCGCGGGTGTACCCCAAGCCGGTCCAGCGGCCCTCGCCCCCGATCTGGATCGCCGGCGGAGGTGAGCGGCTCACCCTCTGGCAGGTGGCCCGCCACGCCAACGGCTGCAGCCTCTTCGGACCGCCGCAGCGGGTCGCGCGCAAGCTGGACGTGCTGGCCGAGCATTGCCGGGCCCTGGGGCGGCCCCTGAGCTCGATCCGGGTGGGCGTGGTGCTGGACTGCCTGGTGGCGGACACCGAGGCGGCGGCCGATCGGATGGCCGACCATTACAACCGCCACGGCGAGGATGCCCGCGCCTATCGGGCGCGGCGACTGGTGGGGACGCCGGCCGCCTGCGCACAGCAGCTCCAGGCCTATCTCGACCTCGGGGTGTCCGAGGTCTGTTGCCACTTCCCCGATGCCGTCACGACCGACTCCCCGGAGCGGCTGGCCCGAGCGGTGTTGGGGGCCTCCTGAGGCTGTCCCCGGGCAGGATCTCATCCTTTTGGGGGACGGTGGGCTTCTGGCAGGTTCTGGTAGCGTCCGCCCATGTTGCGTACGCGGGGCGTCCCCTTCGGCTGGAGGCCGCGCCTGCGCCCGGCGGGGCGGCTCGCCCCCGTAATCCTGGGGGTGGCGCTGCTGGTCGCGGCTTGCGGCAACACCGCTCCGGCTCACACCGTGCGCGGCGGGACGGTCACCTTCGCGGAGCTGCCCGCCGACACGCCCACCTACATATTTCCGATGATGCCTGGCGCCTTCTTTGGCAACCAGAACCTCTACCAGTTCTCCAATGAGTTCTTCCTGCCGCTCTACTGGTTCGGGGACCACGGCCAGCCGGTGCTGAACCGTCAGCTCAGCATCGCCAATGTCCCCATCTTCACCGACGGCAACACCGTGGTGGACATCTCCCTCAAGCACTGGCGGTGGTCGACCCGGCATCCCATCACCGCCCGCGACGTGGTCATGTGGATGAACCTGCTCAGCGCTGCCACCGACCCCAAGGCCCCGGTGCTCGGGAGCACGAGCCTGCCCGGTCCCGGCTGGGGAGCGGCGGTGGCCGGGGGCTTGCCTGAGAACGTGTTTTCGTATGCGGCCACGGGCACTCACATCCTCACCATGAAGCTCAACGCGTCCTACAACCCCACCTGATTCCTCTACAACGAGCTGAGCCAGGTGTTCCCCCTGCCGCGCTTTGCCTGGGACAAGCTGTCGGCTGCGGGGGCGGTCGGAAACTACGACGCCTCCGCGGAGGCTCGGGTGCCGGCGCCGGTTTCCGCGGGACTTCCGGCGAACTCATACATCCCGGCCGATCCCGGCACCGCCACCAGCGGCGCGCTCGGGGTGGCGCAGTTCCTCAACAGCCAGTCTGAGAACTCCGCGAGCTACGACACCAATCCGCTGTGGCAGGTGGTCGACGGTCCCTTCCGGCTCAGCCAGTACACCTCGTCCGGCTACGTGAAGATGGTGCCCAACAAGGGCTACTCCGGCACTCCCAAGCCCACCATATCCGCCTTCGTCGAGGAGCCCTTCACCAGTGACACCGCCGAGTTTGACGCCCTGCGCACCGGCAGCCTCACCATCGGCTACGTGCCGGTCCAGGACCTACCCCAGAAGGCGGCGCTGGAGCGCAGCCAGGGCTACTCCTTCGCCCCCTGGTACGGGTTCGGCTTCGTTTACCTCCCGCTCAACTTCACCAATCCCACCAGCGGGCCGCTGCTGCGCCAGCTGTACCTCCGCCAGGCGCTGCAGTCGCTGATCAACCAGCCGCAGGACATCAAGGACTTCGACGCCGGGTACGGCAACCTCGAGAACGGGCCCGTGCCCACCTATCCGCCGGGGAATGCGGATGAGAGCCCCCTCGAGGCCAGGAGCCTGATCTATCCGTACTCGCCAACGCGAGCCGTCACCCTGCTCAGGGACCACGGCTGGAGCGTTGAACCTGGCGGGACCAGCTACTGCGCCCACCCGGGCACCGGCCCCGGTGAGTGCGGAGCCGGCATCAGCCTGCACCAGGCGGCGAGCCTTCCCCTGCTGGTCACCAGCGGCAGTGTCACCACCACCAACGAGATGGAGGCGCTGCAGTCGACCTGGAAGCTGCATGCGGGCATCGACGTGAGCATCTCCCAGGAGCCGTTCAACCAGGTGATCAGCACCATGTTCAACAGCTGCAGCTACGCCCATCCCTGCCGGGGCTGGACCATCGTGGCGGGGATCGCATGGACCTATTCCCCGGACTACCTGCCGACCGGCGGCGAGCTGTTCGCGACCGGCTCATCCAGCAACGCCGGCGACTACTCCAGCCCCACCAACGACGCCAACATCCACGAGACCCACGTGGCCAGCTCCGCCTCGGCCGAGACCAAGGCGCTGTTCAAGTACCAGGACTACCTGGCCCGCAACCTTCCGGTGCTGTTTCTTCCCGACACCCCGCTGCAGTTCACCATGTACAAGAGCAACCTGAAGGGCCTGGTCCCGCAGGACGTGTTCGACATCATCTACCCGCAGGACTACTACTTCGGCGGTTGACCGGTCCCATCCCCCGCTGCGCGGTGACGCGTGACCGGACCCGCCCCGATTGCCCAGTCCTTCCCCGCCGATCCAGCGTCGCCGAAGGTCGCCAGGGTGGCGCTCGCTCCGGCATGCCGCGAGCAGCCGGGGAGGCGCTGGGGTTCCCTGCACACCGGTGAAGGCGGTTCCTCCGGGGGCGGAGCCGCTGGGAGAGCCGGGCGGCGCAGCGCCACCCGGGGCTGGTATGGTTGTGCACCAATCGCTGCCGCGGCAGGGCGTGAGTGCGCCCGCAGCGCAGCACATTTAACTGGCCCAGG
>JAKABA010000120.1 GCA_021802115.1 bacterium | reverse complement strand
GGCGGAGCTCCACCTTCTCCATGGGGATCCCCAGGGTGTCGGCCACTATCTGGGAGAAGGTGGTGTCGTGGCCCTGGCCCTGCGCATGGGTGCCGACGAAGGCCGCCACCGACCCCGACGGCAGGAACCTGATCTGGGCCGACTCCACCAGGGCGATGCCGCCGGTGGCCCCGGCGGTGGCCTCGCTGGGACCGAACCCGCAGATCTCCACCCAGGTGGAGCAGCCGATTCCGATCAGCCGCCCCTCCTGGCGGCCCGCCGCCTGGCGCTGGCGCCAGCCGCTGTAGTCGACCAGCTCCATGGCCTTGTCCAGGGTCCCGTCGTAGTTGCCGGAGTCGTAGACCAGCCCGAAGTTGTTGGTGAAGGGAAACTCGCGGGCGAAGTTCTTGCGACGCAGCTCCGCGGGGTCCATCCCGATCTCCTGCGCCACCCGGTCCACCATGCGCTCGCACAGGTGCGTCCCCTCGGGGCGCCCGGCCCCGCGGTACGGGTCGGTGGGCACCTTGTTGGTCAGGACCCCGATCGTCCTCCCCTGGACGGCCTGCCAGCGGTACACCCCTCCGGCCATCAGGCAGGCGCAGGCCTGGAAGGCGCCGAAGGTCCCATGGTAGGCGCCGAGGTCCAGCACCTGGGTGAGCCGGAGGCCGAGCAGGGTCCCGTCCCTGAGGGCCGCCGCCTCGGCGGTGAACACCTGGCCCCGCCCGTGATAGGTGGTGAGGACGCTCTCGGTCCTGGTCTCGATCCAGCGCACCGGCCGCCCCAGCAGGCGCGCCGCGGCGGGCACCAGGTAGTCCTCCGGGTAGGGGCTGATCTTGCTCCCGAAACCGCCGCCCACGTCCTCCGCGACCACCCGCACCCGGCTCTCCGGAATCCCCATGGCGCCGGAGATGAAGAGCCGGATGAAATGCGGGTTCTGGCTGCTCAGCCAGATGGTGAGCCGCTCGTCGTAGGGCGAGTACTCGGCCAGCACTCCCCGTGGCTCCATCGGGGTCGGGGCCAGCCGCTGCTGCCAGACCCGCTCGGTGACCCTGACCTCGGCTCGCGCGAAGGCGGCCTCGATGTCCCCGCCGTCGAAGGTCATGTCCCAGCCGATGTTGTCGGGCCCGTCGACATGGGCCCGCGGGCTGTCCGGGGCCATCGCCGCCTCGGGATCCACCACCGCCGGGAGTGGCTCGTATTCCACCACCACCAGTTCGGCGGCGTCGGCCGCCAGGTAGCGGTCGTCCGCGACCACCACCGCCACCGGCTCTCCCTGGAAGCAGACCTCGTCGGCAGCGATAGGGAACCGCTCCGGGACGTACTTCTTCTCGGGGACAAAGCTGGGGGTGACCGGCATGGCGCCCGCGAGCTGAGCGTGGAAGTCCTTGGCCACCAGGACGGCCCGCACCCCCGGCGCGGCCGCCGCCGCACTGGTGTCAATGCCCAGGATCCGGGCATGCGGGTGAGGGCTGCGGACCACGGCCATGTGCAGCAAGCCGACCGGCAGGCGGTCCTCTATGTAGCGCCCGTGCCCGGTGATGAGCCGGGGATCCTCCCGCCGCTGGACGCGGGCGCCGATGAGCTGGCTGACGGCCATCTCCTACCCTCCCATCGGGGCCGTGGCGCCGGCCCCCTGGCGCATCGCCGCCGCCGCCTTGTGGACGGCGCGGCGGATGTTCACGTATCCGGTGCAGCGGCAGAGGTTGCCCTCCAGGCCGCGCCCGATCTCCTCATCGGTGGGATCGGGGTTCTCGGCCAAAAGAGCGCTGGCGGCCATGATGAAGCCGGGGGTGCAGAAGCCGCACTGCAGCCCGTGCTCCTCCCAGAACGCCGTCTGCAGGGGGTGCATGCCGCCCGGAGGCGCCAGGCCCTCGATGGTCGTGATCGCCATCCCCTCCGCCTGGACCGCCAGCATCGAGCAGGACTTCACCGGCTGACCGTCGCACAGCACCGTGCAGGCTCCGCACTGGCTGGTGTCGCACCCCACATGGGTGCCGGTCAGGCCGCACCGCTCCCTCAGGTAGTGCACCAGGAGCAGTCGCGGCTCCACCTCATCCTCTCTGACGGAGCCGTTGACAGTGAGCCGCAGTCGCTGGGCCATACTAAACCTCCCTCACCGACCTGTCCCGCTGCGACCAGGTGACTCCGGCGTAATCCCCACGTGCCCGACGTCGCCCCTCGATCCCTGGGCAGCGCTCTGCCAAAGCGAGTATGTGCCCTTCGCCAGCCGATGGCAACCGGTCTCACCCACCGGGCGGCCACCTCCTCCGCCACGCCGGGAGCGCCGACCGGAAATGGCGGGAGGGCACCCCGACGCCGCCCGCTCACAGGCCGGGAGCGACCCCGGCCCCCAAGCGTCGTGCGGCTGGGCTCGCCACCTGGCCCAGCGGCGATCACCCCGCCTGGGGGTGGCGGTCGGCTGGCGCGACTTGAAGGCGGGCGAGCGCGGCCCGGGTGATCAGGTCGGCGCAGGCCTCCAGTGGGATCGCGGTGGTGTCGAGCCAGAGGTGATAGAGGCTGGGATCGCGGATGTCCATCCGGTAGAAGTGCTGCAGGTAGTGCCGGCGCGCGGAGTCGGTCTCCTTCTGGGCGCGGCGGGCCTCGCGGTCGCCCACCCCGCTGCGCTCCACCGCCTGCCGGATCCTCTCCTCGGGGGGAGCGTCCAGGCGCACGTGCAGCGCCCGGGGATGGTCGCGCAGGATGATGGAAGCCCCCCGGCCCAGGATCACCACGCCGTGCTCGGCGGCTCGGCGGATCACCGATTCGGTGTGGTCCAGGTACTCGCGCTCGCTGCGCCACGGCTCGAGCGGGTCCGGCACCCCCAGCCAGGCCGACCCCAGCGGGGAGAAGAACCCGATCCACTGCCCGATCCCGTGCACCGGGTGGCTCTCCTGGTAGGCGATCTCCTCGAATGAGGCCATCACCTCCTTGGCGACGGTGGCCGGGATGGCCCGGTCCAGGAAGGGCAGACCCAGGCGGTCCGCGACGGTGCGTCCCAGCTGCTCGCCGAGCGTGCCATAGCTCGAGGAGATGGTGATGACCGGCTCGATCTCTGCCACCCTGCGCCCCCACTGATGAGTCCCTGCGCCCAGTATGGGGCCGCGCCCGCAGAGACCGGCCCGAAGGCCGTGGTCAGATGGTGAGTCTGAGAACCTCGGTCAGGGTGCCGATCTCGTCGCCCCGCCAGACCGGATCGGGGTCGAACTGCAGGTGGGCCTCGGGATGTCCCGGATGGTGGGAGATGCGCAGCGCCCTTATGCCGCAGGCCTCGGCCCCGCTCAGCTCATGGCTGCCGCCGTCGCCGACGTAGAGAGCCGCCTCGGCCGGCAGGCCGAGCCCGGCCAGCGCCTTGCGGTACAGCTCCGGAGCCGGCTTGCGGCGGCGCTCGGTCCAGGAGAACAGGGCCAGCTCGATGGGAGCCGCCCATCGCAGGGTGGGCCAGATCTCGGGGGTCTCCGACGACGAATCGCTGATCACCCCCACCCTCACCCCCCGATCCCGCAAGGTGCAGAGCACCGAGGGGGACTCCTCGCGCGGGACGCTGAGCACGGCTCGGAACTGCTCCATCCGAAGCTCCGCAGCCCGGGCGAGCTCGGCCGGCCCGGGAGCATGCCCGACCCGCCGGCAGAGCTCCCGCAGCATTGCGGGCAGGTCCCCCAGTGCCGCGGTCGCCCGCTCGGTGTAGGTCCTCTCCATCAGCTCGTGGAAGGGCTCGAGCGGGGCGCCCAGGGCCTCGGCCAATTCGGCGGTGCGCTCCCGGGCCTGGGCGATGTCCCAGCCGTCTATGAGGGTGCCGTAGAGGTCGAAGATCACCCCTCGATACGGCACGGACCGATCTTACCGGGCCTCCCTGCTCCCTCTCTGGCCCCGGTGGCCCGCCTCGGTGCTCGCCTCCGGCAACCCCGCGACCATCTCCAGGGCGTGTGGGAGGGCTGCCCACACCGCATCCAGGCTCTCCTGGGTCGCCTTCAGGGCCCCGGGCAGGGCGATCACCAGGGTGGACTTCAGCACGACCGCCACCTGGCGGGACAGGATCGCGTGAGGCGTGTGGTCGAGGCCGGTCCGCCGCATCGCCTCTCCGAAGCCCGGTACCGAGTAATCGGCCACCGCCAGCAGCGCCTCGGGGGTGCGGTCGCGCGGGTGCAGGCCGGTGCCGCCGGTGCAGACGATCAGGGCGGGGTTGAGTTTGAGCACGGTCCGGCGGATCCACCGTGAGATCTGGTCGGGCTCGTCGGGCAAGATTTCGCGCAGCGCCACCGTGGCGGGCAGGTCGGGGAGTCGCTGCGCCAGCCAATCCCCGCTGCGGTCCTCGCGCTGCCCCCGCGACCCCAGGTCGCTCACGGTCAGCAGCGCCGCCGGCCAGGCCGCGGCCACGCTGGGCGCCTCACAGCGGTCGTCGTCGCTCAAATCCCCCCCTCCTTCTTCAGTTCGGCCAGCAGCGGGTTCAGGGCGGCGAGCGGGACCTCGACCTTGGAGAACTCCAAGAAGCGCGACCGCAGGGCCGCGTACTGGGTGTTCAGCGCCTCCTGGTCCTCGCCGTCGCCCGGTGTCCAATCGCTCATGTAGTGGACCGCCACGATCCCTGCCTGGAGCGCCTCCTTGAGGCAGCCGAAGCACGGGCGCATGGTCGTATGGAGGGTGGCGCCCAGGGTCGACTGGCCGAACCGGGCCGCGGCCAGGAGCGCGTTCTGCTCCGCGTGCACGCACACGCACAGGTCGTAGCCCCTGCCCTCGGGGTAGAGCTCGGTCTGGCGGTTGAGGCAGCGGTGGCAGCCGCCCTCGGTGCAGTTCGGCATCCCGATCGGGGTGCCGTTGTAGCCGGTGCTGAGAACCCGGTCGTCGCGCACCACCACCGCTCCGACCCGGCGGCCCAGGCAATCGGCCCGGGTGCGAGCCGCCAGGGCGAGCAGCATCAGGTACTCCTGCTTGCTGGGCCGCCCGTCCGGCTCCCCCGTCACGCTCACCAGGGCGACGCCACCTTCATCTTCTGAGTTTGACACGGGATGGCGGTCAGGAGAGGCCCTGGAGAACCTGCTCGGTGGTCACCACCGTGGCGAACTCGCCGTGCAGGCTGGCGGCGGTCACGAAGGAAACCTGGTCGGCGGGCACCAGATGAACCGGTCCCACCCGGCGATCGAAGGTGTGGGTCGCATCCAGCGCGAACGTCGTGTGGTACCCCAGATCGCCGGCCATCCGCGCGGTTGAGTCACAGCAGTGGTCGGTGGTGATGCCGCAGATGGTGAGGGCGTGGATCCCGCGCTCCTGCAACCAGCGGTCCAGGTCCGGTTGGCCGTAGAAGGCCGAGTGCACTCGCTTGCGGACGAGCAGGTCCGGATCTCCGGCGATGACCTCCTTGAAGGCGTTCCCAGGGCTCCCCGGCGCCAGCGGAGACCCCGGCTCGGCGGAGTCGTGGCGGACGAACACCACCGCCTCCCCGGCCGCCCGGTAGGCCTCGATCAGGCGGCCCACGTTGGCCTCGCAGGCGGGATTGTTGCGCCGACCGAAGCTCGGGTCGTCGAATCCCTGCTGCACGTCGACCACCAGCAGGGCCGAGGGACGCCGGGCCTCCACCGGTTACCGGTCTTGGAGAGCGTCGAGCAGGCGCTGGTCCAGGCCCGGGAAGCGCTCCAGGTATTCGCGGCGCTCCCGCCGCAGCCGCTCCACCGCCTCTTGGTGCTCGGCCTCCCGGCCCTGGCGGCGGTACAGCAGCCGGGGGCGGAGCAGCTCCTCGTCCTCGATCCCCGGCACCGCGGTCGCCACCTCGTAGCCGAAGTCGGGGTCTCGCTCCCAGGCGATGGTCCCCTCGGCGATCGCCTTGACCACCGCCGACGAGGCTGCGATCCGAACCTTCTTGGCCCTGGGGTCCTGCTCACCGCCGCCGACCGAGCCGGTGTTGAGCAGGAAGACTTCGAAACCGCCGCTCTGGTGCAGCTCCCGGAACCGGTTGCCCTGCTGGGCATGGAGCAGTGGGAAGAAGGGATTCGTGCCCGGCACCCGCAGTGACTTGCCCGCCTCGGCGGCCCCTCCGGCCGCGGTTCCCTTGGTCTCGCCCAGCATGAAGTAGGTCGCCGCCTGCTCCACCGAGAGCCGCGCCACCGCCGGGATGATCCCGTCGTTGCGGTTGAGGATCAGCAGAGCGCTGACCGGGGGCGCCTCCCCGGCATCCTTGGACCACCCGAGCGCGCTCATGGGGAACACCGCCCGGCCGTTCTGGGTGTAGCTCTCGTCAAAGAAGTCGACCGGCCCGTCGACCTCCTTCTGCGACACGTTCTCGAGGTAGGCGACCGGAGAGGTGACCGCGGCGTGGATGGTGGGCTCATCCTCGGCGCTTAGGGCATAGGTCTTGGCGAAGCAGCCGTTCTCGCTTCCGTAGACGCGCCCCCCGGGCATCAGGGCGACGAAGTCGTCCTGCACGGGCTTGCTGTCGTTCTGGCGGGTGAAGGTGGTGGTGGTCTTGCCGGTTCCGGACAGCCCCACGATGAGCAGGGTGCGCTCGCCGGAGCTGGTCGGCACCACCTTGCAGCCCGCGTGCAGCGCCAGGCCTCCCCGCTCGTACACCAGCTTGTTCCACATGCGCAGCAGCCCCTTCTTGGACTCCCCGAAGTAGTCGGAGTTGAGGACCCGGGTGATGCCGGCCTCGAGGTCCACCGCGATCAGGCGCTGGTTGGGATATCCCGGAGCGGCGAGGCCGGGGGTGTAGATCAGGGTGAACCAGGGCGCGAACCCATCTCCCACCGACTCGTCCTGGAAGAGGAGGTGGTCCTGCATGCCGGCGATGTTGGCCCAGGCTTGATCCATCACCAGGCGGGCCGGGCAGCGGAACTCGGGGTCGTTGCCGATGTACCCGTCGATGACCACGACGTCGCGTCCGCGCAGGTAATCCTCCTGCAGCTCGGCCACCCGCCTGCCCTCCGCGACCGAGATCGTCTGGCTGGAGGTGAACTCAGGATGGTCGGAGATGATGTAGGTGGAGTCGGTGCTGCGCGCCAAAACCTTGGTCTGCACGTTGTAGTTGTCGTAGGCGGTGTGGCGGGCGGTCGGCATCGCGGCGGTCAGTTCGCGCAGCTCGGCCTGGGAAGGGCGGCGGCGCACCGAACGCGCCCTGGGGGTGTAGGGATCCGCGACCTGGGTCATGGCGACCTCCTCAAGCTCTCCCGCGGGTGGCAACCGCGGCAGATTATCGCAATTCGAGGGAGAGCGCCACCGCGCTCTCCCCCCATCCCCTTAGAGTCTTGGCAGGGGCTCCCGCTCTGCCTGGGGCGCTGATCAGGTGGGCCCTGGGGAATTGAGGGAGGTACCGAGTCATGGCTGATCCGGACGGCACCACGAGCAGCGAGGCGACGGTGGCCGCGATGATGACCAAGGCGGTGATCACCGCAACTCCCGACCTGACCGTGGAGGAGGTCGCGCACCAGCTGCACCACCATCACATCACCGGCATGCCGGTGGTCGACGACCATCAGCGGGTGGTGGGCGTGGTGAGTGAGATGGACGTGGTCCGCAAGCGTGGCCGCACCGTGGCCGAGATCATGACCCCCAACCCACGCACGGTGGAGGAGCAGGTGCCGCTGGCGGAGGTCGCCGAGGTGCTGATGAGCGAGCGGATCCGTCGGCTCCCGGTGGTCCGCCACGGCAAGCTGGTCGGGCTCATCTCCCGCACCGACCTGGTCACCTTCTTCGCCCAGCACCAGTGGTCCTGTCACCACTGCGGGGCGACCCAGCGCGGCCTGGAGCCGCCCGCGACCTGCCCCAGCTGCGATGCGTCGATCGGCTTCAGACTGGAGGCGGCCCCCCACGGGATGTGAGCCCGCTCGGCTCAGCCGCTCGAGCGCGCCCGCAGCTTGGAGAGGTCGTGGACGACATCGATCCAGCGGATGGTGCCGCTGTACGAGCGCATCACCACCGAGTGGGTCTCCACCCTCTCCCCGGCGAATCTGACCCCTCCCAGCATCTCGCCATCGGTGATCCCCGTGGCGGCGAAGAAGATGTTGTGGCCACCGGAGAGCTCCTCGGCCTCGAAGACGTGGTCGGGGTCGAAGCCCTCCTCCTCCACCATCCGGCGCTCCTCCGGGTCGCGCGGCATGAGCCGGCACTGCATGTCGCCGCCGATGCAGCGGACCGCGCAGGACGTGAGCACCGCCTCGGTGGCGCCCCCGATCCCCATCAGGACGTTGATGCCGGTCCGCTCGGGCAGCGCCGCCATGATCCCGGCCGCGACATCGCCGTCGGAGATGAGCATCACCCGGGCCCCGACCTGGCGGATCTCTGCCAGCAGGCGCTCGTGCCGGGGCCGGTCGAGCACCACCACCGTGAGATCCTCGACATGGCACTCCTCGGCGGCCGCGATCCGCTGGAGGTTCTCAGCGGTGGTGCGGCGCAGGTCGATGGACCCCTTGGCGCGCGGCCCGACCACCAGCTTCTCCATGTAGAAGCAGTGGGTCTGCAGCAGGCTGTCCCGGTCGGCCAGGGCCACCGTGGCGATGCCCCCCGGCAGGCCCCGCGCCACCAGCCTGGTGCCGTCGATCGGGTCAACCGCGACATCCACCAGGGGCGGGTTGCCGTTGCCGACCTCCTCCCCGATGTAGAGCATCGGGGCCTGGTCCTTCTCCCCCTCGCCGATCTTCACCACCCCCGACATGTCCACGTAGGACAGGCTCCGGCGCATCGACTCGACGGCGGCGCGGTCGGCCGCGATCTTGTCATCGCGGCCCATGAAGCGCGCCGCCGACATCGCCGCTCCCTCGGTCACCCGGACCAGCTCCAGGGCGAGGTTGCGGTCTGTCGGGGTCCCCGGGTCGGTGGTGAGAACGTGCGCGGAGCTGAGCTCTGGAGGCGTCGCCATGGCGCGGTCAGGATAGCGGGTGGGGGCGGCCGCTGCATGGGTGGGACCGGCCGGCCCATGATGTCAGGATGAGCGAGGACACCACGGCGGCCGCACCGGTTCCGACCCGGTTCGACTACGACGAGGGCGAGCGGTCCCTGGTCGTGGTCTGGCGGGGGGGAGCTGAGACCCGGATCCCCTTTGCGCAGCTGCGCCGGGCGTGCCCCTGCGCCAGCTGCAAGGGTGAGCTGGGAGCCCCGGGCCGGTTCCAATTGGATCCCGAGCTCCATCCGGGGGAGGACGAGCTCGCCGACATCGCCCTGGTGGGGAACTACGGCCTCAAGGTGGTGTGGGCGGACGGCCACGACACCGGGATCTACCGCTTCGAGCTCCTGAGCGGGCTGGGCACCACCAAGAGCGGCTGACCGCGGCGGCCCGCCGCGCCCCGGCCGGCCCGGGGCGGGCACCTCCCGTGGGCCCAACGGGTGCGAGCCCGACTCGCGTCAGCCGGGGGTGTCCAGCAGCTCCCTGATCTTGGCCGCCACGATCGTGGGTTTGAAGGGCTTGACCACGACCGCCCGGGCCCCGGCTTCCAGCGCCAGCCGCTCACCGTCGGGGCTGCGCTGTTCCGGCATCAGCACCACCCCGGCGCGGGGCGAGTGGCCGGACTCCACCAGCCGCCGGCACAGGATTCGCCCGTCCTCCTCCAGGGTCACGTCGCAGAGGAGCAGATCCACGTGCTCCTCCCGGCAGACCCGCTCCGCCTCGGCGGCCGTCCGGACCCAGCTGACCCGGTGCCCCTCCCGGTCCAGCTTGAACTCCAGGATGCGCCCGATCATCGGCTCGTCCTCGGCCAGAACGATGTGGGCGGGCAAGGTTTCGGACACCTCTTGAGTGTAGGCGCCACCAGCATCAGTTCTAAGGGTGCGGGCGGCGGTGTTAGGTGCCAAGATTAACTTGGGCGAAACGCCACGCCGGCTGTGCGCGTTGGAGTCGGCAAGGCGCTGGGGAGGGCGCTCGCTCCCGTGGTTGTCGCGTCAAAGCCCTCTTCCGGATGCTCCCCATGTCTCGAGGCCGTCCCCGACTCCTCCGGCGCCAGCGCCAGAATCCACTGGCCCAGGCTGCCCGCGTCGGCCCAATGATCCAGAGCGCCGTGCCCGCGCTCGATCCCTTCATGGTCGGGGCGATCCTGGTCCTCTGCGTGCTCGGGGTCATGAACCTGGTGGCGGTCGGGGACCGATCCCTGGCGATCCATCAGAGCATGACGGTGGTGCTCGGCCTGGGCGTGCTGGTCTGGGCCTGGCGGACGCCCAGCCGCTGGTGGAACTGGCTGGGCCGGCTGGCCTACCTGGGCTCGGTGGTGCTGCTCCTGGGGGTGGCGGTCCACGGCGTCGACGCCTACGGCGCCAAGCGCTGGATCGACCTGGGGGTCCTGATCCAGCCGTCAGAGCTGGCGGAGCTGGGGCTGATCCTCCTGCTGGCGGAGGTGATGTCGCACCGCGAGTGGAAGGAGCGCCAGCGGGTGGGTCTGACCCTGGCGCTGGCCGTCCCACCCATCGGGCTCACCCTCCTGGAGCCGGACCTCAGCACCTCCGCCCTGCTCTGCCTGATCGTGCTGGCCTCCCTGGTCCTGGGCCGGGTGCGACTCCGGGTCCTGGCCGGGCTGACGGTCGCGGGGCTGCTCCTGCTGCCGGTCGGCCTGAAGCTGCTCCGTCCGTACCAGCTGGCCCGCCTGCACGCCTACCTGAACGGAGGCGCCAACGGCACCTCCGGGGGCTTCACCCTGCTGCAGTCGCACATCGCGATCGCCTCCGGCGGACTGCTGGGGATCGGCCACTCCTCGATCGGCCACCTGCTGGCCTCCTATCTGCCGGCCCGGGAGACCGACCTGGCCTTCGCCAGCCTGGTGGAGCAGTTCGGACTTATAACCGGTGGGATCGCCCTCCTGGCGGTGTTGGTCCTGGTCTGGCGGCTGGTGTCCGCCGCCACCCACTCCCGGACCCTGCAGGCGTCGCTGATAGCCGGGGTGATGGCGGTGCTGGTGGGTGGCGAGGTCCTCCTGTCGGTCGGCGGGAACCTCGGTCTGCTGCCCCTGGCGGGGGTCCCGATCCCGTTCCTCGCCTACGGCGGAACGGTGACAGTCGCGCACATGGCGGCGTTCGGGTTCATCCTCGCGGGCCGTCTGGACGCCGAGCGCCGGCCCCTCTGGCGCATCCCCACCCGGCTGGCCAGCCGTCCCCGCCTGGTGCGCACCCTCTCGGCGGCGCTGGCGCTGGGGCTGCTGATGTTCGGCGGATTCGCGTACCAGCTTCAGGTCCTGAAGGGGGCGCAGCTGCACCAGGCCGCCATCCAGGAGGTGACCCGCTACATCCCCATCACGCCGGAGCGCGGGGTGATCGAGGACCGCCACGGCCAGGTGCTCGCCGCCGATCCCGCCGTCGACCAGGTGGTGGCGATCCCGCAGCTGGTCCCGGCCCACGACCTCGGAGATCTGGCCAGGCTGCTCGGCCAGACCCGCACCCAGCTCGCCCGGGAGATGGCCCAGCCCACGGATGGTGGCTGGACGGTCACCCTCGCCGCCCGGCTCTCCACGGTCAGGGCGACCCTGCTCCAGTCGGCCGACATCCCGGCTGTCATGGTGGAGCCGGTCCTGGGCCGTGTGTATCCCTACGGGGCTCTGCTCGGACCGATCCTGGGGTACACCGGCGTGGAGACCCCCCAGCAGGTGAGGCAGTTCGGTCTGCTGCCGAGCGGGGCGATCCTGGGCCAGGCGGGGCTGGAGGAGCAGTACAACCGGCTGCTCAGCGGCC
>JAKABA010000119.1 GCA_021802115.1 bacterium | reverse complement strand
CCACCACCTCCAGCAGCTTGCCGAAGGAGGCCAGGCTCCGGGCGTCGCGGCGCTCCTGGCCCGGCAGCAGGGGGAGGACGTCAGCCAGCGGTACCAGGCGCATGTAGTAGAACGAGATCCGGGTCTGGTCGATGTAGAAGCCCCCGTCGGGGCTGCAGCTGTCCAGACCCGATTTGAGCGGGCGCGCGTGGGACCGGACCGGAAGCCCGGCCACCAGGTCCTTCACCGCCTGCGAAGCGGAGGTGGTGGTGCCGCCACAGGAGCTGAGCAGCACGGTGAGGAGCAGCGCCGCCCCCGCCGCCGCCACCCACCGCCGCCTGCCCATCAGCAAGGCCGCTCGGCGGGCCTCAGCCCACCGGGGCCGGGGCCGCCAGCAGGTCTGATCGGGTGAAGATCGAGCGCAGCGGGTAACCGGCCTCCCTGAGCCGTTCGCGACCCCCCTCCTCACGGTCCAGCAGGGTGTAGACGCACGCGATCTCGGCTCCGGTCGCGGCCACCGTCGCGGCCGCCTGCAGCAGGGATCCCCCCGTCGTCAGCGCGTCGTCCACCAAAGCCACCCGCTCCCCGGGCTGGGGCGCGGGGCCGGCGAACTGCCCGCCCGCACCGTGCTCCTTGGCCTCCTTCCGGACGATGAACGCCCCCACCCGGGGCCCATCGTCGAGGGCGCTGCAGCAGGCGACCGCGGCCACCATCGGGTCGGCGCCGAGGGTGGGGCCACCCACCTTCGCCACCCCGTCCTCCCTGGCCCAGGCCGTCAGCTCGCGGCCGATCAGGAGCGCTCCGACGGGGTCCAGGGTCACCATGCGGCCGTCGAAGTAGTAGGAGCTCCGACGCCCACTGGTGAGCAGGAAGTCGCCGACCCGGAATGCGCGCTGGAGCATCAGCTCGAGCAGCACGTGGCGGTCGGCGGCCTCCATCTCAGTCACGCTCGGCCGCGCGCCAGCGCAGGATCGGGTTGCGCGCGGCGGTCACCTCGTCGACCCGGCCCACCGGCGCGTTGTGCGGCGCCGTGCGCAGCGACTCGGGATCGCGCTCGCCCTCGTCCAGGATCGAAAGCACGACCTCCGCCAGGTAGTCCAGGGAACGCTTCGACTCGGTCTCGGTGGGCTCGAACATCATCGCCTCGGGGACCGTGATCGGGAAGTAGACGGTGGGTGGGTGGACACCGTGGTCGATCATGCGCTTGGCGATGTCGAGGGCCCGCAGCTCGCCCCCGCCTGACCGCCTGGCCGTGACCACGAACTCGTGGAAGCTGTCGGTGTCGACAAAGGTGGGCAGCCGCTCGGCGAGCAGGGAGCGCAGGTAGCGAGCGTTCAGCACCGCGTCGCGAGCCACCTGCCCGATCTCATTCCCATAGGCGCGGATGTAGGCGTAGGCGCGCACCAGCATCCCGAAGTTGCCGTAGAAGGAACGGACCCTGCCGATGCTCTCGGGCCGCTGGTGGTCCAGCCCGAAGCGCCCCGAGTCCCGGGTGACGCGCGGGACCGGCAGGAAGCGCTCCAGCTCGGCGGTGACCCCGACCGGGCCCGCTCCCGGCCCGCCCCCGCCATGCGGGGTCGAGAAGGTCTTGTGCAGGTTGAGGTGGACGACGTCGAAGCCCATGTCCCCGGGCCGGGCCACCCCCACCAGGGCGTTGAGGTTGGCGCCGTCGTAATAGACCAGCGCCCCGGCCTGGTGGGCCAGGCGGGCCATCTCCTCGATGTTGCGCTCGAAGATGCCCAGGGTGTTGGGGTTGGTGAGCATGACCGCCGCCACCTGGGGACCCAGCTTGGCGCGGAGGTCGTCCAGGTCGACGGTCCCGTCGCCGGCGCTCTTCACGGTCACCACCGAGAATCCGCACTGCACCGCGCTGGCCGGATTCGTGCCATGGGCGGTGTCCGGGATGATCACGGTGCGCCGCTCGTGATCCTCCCGGCTCAGGTGGTAGGCCTGAATCATCCGCAGCCCGGTCCACTCCCCGTGGGCGCCCGCGGCCGGCTGCAGCGACACCGCGCTCATCCCGGTGATCTGGCAGAGGTAGCGCTCCAGGGTCCACATCAGCTCGAGGGCGCCCTGGATGGACTCCTCGGGCTGCCACGGGTGGATGTCGCTGAGCCCGTCCAGGGCGGCCACCTGCTCGTTGAACGCGGGGTTGTACTTCATCGTGCACGACCCCAGCGGGTAGGGCCCCTGCTGCAGGTTGTGGTTGCGACGGGCGAGCCGGCCGAAGTGCCTGGCCAGCTCGGGCTCGCTGACGGCCGGGATCCGGGCCGGGACCCTGCGGGCCATCTCAGCCGGCAGCTCGCCGGACAGTCCGGCCGCGGCCACCCCCGCCGCGGGCAGGCGCGGGCCCGGCCCCATCTGCTCGGCGAGCTCGAAGATGAGCGGCTCCTCCCCGGTCCAGCTGGGCTGCGGCGCGCTCATGCGGGCGCTCCGGCCGGGGCGGGAGCCTGCACGAGCTCCCTGACCGCCTGCTCGTATCGGTCGATCGCCGCCGGCGAGCTGGTCTCGGTGGCGCACACCAGCAGCTGGTTGGACCGCTGCGGATCGAACCGTCCCAGGGGAAGCCCGGCCAGGATCCCGCGCGTGGCCAGTCGCTCGGCCCACAGGGCGGCATCCCCCGGGCAGCTCAGGGCGAACTCCCAGAGGAAGGGAGCCTCACCGTGCTCCAGGGAGAATCCCGGGATCGCGCTCAGGCGGCGGGCCAGCTCGTGGGCGCGGCGGTAGGAGATGTCGGCCACGGCACGCATCCCCGCCTCTCCCATCTTGGCCATGTAGGCGGTCGCCGCCAGGGCCATCAGGGCGTGGTTGGTGCAGATGTTGGAGGTCGCCCGCTCGCGCCGGATGTGCTGCTCTCGGGTCTGCAGGGTGAGGCAGTAGGCCCGGCCGCCCGAGCTGTCCTTGGTCATCCCCACCAGACGGCCGGGGATGCGCCGGACCAGCTCCTGCCGGCAGGCCAGGAGCCCCACCGTCGGCCCGCCCAGCTGGGCGGGGATCCCCAGCTGCTGGCCGTCGCCGGCGGCCAGGTCCGCCCCCAGCGCGCCCGGGGGCTGCAGCACGGTCGCCGCCAGGGGGTCGGCCACCACCAGCGCCAGCGCCCCCTGGCCGTGGGCCAGCTCCACCAGCTCGCCGACGGGCTCGATGAGCCCCCAGAAGTTCGGCTGGGGCGCGATCACCACCGCCGGGGGCGAGCCGGTGGCCAGGAGGCGCGCCGCCGCCTCTGTGTCGGTGAGGCCGTCCCGGGTCGGGATCACGTCGAGCTCCGCGCCCCGGCCGGACGCGTAGGTGGTCAGCACCGCCAGGATCTCCGGGTGCAGCGACGCCGACGCCAGGATGCGCTCCCGTCCGGTGTGCGCGACCGCCAGCAGGGCCCCCTCCGCGGTGGCGGTGGCGCCGTCGTACATGGAGGCGTTGGCGACGTCGAGGTCGTAGAGCTCCGCCACCAGCGACTGGAACTCGAAGATGGTCTGCAGGTATCCCTGGCTGGCCTCCGCCTGGTAGGGCGTGTAGGCGGTGTAGAACTCCGGCCGGCCGATGGTCGCGCGCACGATCGCCGGCACGAAGCGGGAGTAGATGCCGGCGCCCAGGAAGCAGTCCCACTTGGAGAGCGGCCGGTTGGCATCCGCCAGCCTTCTCATCTCGTGGCCCAGCTCGAACTCGCTGAGAGGGTCGGGAAGGTCGATCTGGGGATCCCGAAGATGGCCGGGGATCTCCCGGAAAAGCTCGCTCTCAGCCTCCAGCCCCAGAGCGGCGAGCATCTCCTGGCGATCGCGGTCCGTATTGGGCAGGTATGCCATCCCTCTCAGTCCTCAGTGGTGCCGGCCGGGGGCGGGTGAACTTGCCCCAAGTCTAGTGAAAGTTCGATGCGGCTTCGGCGGTCCCAAGTCAGGGTCCGACTCCTCCCGGCAGCCCTGGACCACCGGCCCAGGCCCTCGGCCGGCCTCGGCGCAACCCGGCTGGGGCGGACCCGCCGCAGGCTGGGGCGGACCCGCCGCAGGTTGGGGCTCCCCGCGGGCGCAACCTGCCCGCGGGGGCAGAGACTGCCTGCCGTTGACAGCCGCCGGGCAACGGCGGGCCGGGGCTTCGAACCTTTCGTACGCTGTGCTGGAACCAGCGCTGATGAGGTTCAACCAGGGGAAGCGGCAGGCCGAAACCTTCGCGACCGGCGCGGCTCAGGGCCGGGCCGGCCCTGCCCACCCGCGCCGTCGCACTCTCACGGTCAGTGCTGGTCGGCCTTCGCGTAGGCGAGGTAGGCCGGCTCCTCCATCAGACCCTCCGGGATCTCGCCCTCCAGGTGGACCCGGACCAGCCAGCCTCTGCCGTAGGGGTCCTGATTCACCAGCTCCGGCTGGGCCCCGACCGACTCATTGACCTCCTTGACCTCACCGGCGACCGGGCTGTAGAGATCGCTCGCCGCCTTGACCGACTCCACCGCACCCAGCCGCGAGCCGGGCGTGAGCCGGGCGCCGGGATCTGGCAGCTCCAGGAAGATGACGTCGCCCAACTGCTGCTGGGCGTTGTCGGTGATCCCGATCAGAGCATCGCCGTCGCCGGTGGGCACGACCCACTCGTGGGTCTTGGTGAACCTGTACTCGCTGCGCTCCGGCACCTCTGATCCTCCTCTCCGGCTGGGTCCTACTGGTCGGCCCGACGGTAGAACGGTAGCGCCACCACGGTCGCCGCCGCCAACTGTTCCGGATCCTGCCGGATCCGGATCTCCAGCTGCGTCCCGGGGGCGGCCAGGGCGGGGGGGACGTAGCCCATGGCGATGGCGGTGCCCACCGTGAAACCGAAGGATCCGCTGGTCACCGACCCGACCTCCACGCCCGCGGCGAGGATCGGGTGGTGGGGCCGAGCGATCTGCCGGGGACTCAGCCGCAGGCCGACAAAGGCGCGCGGCGGGTCCGCCGCCACCCGGCCCAGCGCCACCGAGCCCACGAAGTCTCCCTTGCCGAGCTTGACCACCCAGCCCAGGCCGGCTGAGAACGGGTCCGTGCTCTCGTCGATGTCCTGACCGTAGAGGCGCAGCCCCGCCTCCAGGCGCAGGGTGTCGCGCGCCCCGAGCCCGGCCGGCTGCAGCCCGAACCCCTGGCCCCGCTCGTAGATCGCGTCCCACACGCCAGCCGCCGACTCCGCCGGGCCGTAGAGCTCGAAGCCGTCCTCCCCGGTGTATCCGGTCCGGGAGATGAGCACGCCGACCCCGGCCACCGTGCCCGGGCGGTGGTGGTAGTAGCGGATGTCCGCCGGCGAGCCCTCCGCCACCAGCGGGGCGAGGATCTCCAGCGCCCGGGGGCCCTGCACGGCCAGCAGGAAGGTGGCCTGGGAGCGATCGCTGAGATCCACCCCCTCCGGGGGCAGGTGGGCGCGCATCCACTCGAGATCGCGGTCGTGGCGGGCGGCGTTGATCACGCACATGTAGCCGGTCTCGTCCCGGTAGACCAAGAGGTCGTCGACGATGCCGCCGTCCTCCCGGCACATGACGCTGTAGAGGGCACGCCCCACCGCGAGCTTGGAGACGTCGTTGGTCACCAGCCGCTGCAGGTAGGCGAGCGTGCCCGGGCCCTCCAGCCTCACCTCGCCCATGTGGGACACGTCGAAGAGGCCGGCCTGCCGCCGGACCGCCTCGTGCTCCTGCCTGATGCTGCTGTACTGCATCGGCATCAGATAGCCGCCGAACGGGGTCATGCGGGCACCCAGCCTGCGGTGGGTGTCCCCCAGGGGAACTTCCAACTCGCTCACTCTTCCTCCATCTCCTCCAGCGTCTCCAGCAGCTCCCGGTCGTGCTGGGCGGAGGCCTCCGCCACCGCCCGCCGCAGCTGCCGCACCCTCTCCTCCGGCCAACCCAGCCGGGACGCCATCTGGCGGTCCGTGGGCGGTTCGCCGCTCTCGCTGCGCATCTCCACCTCGAGCGCGAAGACGCGCTCCCCATCCCTGGCCCACTGCTGATCCTGCTCGCGAACCCTGGTCTCCTCCTCCAGGGCGGCGGCTATGGCGGCGGACGCCACCAGGCGGACCTGGCGCTGGAACTCCTCGGCGGAGAGCGGATCCCGCCACGACAGGCCGTGGACCAGTTTCAAGAGGGCGGTCGTCCCCTCCTGAAACAGGTCGGCGGTGGAGGTTCCGGGCCGGGCCGCCCGGGTCGCCTCCTCCAGCACCACCCACAGGTGATGCTGGACCAGCTGCCGGCGGGGGCTCTCGTCCACGCTCTCGTAGCCCACCCCGGCCAGCAGCTGGGTGACCGCCCCAGCCTCCAGGGGCGGATAGCTCTCGACCATCTGGCGAAGTGCCGCCAGCTCCTCGCCCGACGGCTCCGATGGCGCGGCTGTGCCCACCGGGGGAGTATAGGCGCCCACTTGCAGGCGATCGGCGCGGACCGGCCGCAATTCTCCGGACCGTACACTCGGGGCGTGCCCCCACGAACTCTGCGCGTACCCCCCGACCAGGACCTGGTCGTGTTCGGCGCGACCGGCGACCTGGCCCGGCGCAAGCTGCTGCCCGCGCTCTACGAGCTGAGCGCCCAGGGCCTGCTGCCCCGCCGGGGCGAGGTGGTGGGAACCGCGAACCGGGAGATGGACGACGAGGGGTTCCGGCTCTTCGCCCATGACGCGGTGGCGCAGTTCGCCCGGACCGGCCTCGACGAGCAGAGCTTCGCCGCCTTCGCCAAGCGCCTGCGCTACGTGCCCGCCCTCACCGACCCCGGGCCCAAGCTCGCCGATCTGCTCAGGCGGCCGCGCCGCATCGTCTACCTGGCGGTCCCGCCCTCCTCCTTCGCCCCCATCCTGCAGGAGCTCAAGGACTCCGGGCTGTCACGGGGGTCCTCGATCATCATCGAGAAACCATTCGGCCACGACCTGAACTCCGCCCGCCAGCTGAACCAGGCGCTGCACCGAACCGTGCCCGAGGAGAGGATCTACCGCATCGACCACTACCTGGGCAAGGAGACGGTGCAGAACCTGCTGGTTTTCCGCTTCGGAAACACCCTGGTGGAGAGAATCTGGAACCGGGACGTCGTCTCCCACGTCCAGCTGACCGTGGCTGAGGACATCGGAGTGGAAAATCGAGGACATCTGTACGAGGAGACCGGCGCCCTGCGCGACATCATGCAGAACCATCTGTTCCAGCTGCTGGCGCTGACCTGCATGTCCCCTCCCAGCTCCTTCGATCCGGAAGCCCTGCGGGACGAGAAGGTGAAGGTGCTGCAGTCGATCCGGCCGGTGGCCCCGACCGAGGTAGTGCGGGGCCAGTACACCAGAGGCTCCGTCAACGGCAAGATGATGCCCGGCTACCGCGAGCTGGAGGGGGTGTCCCCGGACTCCACCACCGAGACCTACATCGCGCTGCGGTTGGCGGTGGACTCCTGGGCCTGGGCCGGGGTCCCCTTCTACCTGCGCTGCGGGAAGGCGTTGGTCACCCGCCGGACCGAGATCATGCTGTTCTGCCGGGACGTGCCCCTCCATCTGTTCGAGGGCACCGGGATCGAGGCGCTGCAGCCCAACCGGGTCACGATCCGGATCCAACCCGACGAGGGGATCTCGTTCTCCTTCGTGGCCAAGGAGCCGGGCCCGGTGGTGGTGGAGCAGGGGGTTCGGATGGACTTCTCCTACGGCCAGTCATTCCGGACCGAGCCGGCCGAGGCCTACGAGCGGCTGCTCCACGACGCGCTGCTGGGCGACCACACCCTCTTCATCCGCCAGGACGAGACCGAGTACGCCTGGAAGGCTCTGCAACCGGTGCTCGACGCCATGCCCCCACTTCGGCTGTACCCCGCTGGCAGCGAGGGCCCGCCCGAGGCCCAGAACCTGATGCTCTCGGGCTCATGGCACTCCCTGGCGCACCACTCCCAGGACTAAGACGCCAGGGTGCGGGGGGGCGCCTGGTCGGGCACCAGTTGATCGGCCTCGATCCAACCCTCCTCCACCTCGTCCCCCTCTCCGGCCCTGACCCTCACCCAGCGGCCGCGCTGCTCCAGGGCGACCAGGGGCGAGGCCGGGCGGACCGCGCGGCCGCGGGGAGCGCCGTGATCCGGCTCCGAATAGACGGGGTAGCCCGTCCCCGCCCAACTCTGCACGACCGTGCAGGGCCCGGGGGGGATCGCCCGGTAGCGGTAGACGGTGCTGCGGTCGCGCTCGCCCCGTCCGAGGATCCGCAGGAGGTTGGTGGCCCTCATGGTGCAGCTGCGATCCCCCTGGGCGGAGATGGTCACCCTGGTTCCGGCGGAGATCGGCTCGCACTCGATGCGAATGCGATTCTTGGGGTATCGGACCTTGCTCCACTGCCCGAAGAAGCCGTTGGCCAGGTCCTGGACCACCTCCGCGGTGTGGTCGTCCACAACCCGGAAGCTGAAGGGGGGCAGCCCGGTCACCTGCTCGGCGACGGCGAAGACCTCGCGGGGCGGGGCAAAGACCACCGCCTCCCATCGATCCTGGCGCTTGGGGCCGAGGTAGAGCATGGCCCGATTGTAGTGGGGCCCCGGCCGCCGTCCGTCAGGTGAGCAGTGGGCGCCGTCGCAGCGCCAACGACTCGGCGAGGTGGATGGCGGGGTCCAGCCTCCCCCAGAGCGGCGCGATCATCAGGCCGGTGTGCGACGCCTGCCGCCCACCCCATCTGGTCTTGAAGGTGGCGTAGCCGTGGGCTGGATTGTCGGGGTCGAACCTTCGGGGAACCCCCCACATGTCGTATTCCGTGCACCCCTGCTCCAGCCCCCAACGGATGATCCGCCAGTGCAGCGCGTAGCTCGCCCTGGCCTGGGGCTGATCGGTTGAGGTCCCCCCGTAGAGGTAGATCAGCCGGGACCCGAACGCGACCGCGATCGCGGCGGCGAGCGGCGTCTCGAGGCGGACCGCGGTGAAGACCGTGGCCCGCAGCTCCTCGCAGGCCCGCTCGTAGTAGCTGGAGGGACGGGTGGTGAACCCCTGGCGCTGCACCGTGGCCAGGTGCAGCCGGTAGAACCCCTCCACCGCCCCCGGGCCGGCCGCCTGCTCGACCCGAACTCCGGCCCTCTCGGCGATCCGGATGTTTCTCCTGGTGGATGGGGGCAGCCGGCGGAACACCGCATCCTCCCCTCCCCTCAGGTCCACCAGCCAGGTGTTCCGATGCTGGATGTCGTAGCGCGCCGGCCGGAGCCTGAGCCCGCGGCGCACCGCGGCCCAGTTCGGGTCGTCGGCCGGCCACTCGGGGTCCAGATGGAGGGAGATCACCCGGCGGGGCCGCAGCTCCCGGGCGGCTCGGTCCAGCAATGCGGCCGCGACCTTGATCTGGGCGGGAGGGGCCAGGGCCGGCCCCCGGGGGGCGTACGCCCAGCTCACCCCCGCGGGGCCGACGGGCCGCCCCAGCACCTGCAGCGCCCCCAGCGGATCGCCGGAGCCGGGAGAGACGGCCAGGATCCGCAGCGGCCACCAGCCGTAGCTTCGCCGGAGCTCGCCCCAGCCCCAGGACTGCATCAGCACACCGCCACCGCGGCCGCCCACGAACTGGTCCCAGCGGGCGCGTCCCTCCGGGCCGACCAGCTCGGTGGCGAGGGGGCGCTCGGGCTGTTCGGAAGGGCCGGGGTGCACCGGGCGATTATCGGGCGCGCGGATCGGGGATGCCCGAAATTTGGGCGTACACTGAGGTCTGCCATGCGTCGACTGGCAATCGCAGGTGCCGCGACGGGGGCCGTAGGGGGCTCCCTGGGGCTCGCCGCCCCGGTGCTGGCCCGCAGCCTGGGCACCGCCCAGTCCGCCCCCGGGGTCACCCAGCTCCCCGGGCAGCTGCAGTTCCTGGCCAACCCCACCATCGCCTTCGGGCTCCTGCTGCTGGCCCTGGTCGGAATCGGCCTGGAGCTGGTCCACCCGGGAGCGATCGTCCCGGGCGTGGTTGGCCTGATCGCGGGAGTGCTGGCGGTGACCGGGCTGCTGGGCTTGCCGCTCGACCTCCTGGGGCTGCTCCTGGTGGCGGCGGCCACCGCCCTGTTCGTCGTCGACCTGGTGGCTCCCACCCATGGCGTGCTCACCTTCGCGGGGATCGCGGCCGCGGTGGCGGGTGGCGTACTGATGTTCCGGGGGCAGCCGGTCAACCCGGTCGTGCTGGTGGGGCTGCCGATCGGACTGGGAGGCACCTGGCTGGTGCTCAGCCGCCGCGCCCTGGCGGTGCGGCACCGGCCCTATCCGCACCAGCCCCAGGAGCTGCTGGGGGAGGTCGGGGTGATCAGGGAGAGCCAGGCGGGCTCGGCGCTGGCGCTGGTGGACGGCGAGCTCTGGCGGGCGGTGGCCCGCGACGGGTCGCCGCTGGAGGTGGGGAGTGAGATCGAGGTGCTGGCCCAGGACGGGCTGACCCTCATCGTGGACGTGATCGGTCTCCCGCGAGTGAGGGGGACCAACGAGGACCGGGAGGGGCGGGCGGCCGTCTCGACCGGGCCAACTGGAGGAGTGAGGTCATGAGTGGCGCTGTGGTGGGGATCCTGGTGGTGGTCATCGTGGTCGCCTTCCTGATCCTGATCGCCTTTGCGACCGGGTTCAGGGTGATCAACGAGTACGAACGCGGGGTGGTGCTCCGGCTGGGCCGGCTCATCGACGTGAAGGGGCCGGGGCCGCGCCTCATCATCCCCTTCGGGTTCGACCGGATGGTGAAGGTGGACATGCGGACCATGGTTCATGAGGTGCCGCCCCAGGACGTGATCACCAGCGACAACGTGACGGTCCGGGTGACGGCGGTGGTCTTCTTCCGGGTGGTCGACGCCCGCGACTCCTACGTGAAGGTCCGGGACTACATGGGCACGATCTCCAAGACCGCCCAGACGACCCTGCGCTCGACCCTGGGCCAGGCGACCCTGGACGAGCTGCTGAGCCGGCGTGACAAGATCAACGCGGAGCTGCAGACGATCATCGACGAGCAGACCGAGCCCTGGGGCGTGAAGGTCACCGCGGTGGAGGTCAAGGACGTGGACCTGCCCCAGTCGATGCAGCGGGCGATGGCGCTGCAGGCGGAGGCGGAGCGGGAGAAGCGGGCCAAGATCATCCGCGCCGAGGGCGAGTTCCAGGCATCCCAGACGCTGGCCAACGCCGCTCAGGTGATCGGCACCCAGCCCGCGACCCTGCAGCTGCGCTACCTCCAGACGCTGTCGGAGATAGGGTCGGACCAGAACTCGGTGGTCGTGTTCCCGATGCCGCTCGACATGTTCGAGCCGCTGCTCAGGCTCAAGCAGGGCCAGGCCGCCAAGAACGGACACCAGCCGGCACCGGCCGTCCAGGACGGCGGGGACGCGGCCGCGGTCGCCCAGAGGAGCGGGGCGGAGTCCTGACCGACGACCCCTCGGTGGTGGCGGCCCCCGAGCCGGGGGGCCGCTTCCTCCTGCTGGGCTCGGGCGAGTTCGAGCCCTGGACTGGTCCGATCGAGCGGTCGGCGCTGGAGGGCGCCACCGGGGACGGCGGGGTGGCGGTCCTGGCGACGGCCAGCGCCCCCGAGGGCGAGGCCGTGTTCGGTCGCTGGAACGAGATGGCCCTGGCCCACTACGAGAGCATTGCGGTCAGGGCCACGGTGGTGCCGGTGCGCAATCGCCAGGACGCGGGGAAGGCCGGGCCCGCCGCCGTGGTCGGCGCCGCCAGCATGGTCTTCTTCTCCGGAGGGGATCCGCGCCACCTCCACCAGACCCTGGCGGGGTCGGAGCTGCTGGAGGCGATCCGAGGCCTGCTCG
>JAKABA010000118.1 GCA_021802115.1 bacterium | reverse complement strand
CGCCCCTTGACGCTGCTCCCCCAGGGCCGCCAGGGTCGCGTCGTGGTCCACCAGACAGGGGCTGCCCACCTGCGCCTCCACCCGGTCCTTGAGTGGGAATGAGCCCCAACCGGGCAGGTTGGGAGCGCCTTCGACCACCCCGGTGAAGGGATCGACCGGGCCCGGCACCCCGATCGCCACCACCCGGGCCGCCGGGTCCGGGGGGCCGACCGCCTCCACCAGGCCGCGGATCTGATCCACCACCGCGGCGGGACCCAGGTGGGCGGCGGTGCGGTCGCGCGCCCTGGCGCCTATCGTCCCGTCGCTGGCGAACCTGGCCGCCCGGATCCAGGTCCCGCCCAGATCCAGCGCCACCACCTCACGGCGCTCATCCCCCGCCATGCTCAGCCGCCCCGCGTCACGCCCTGACCGCTCCCGCCGCGGCGAGCTCCCGCAGGCGCTCGACGTTGGCCAGGTCGGGGCCCTGGCGCTCCAACCCGGGCACCTCCAGGATGAACGGGGCCCGCTCCAACAGGGGGTCGTGGAGCATGCGCTGGAAGGCCTCGCGGCCGATGTGGCCGTCGCCGATGTTCTCGTGGCGGTCGCGGTTCGAGCCCAGGGGGGCCTTGGAGTCGTTGGCGTGGATCGCCCAGAGGAGCTCCCCGCCGATCTCCCGCTCCAGCTCCTCGCGCATCGCGGAGAGCCCCGCGGCGGTGCTGAGGTCGTACCCGGCGGTGAAGGCGTGGGCGGTGTCCAGGCAGAGGCCCACCCGCGGATCGCCCACCGCCTCGATCATCTGCCGGATCTGGGCGAAGGTGCTGCCGACGTTGTCACCGGCCCCGGCGCTGTTCTCGATCAGGAGGCGGCTGCCTCCCTCCGACGCTCGCAGGGCCCGCCTGATGGCGTCGGCAATCTGCGGCAGGGTGGCCTCGAAACCGCGCCCCTTGTGAGAACCGGGGTGAAAGATGACCCCCGTGGCGCCCAGCCGGTTGGCGAGGTCCAGGTAGTGGGCGAGGGACGCCTCGGAGGAGGCCAGGAGCTCCTCCCTGGCGGTGGCCAGGTTGATGAGGTACACCGCGTGAAAGAAGAAGCAGGTGAGCCCGGTCTCGCTGAGCCGCGCGTGGAATCGGGAGACGGTGTCGGGGTCGGGGTGGAGCCGCCGCCAGGTCTGGGGTGGGGTGGGGTGGATCTGGACCGCCTCGGCCCCGATCTCCAGCGCCCGGTCGAAGGAGGTCAGGATGCCCCCCCTGGTGGACACGTGAGCGCCGATCAGCGCCATTTCAGCTGCCCGCGGAGGTGGCGGGCGGCACGTACACATGGGCCGCGGGGGGAGGCGCGATCGGTGCGATCCGTTCGAACCCGGTGTAGGAGAGCGAGATCGGGCTCTTCCCGGCGACGGTCAGCTCCAGCAAGCGATAGCTCCCCTTGGCGATGTACAGACGCAATGATGAACCTGCGGCCCCCTCCTCCACCAGCCAGGCGCCGACGCCGTGCAGGTCGACCGACGAGATGGTGTGGGGATCATCAAGGTAGCGGGTGATGGTCCTGCCGATCCCGGACCCCGAAAAGGGGGCGATGCTCTGCAGGTAGCGCTGGGCGGTGGCCGGCGGCTGCTCCACCCAGGTGGTGGCGGGATTGAGATTGCCGGGCAGGGAGGTGATGCCCAGCTGCTGGAGCCCCAGGGGAGAGAGCACGAACACCCTGCCGTCCACCGCCACCACCTGCAGGCTGAGGCTCGGAGAGCCCGGCACCCGGGTGACCACCTCGCCGGCGAAATCCCCGTCGGGCAAGGTGGCGACCGAGAAGGTGGTGGTGGTGCCCCCGGCCCGCGCGGTGCCCGAGATTCGGTAGGAGGAGTCGGCCATGGTGGCGGCGGTCCGCCGGGCCAGGATCGTCGCGGTCGGGGTGGATTGCCCGCAGGCGGCCAGGCTCACAGCCACCAACGAGGTCAGCGCCATGGTCGCCGCGGCGCGAAGGAACGCCCGGAGCCGCGCCCCTGCCGGACCTGCCGCGGCCTCCCCGCTCACGGCCGGCCCCCCATCAGGGTCGGGCGACCGCCACTGCCACCACGTAGAGAGCATAGAGTCCGATCCCTGCCGGGGCCACCACCCGGGCGTCCAGGCCACGGCGGCCGATGGCGGCCATCCCCACCAGGGCGCCGGTGATGGTCACCGCGGCGGCCAGGAAGCCGATCCCGGACGGGTTCCAGGGGGTGAAGCAGAGGCCGATGATCGCCGGGACGGTCGCCTGGAAGGCCATCGCCCCGGTGACATTGCTGAGCGCCAGCACGTCCCGGCCCCGGGCCACCCACAGGGAGCCGGCCGCCATCTCGGGGAGCTCGGTCGCGAGCGGCACCAGCAGCAGGGCCAGCACCAGCGGGGAGAGTCCGATCGCAGCCGCGATCCCGTGCAGCGCCAGCAGGAAGAGCTCGCTGGCCACGGCCAGCCCGGCCAGGGCCAGCCCCAGCTGGAGAAGCCCCCACCCGGTGGCCGGCTGCGGCCGCCGGAGCAGCCAGCGGCCCAACAGCAGCTGTTCCGGCGCCCCCGCGAGATCGGTCCCGGGGGCGCTGCGCAGGCTGCGGAGGACGAACCAGGCGTAGAGCCCGGCCAGCAGCGCCGCGTCCAGGAACCTCCAGGGGGTGGGCACGAAGGCCCCCAGCATCAGCAGCGCGTAGCTGCCCAAAAAGGTGTACAGGACGGTCCGGCTCTGCCCCGCCGGGACCACCAGGCGAGGCCGACCGCTCGCCAGGCAGACGCAGGCCGTGAGGCCCAGGCCGATCGTCGCCAGCATGAAGGGGGCGCCCAGGATGGCGCCGGTGGCGGTCGACGCCGCCGCGGCTCCGCCGCCGACCAGGGCCACCACCGGGACGATGCTCTCCGGCAGCGCGGTCCCGATCGCGGCCAGGACGCTGCCGGTGACCTGGTGGCCGAGCCCGAGCCGGCCGGCCCCCCACTCGACCGCGTTGGTGAAGAGGGCGGCGGCGGCCAGCATCAGCAGGAGGCCGGCGACGAAGAGGGCGGCTACTCCCAACGGTCGGCCCGGACCCGCCCGGTGGCGAGGCGTCCCAGAGCTCCGCCCAGCGCCGCGGTGAGGGCGAGACCGTGGCGGGTCACGTCTCCCAGGTCGACCGTCTGCCAGCGCTCGAACGGCTGCTCCGCTGCGGGGGCCAGGGCGTCGAGCAGCCGGGTGCGATACCAGGGGAAGAGGGCCCTGGGCAGCTCGTCCAGCCCGACCCACCTCACGCGCAGCGCCTCTCTGGTGGGGCTGGGGATGCCCCCCACCGCCCGGGCCAGGAAGACCTGGTCGGAGCCGAGCCGGATCCCGCGAAAGTGGTAGGTCCCGGTCAACCTCAGGATCTCGATCCTGAGGCCGCACTCCTCGGCGGTCTCCCGCACCACGGTCTCGGCGGGATCCTCCCCCGGCCCCACATGGCCTCCGGGGGGCTCCCAGCCCGGCGGCCAGGGTCGCAGCTGCAGCAGCACCCGGCCGTCGTCCGCGGCGATCACGGCTTGGGCGCCGACGATCCGGGCCATCAGCCGGCCAGGCAGGGCGTGCCCAGGGCGGAGGCCAGAGACTGGCCGCCCGGGATGAGCGCGTACAGGACGCTGGGGAAGTAGATCGCCGGGGGAGGCCCCCCCACCACGTGGGACCAGAGGGTGTCGAAGACCGCCAGGATCCCGGAGTACAGCGGGCTGACCCCGCCGAGCAGGCCGGGGACCACCAGGATCAGGAGGATGAGGGCGATGAAGAGGCCGTTGCGGTGGATCTCCAGCCACCTGAAGAAGGACGGGAACTGGCCCCCGAGCAGGCCGTCGGCGACCCCGAAGCCGTCCAGGGGCGGGATCGGGATCAGGTTGAAGAGGCAGAGGATCACGTTGACGTAGAAGGCCTCCACCAGGAACCAGTACACAAACCCGAGCGCGGGCAGGTTGAAGCTGGGCACCACGCAGCTGCTCAGGCTGGGGTCCGCCGCGGTCAGGGCCCGCAGCAGGAGCCCGATCAGGGCCGCCATCACCAGGTTGCTGAGGGGCCCCGCCGCCGACAGCCAGGCGCGCTGGAGGCCCCGGCGAACATAGGCCGGGTTGTACATCACCGGCCGGGCGAACCCGAAGCCGATCACCAGCAGCATCACCAGGCCGAAGGGGTCGATCTGGTCGGCCGGGTTCAGGCTGAGCCGTCCCTGGCGGCGTGGCGTCGGGTCGCCGTAGCCGTTGGCGACCGCGGCATGGCAGAACTCGTGGACCGTGAACCCCAGGGCTATCCCGGGGATGGCGAAGATGACCAGGATCAGGTAGAACTCGACCCCGCTGCCGAGCACCCCGGTCAGTCCAGGGAGATTCTGCGAACCCGCCGGCTGCCGCGGCCGGCGGGTGGAGGCGCCTGGTGGTGCTCCAAGGTCGCGATCGCCGCGAGCAGCAGCTCCCGCTGCGCCCTGATCAGGTGGATTCTGGCCTCCGGTGGCAACAGGTCCTCGAGCTGGTTGGCGGCGTGCAGGACCACCTCTCCGAGCACTCTCAGCGCCTGCTCACCCACGTTGGCGCTCGCCGGCCGGGGCATCAGCTTACCCTCGCAAAGTGAATCATGAGCTGCCCGTCCTCCAGTTTCGCTGACCGGGTCTCCTTGCCCCGCAGGACGCGGGGCAGGGAGATCTCCCGCTTGTAGGGGCCGACGCTGATGTAGAGCTCGTCATCCTTCTGGGTCAACTCCACCTGCTCGCGGCTGACGAAGGGGATCCTCAGCGCCAGCACGTACTCGTCGCCAACCTTGCGCAGCGCCTGTGACTTGGCCTCGTAGAGGATCGCCTCGGGGGCGCTGTCGCCGAACAGGGAGCGGCCGAGCTCGTCGAGGTGCTCGGGTCCGACGATCTCATGATCGAAGAGGCGGGACTCCAGGATCGGGAGCGGGGCGAAGGTCTCCTGCACCTGGGCCTGGTACTTGGCCTGGACCCGGCGCCAGTCGGTGAAGTAGCCCTCCCCGACCTCGGCCGGCAGCACCCGGTTGACCAGGACGGCGTCCACCTGGTAGTCGTACAGGTTGAGGTAGGTGAAGGCCCGCTGGGCCTCCTTGATCACCATCTTCTCCAGGTTGAGCACGATCCTGACCGTGCAGGACTTGGGGTCCGAGAGGACCTCCTTCATGGAGTCGAGGTCGACCAGAAGCTGCCGCACCGAGCCGTAGATCTCATCGGCGGGCAGGGGGATCCCGATGAACGGCTGCACCATGGGGCGGGCCAGCTTCATCACCCGCCGCTCGATCGGGAAGATCTTGTTGAGGTACCAGCGGGCGACGTCGGGGAACGCCAGCAGCTGGAGGGTCTCGCCGGTGGGGGCGCAGTCCACCACCAGCACATCGAACAGCCCCTGCTCCGCGTGGCGGCGGATCCACATCAGGCTGGCCACCTCCTCCATCCCCGGTGGGGTCGCCAGCTCCTCGGCGATGATGTCGTCCACCCCCTGGGAGTTGAACAGGCTGGCCAGGTACTCGTGGATCTTCTCCCAGTGGCCCTCCATCTCATGGAGCGCGTTCACCTCCTGGGCGAAGAGGTTCTCCGCTATCTGGACCGGCTCGGGACCGATCTCACAGTCGAGGGAGTCTCCCAGGCTGTGGGCCGCGTCTGTCGAGATCACCAGGGTCTTGAGCCCGCGGCGAGCGCAGCGGACCGCCGTGGCGGCCGCGATGGTGGTCTTGCCGACGCCACCCTTGCCGGTGTAGAGGATCACCCGCATGGGGGCGAGTATAGGCGCCGCTCCTGGGAGTTCCCGAAGTCGGACTCAGTGGATGAAGATCAGACCGGCGATGACCAGCACCAGCATCACCACCGACACCAGCAGCACCCGGCGGATGTCGAGGGGCAGATACGGGGTCCGGTCCAGCGGCACCGCCGGCCCCTCGTCCAGCGGCTCCAGGGTCGCCTCCTGGCGGCGGCGGATCTCGGCTCTGCCGACGACCCGGTCCCGCCGGGGCAGCAGCGACCCGGCGGCGGGAACCTCCGCGGGCGGGGCCGGCGAGGTCCTCGCATCCGCCTGGGGAGCCGGCGCGGAGCGAGCGGCGGGCTCGCCGCGCATGGGCAGACGTGACGGCTCGCGCGGCTCGGCCACCGGCGTGCTCTGGGAGGTCGGGGAGGTCGCGACCGCCGCCGGCTCCTCGACCGGCGCGGCCTGGGGCTGGGGGATCCCGGCGGCCGGACGGGACGCCCCCGAGGGACGCTTCCGTGGCGGCGTGGTCGCCCGGCGCTTGGTACGTCTGGCCAACTGTGGCTCCGCGTGAATGGGCCCTGCGGCCCTGATTGATGAGCGGCGCCAGTTTACCCAATGTCCCTGAGTCGGGACCCAAGGACGGTGCAGGCAGCGAGCGCCGACGGGAGGGGCTCGGCTTGGCGAAGGAGGGGAGCGAGGAATTGCCAGCACCCACTGCCTGCGTGGGCGATGCGTGTGGGGCCACATCTTGTGCCCGCCAGGTATTCAACCACATAATGTTGTGGAACGCAAGCGCTGTTACAAGTTCGTCAAACGGGCGGCGGCGGGTCCACTCCCGGGACCCGGCGCGGGCTCAGGGCCTGACGCCGGACTGGGGAGCCGCCACGCATGGGGGCTCGCGAACCGGTGGTGAGATCGTTTGTGCCACCAGGGGGACGGGCCGGGCGACCGGAGGGTTCTCCCTGCCGGTCGGCCCTCGGCGCAGGCGCGTGACCGGACCGCGGCGGCGGCCCGTCGAGGCCCGGACCCGTGCCCCCCCGGGGGTGGGATGGGGCCCCCAATTTGGCTTGGGTTCTGCTAACGTGCCCACCGTGGGCGCCCTGATCGCCGTGATCGTCGTGATCGCCGTGCTGGCGGTGGCCCTGCGGATCACGGTGCGGGTGGTGCAGCAGGGCTTCAAGGGGGTGGTCAAGCGCCTGGGCCGCTACCACGCCACCCACAATCCCGGACTCGTGATCCTGCTCCCCTTGATCGACAGCATGACCAAAGTGGACATGCGCGAGGTGCCGCGGCGGGGCGACAAGCAGGACGTCATCACCAAGGACAACGTGGCGGTCGGAGTGAGCGCCACCATCTTCCACCAGGTGGTCGATGTCAACAAGGCGCTCTTCGAGGTCCAGGACTACCTGACCGCGATCGACCAGATCGGACGCACCGCGCTGCGGGCCGTGTTCGGAACCATGACCCTGGATGAGGCGCTCTCCGAGCGTCAGCGCATCAACACCCTGCTCGGTGAGCACATCGCGGACGCCACCGAGAAGTGGGGAGTGCGGGTCAACCGCATCGAGGTGCTCGACATCCTGCCGCCCCAGAACATCCTGCGGGCGATGGAGGAGCAGAAGGAGGCGGACCAGCACAAGCGGTCCGTCATCCTGAAGTCGGAGGGCGACAAGCAGGCCGCCATCAACCAGGCGGAGGGCGAGGCCCAGGCCAACATCACCCGGGCCACCGCCCAGAAGCAGGCGACCGTGCTGGCGGCCGAGGCCAAGAAGCAGGCGCAGATTCTGGAGGCCGAGGGCAGGCGCGAGAGCCAGAAGCTGGAAGCGCTGGGCGAAGCCGCCGCCATCGACTCGGTGTTCGAGGCGATCCACCAGGGCAAGGCGAG
The DNA here is from genome assembly GCA_021802115.1 of bacterium. The sequence goes on along the minus strand of JAKABA010000118.1, from coordinate 4,128 downwards.
CCCGGACGTCTTGGCCTTCTGGCAGCTGAAGAACCTGGCCCGGCTGGCCGACAGCCCCAACTCCAAGCTGATCGTCCCCGCCGACTTCGCGGGGCTGATGGGGGCGGCGCAGGCGCTGGTCGCGGGCCTGGGCCCGGCGGCAGTGGCGGCGCCCGCCAACGGCAAGGCCACCCCGTCCGAGGCCGCCGCGACCAAGACCAGGCGGGGAGCCGGCGAGGGGAGCTCGAGCTGAGCCGGTGGGCGTCGGCTGCGTGGCGCCGAACCAGCTCGTCCCCGTACTCGGGCGAGCGTCGCCGATGCGCAACGGCATAGAGGCACTCCCCGGCGAGGAGGGGACGGTCGAGAAGGCGATCCCGGGCAGCATCCACCTGGGCGAGGTGCGCGCGCGCGGCGACCTCTGGGCGGCGCTCTCAGCCACCGGTGATCCCATCCCAGCGGGGACGGTTGTCTTCATCCTGGATGTCGACCGGGGGCACCTCCTGGTGGCCCCATCTCCCACGCCCGGCCCCTGATCACCCACCCGGGCCCTGCCGGCGAGCGCCGGCCGGAGAGCCGGTGGCGGCCATGGAACCGGAGCCGGCGCTCGCACCTTCGCCACCGGTCGCGGGCGTATGGTCGGGGTCCCTCCAGGGCTCCCCACGTTCCTGCGGCGGAGGCCCAGCCCGGCGCGGGCCATCCCCTCAGACGTTGAACAGGAAGTGCATCACGTCCCCATCTCGGGTCACGTAATCGCGGCCCTCCAGACGGCGCTGACCCCGTTCCCGCAGAGCCGCGTAGCCGCCGGCGTCGACGAGCTCCTCCCAGTTGCAGACCTCCGCCCGGATGAAGCCCCTGGCGAAGTCGGTATGGATCGCTCCCGCGGCGTCGACCGCGGTCGAGCCCTGGCGGACCGTCCAGGCCCGCACCTCCTTCTCGCCGGCGGTGAAGAAGGTGAGCAGGCAGAGCGCGTGGTAGCCGGCCCGGCTGAGGCGGGGGAGGCCGGTCTCCGTGAGCCCCATGCCCTCCAGGAACTCAGCCGCCTCGGCCGGATCCAGCTCCGCGAGCTCCGCCTCCAGGCGGGCTGACACGGTCACGAAGTCCGCGCCCTCGGCGCGGGCGCGCTCCAGGATCGGGGCGGCCGGACCGGAGCCCGAGTCGGACTGGATCGCCTCCTCGTCGACATTGGCGACGTAGATGACGGGTTTGGCCGTCAGCAGCTGGCACTCCCGGACCGCCGGCTCCTCCTCCCTGGAGAGCTCCACCGACCGGGCCGGCCGCCCCTCATCCAGGGCGGCCCTCACCTTTGCCAGCGCCTCCGCGGCAACCTTGGCATCCTTGCCCCCCGCACCGGCCCGGGCGGTGCGGCCGACCCGGTCCAGGCGGCGGTCGAGGGCGGCTATGTCGGCCAGGGTGAGCTCCAGCTCCAGGATCTCCAGGTCCCGGAGCGGGTCCACCTGACCCTCCACATGCCCCACCTCGGAGGCGGAGAAGGCGCGCAGCACGAAGGCGATGGCGTCCGCGGTGCGCACGTGGCCCAGGAACTGGTTGCCCAGGCCCTCCCCCTGGCTGGCCCCCCGCACCAGGCCCGCGATGTCGGTGAAGGTCACGGTGGCCGGGATCACGCGGGGCGGATGGAAGAGCTCCGCCAGGCGCTGCAGCCGGGAGTCGGGGACCGGCACCACCCCGGTGTTGGGCTCGATGGTCGTGAAGGGAAAGGCTCCGACCGCCGCATGGGCCTTGGTAAGGGCGTTGAAGAGGGTCGACTTGCCCGCGTTGGGCAGGCCCACGATCCCCACCGAAAGGCTCATCAGCCGACCTCAGCCGGCATCGGCGCGGTCGAGCTGGTAGTGACTCACGACGGCTGCCAACCCGCCCTGCCCGGGACCGAGGGTCACCCACTCGGCGGCCTCCAGGACCTCCGGGCTGGCTCCCTCGACGGCGACGGGATGGCCCACCGCCTCGAGCATGGGCAGATCGTTGGGCGCGTCCCCGACCGCGACGACCGCCTTGGGGTCGATGCCCAGATGCTGGCAGAGGTACAGGATGGCGGCTCCCTTGTTGACATCCTTGGCGGTGATCTCGCAGAAGCCGGCGATGGAGCTGGTCACCTCGGCCCCCTCGCCGGCCAGGGCCGCCATCTCCGCCATCACCGTGGGGAACACGGCCTGGTCCATCACCACCACCGTCAGCTTGGTGGTCCCGTGCCGCAGCCTCTCCTCCAGGGGAGGGTCCTCAGCCACCACCGCCGGAATCTGGGCGATGCTGGTGTAGAACTCCACGTCCTTGGTGATCCGGTCCACCAGCAGCTCGTCGCCCTGGTAGACGTTCACCGACCAGCCCCGGCTCCGGGCCAGCTCGAGCACCGGCAACGACACCTCAGGCGGAACCTCGCGGCGGAGCAGCACCGCTCCCTCCTTGGACCCATCGGGCAGCTCCTGGATCAGGGCGCCGTGGTAGCAGATGAGGGGAAGCCGGGTCTCCAGCTCCTGGGCGTAGGGGAGGGCGGACCGGTACATGCGCCCGGTCGCCACCGCCATCGGCGTCCCCACCGCCTGGGCCCGGCGAGCCGCCTCCACGTCCCGGGGGTCGAGTTGCAGACGCCGATCCAGGAGGGTGCCATCCAGGTCCGAGACCAGCATCCGGGGCTTCACGAAGCCGCCAAGTCAGAGCCCGCTGAGGCCGTTGGTCCCATGGCTTGGAATTGTCGCCGATCGCCGGTCCCAGGAGCCGACCACCCTGATCGGACCCGGCCCCGGCGCAACTCGACCAGGGCGCTGGTCCAGACCAGCTGCGGGCCCGCCCGGGAGATCCTGGGCGCTCCCGCCTCCGGCGCTCGGTTATATTGAATTCCTTGCCTAGTCGTCCAAGGCGCCCCTTCCGGCCAGTGGCGCGCAACTACAGCCCGGTCTTCACGGAGGCCGCCCCCCCGGATCCCGTTCCTTCCGTCCGATTCTCCGAGCTCGGCCTCTCGGAGCGGATGCAGGCCACCCTGGAGGCGATCGGGTACACCGAGCCCACCCCGATCCAGTCGGCCGCCCTGCCGATCGCCCTCGCCGGCCGGGATGTGATCGGCCAGGCTCAGACCGGTTCCGGCAAGACGGCCGCCTTCGCGATCCCCGTGCTGGAGAGGTTGGACCCCTCCCGCGGCGAGGTTCAGGCGCTGGTCCTGTGTCCCACCCGGGAGCTCGCCGCCCAGGTCGAGGCCGAGTTCGAGCGCCTGGCCAAGGGGTCGGGGTTCGGGGTGCTGGCCGTGGTGGGCGGTGACCCCATCCACAGGCAGCTGGAGGGGCTGAAGCGCGGGCCGGCGGTGGTCGTGGGCACCCCCGGGCGGATCCTGGACCACCTCCAGCGCAGGACGCTGTCCCTGCGATCCATCCGCTTCGCGGTTCTCGACGAGGCCGACCGCATGCTGGACATGGGGTTCGCCCCGGACGTGGAGCGGATCCTGCAGCAGACGCCGAAGGCACGCCAGACCATGCTGTTCTCCGCCACCGTCCCCGGTTGGATCCACCGCCTGGTGGAGCGCCACATGCGCGACCCCCAGACCATATCGGTGAGCGGCCAGGCGGAGCTGGTCGACACCGTCAGCCAGTGGTGCATCGAGTGCTCCTGGGCGGACAAGGTCGAGGCGCTGTGCCTGCTGCTGGACAGCCCCCGGGTCACCTCCGGGCTGATCTTCACCGCCACCAAGCGCAACGCCGACATGCTGCACACCGTCCTTTTGGGCCGCGGTTACGACGTCACCGTCCTGCATGGCGACCTCTCCCAGCACGACCGCGACCTCGCGCTCCGGAAGTTCCGGGACTCCAAGGTGCGCTTCCTGATCGCCACCGACGTGGCCGCCAGGGGGATCGACATCGACGACATCAGCCATGTCATCAACTACGACGTCCCGGCCAGCCCGGAGGACTACATCCACCGGGTGGGCCGCACCGCCAGGGCGGGACGGGACGGGGTGGCGCTCACCCTGATAACCCCGATCGAGATCCTCAAGATCCGGGACATCGAGAAGCACACGCGGCGCGCCATCGAGCGCCACACCCTGGACGATCTCCAGCAGCTGGCGGGCACGGTCAGCACCGTCGTCGGCTGAGCGAAGACCTGCGGCTGTCGTTCTGCTCGGCGTTCGCGCTCGCGGCTGAGCGGCTT